>NZ_DATFBA010000141.1:0-8767 GCF_035254065.1 Geomonas sp.
GAGTACGTCTGCACCACCGCCACCGACGCCTTGAGCCACGCGCTGGAGGCCTTCTTCTCGATCGCCTCCACCACGCTCACCGACGTGCACGCCATCAAGGCGATCCGCCTCTTGAAAGGGAGCCTGGTCAAGGCGGTGCGCGAGCAGAGCCCCGAGGCGATGGAGAACCTCTCCCGGGCCAGCCTGCACGCCGGCATGGCCTTCTCCAACTCGCTCCTGGGGATCGTGCACGCGCTGGCGCACCCCATCGGCGGCTATTACAACGCCAACCACGGCTCTATCAACGCCGTGCTCCTCCCCGAGGTGATCCGCTACGACCTGCCGGTGGTCACCGAGAAGCTCCCCGAGCTCGCCTGGGGGCTCGGCCACCAGGAGACCGGCAACCGCGCCGGAGCCGCCGAGGTGGTGCAGGGAGAGGTGGAGTCGCTTTTGGAGGCCTGCGGGGCGCCCAGGAGCCTCAGGAGCCTGGGGGTCAAGAAGGAGGACCTCCCCACGCTCGCCGAGAACGCCCTGCATGACGCCTGTCTGATCACCTCGCCGCGTCAGGCCGATCTGGCCGATCTGTTGACCATCCTGGAGAGGGCGTACTGATGGACAAGATCACGCGCAGCACCGTCGATACCGAGAGCCTCGACCGCCTTTTGGGTCTGGAGAGCTCGAAGATCGGCTTCTACTCCGAGGTCAAGCAGAAGATCCAGGAGCTGGAGGCGGCCAACCTCGGTCTGCGCACCAAAAGCCGCGAGCTGCAGGCGGTGTTCGACTCCATCGGCGACGGCGTCGCCATCTACGATTCCAGCGGGCTCGTCCAGCACAGAAACCACGTCTGCCCGCGCATGTTCCCGCAGCAGACCCTGGTGGGGAGCTCCTGCGGCAAGCTCTTCCACCCCGAGCAGGAGAGCGCCCCGGAGAGCTGCCCCGTGGAGCGCGCCCTGAAGGGTGAAAGCGTGCAGGTCTCCTTCGCCAGCCAGCTGCCGGGCCGGGAGACCCGCTACTTCGACGTCACCGTCACCCCCATCGAGGACAACAACGGCAAGCACCGGGCCCTCATGTTCCTGCGGGACGTCACCGACCGCCGCTCCCAGGAGCTGCAGCTCGTGCAGGCGGAGAAGATGTCCTCCATCGGCGTGCTGGCGGCCGGGGTGGCCCACGAGATCAACAACCCGCTGAGCTCGGTGGCGGGCTACGCGGAGGCGCTCCTGAGAAGGCTGCGCGACGAGCCGGGGCTCTCCGAAGACGCGCGCCTGGCGGTCTTCCAGAAGTACCTGGAAGTCATCATGCGGGAGACCTACCGCTGCAAGGCGATCATCGACAGCCTGTTGAGTTTCTCCCGCAAATCGGACGGTGCCGCAGGTGCCGTCAACCTGAACTGCGCCCTCCAGGAGGTGCTGGAGCTGGTCCGCCACAAGTCGCGCTACGAGCGGATCGAGATCGTGGAGCTGTTGCAGGAGGATCTCCCCCCGGTGTACGGTGACGGGGCGGGGCTTCGCCAGGTCTTCATGAACCTGCTGTTGAACGCCCACCAGGCGATCTGCGGCTCCGGGGTGGTGGAGATCTCCACCTTCGTGGAGCAGGGGATGGGGGTGGTCACCATCAAGGACTCGGGGTGCGGCATTCCCCCCGAGCAGCTCGCCCAGATCTGGGACCCCTTCTTCACCACCAAATCGGTCGGCCAGGGGCTGGGACTGGGGCTTGCCATCACCTACAACATCATCCAGAGGCAAGGGGGAGAGATACTGGTGGATAGTAGCCAAGGAAAGGGATCGACGTTTACCGTGAGGTTGCCACTATGCCAGCCGTAGGAAAAGGGAAGGGGGCGAAGCTCCTGATCGTGGAGGACGACCGTCCGATCCGGGAACTGCTCGAGGCCGAGCTGATCCGCTCCGGGTACAAGGTCGAGGTGGCCCGTGACGGGGTCGAGGGGCTCCGGAAGTACCGCGAGGAGAACTTCAACGTGGTGCTGTTGGACGTCAAGATGCCCGGTATGGACGGCATCGAGGTGCTCAGGCAGATGCGGGCGGAGACCATCATCCCGGAGGTCATCATGTTCACCGGCCACGGCTCCATCGAGACCGCGGTCGAGTGCATCAAGCACGGCGCCTACGACTACCTCACCAAGCCGGTGAAGCTCGACGAGCTGGAGATGGTGATCGACAAGGCCTACGAGAAGAACCGCCTCCGGCTGGAGAACATCAACCTCAAGCTCGAGGTGAGCAAGTTCGAGAACCACCGGATCGTGGGGCGAAGCCCGGCGCTCATGAAGGTGCTGGAGGTGGTCAAGCGCTGGGGCCCTGCCGACGAGCACGTGCTCATCTACGGGGAGAGCGGCACCGGCAAGGAGCTGATCTCCCGCGCCGTGCACGACGCGAGCCCGCGGGTGGACAAGCCGTTCGTCACCGTGAACTGCGGCCGCCTCAACATCAACACCGCCGAGAGCGAGCTCTTCGGGCATACCCAGGGCGCCTTCACCGGTGCCAACAAGGGGAGGGCGGGCCTTTTCGAGCTGGCCGACACCGGCACCCTCTTCATGGACGAGGTCTCCGAGATGCCGCTGGACGTGCAGGTCAAGCTCCTGAGGGTGCTGGAGACCGGCACCTTCCGGCGCATGGGGGGAAACCACGACATCAGCGTGGATGTCCGTTTCGTGTTCGCCTCCAACAAGAACCTGCAGGAGTGCGCCAACCGCGGCGAGTTCCGGGAAGACCTCTACCACCGCATCAACCTGCTCCCGATCAACCTGCCGCCGCTTCGGGAGCGCTCCGAGGATATCGTCCCGCTCGCCTATTTCTTCATGAAATCGATCGCCGGACGCCCCAATGAGAACTGGGAGATCACCGAGGAGGCCATGGCCGCGCTTTCGGCATACAGCTGGCCGGGCAACGTGAGGGAGCTCAGGAACACCATCCGCCGGGCCTGCATCCTGGCCACCGACAACCTGATCACCCTGGAGCTTTTGCCCTTCGCGCCACCCAAGGTGCTCCCGCCCAAGGTGGTCACCTCCTCGGCCCCCAGCGAGCTGCCGCTCTGGGTGATCGAGCGGGAGCACATCGCCAAGGTGCTGGAACTGGTGGAGGGAAATAAGAGCCGGGCCGCAAAAATTCTGGAGATCGACAGAAAGACCCTGTACACTAAGCTCGAACGTTACGGCCTGGAAGCGGCCGAGGCAGTGAAGGGGGCTTTGTGAAGTTGGTTGACAGTTTCGGAAGGAAGATAAATTACCTGCGCCTGTCGGTCACCGACCGGTGCAACATGCGCTGCCGCTACTGCATGCCGGCGGGCGGGGTGCCCAAGGTTTCCCACGCCCAGGTGCTGAGCTACGAGGAGCTGGAGCGGATCGGCCGGGCGGCGGTGGCGGTGGGGATCGAGAAGATCCGGGTCACCGGCGGCGAACCGCTGGTGAGGCGCGATATCATCCCGTTTCTCTCCCGGCTCTCCGCCATCGAAGGGCTGAAACAGCTGGTTTTGACCACCAACGGCGTGCTCCTGGAGGAGATGGCAGGTAGGCTGCGCGAGGCCGGGGTACAGCGGCTCAATGTCAGCCTGGATTCCCTGGACGCCGACAATTTTTGCGCAATCACCCGCCGAAACGACCTGAAAAGGGTGCTGGCGGGGATCGAGGCGGCTCACCGGGAAGGTTTCCCCATCAAGATCAACATGGTGGTGATGCGCGGGGTCAACGACCACGAGATCGAGACTGTTGCCGCGCTGGCCGCCGAGCGCCCCTTCACCGTGCGTTTCATCGAGTACATGCCCTCCGGTAAGGAGGAGCAGTGGCAGTCGCTGGTGGTTTCCGGCAGCGAGATACTGACCCGGCTGTCGGCCCGCTTTCCGCTCAAGCCCGTGCTGCGCGGGGAGCTGGCGGGGCCTGCCGAGGAGTACCACATCGAAGGCGCCGAGGGGACCCTTGGCATCATCACCCCGGTCACCGGCCACTTCTGCGCCCGCTGCAACCGGATCAGGGTCACCTCCACCGGCAAGGCGCGGAGCTGCCTGTTCGCAGGCGGCGATCTGGATCTCAAACCGTTCCTCGGCGAGGGGGATGCGCCCCAGCTGGAGGACGCCCTGTGCCGCTTGGTACTCGCCAAGCCGGGACGGCACCAGATGTCCGCCGAGAGTGCCGAGCACGACGCCTTTGCGATGTCCGCAATCGGCGGCTGACGTCCCTTTTCCACCGCTTGGGGTGGCCTGCAGGGCCACCCCACCAGTTCCCCCTTCCTGATTGCAGCATTTCTCCCCACTCATTGCTTCCTTTATTAGACTTTTTCGACGCCATGGTTGCCGCGTCGTGCGTTGCCGTCGTGGTTTCGATAGCTTAGCCCTGTTTGACGCCGACTGTGCCGGTAATTGTGGGATAATGCAACATGTGGCGATAATCCACACTTGGCCCCATCCTCACCCTGTCCCTCCCCTTGAAGGGGGGGGACGCCGAGGAGTCCCCTCTGTTCAGTGTGGGGACCGCACACCGGGCACGCGGAGGGATCGCCGATCCCTGTAGGTGGCCTTTCACCAGCCAAGAGAGGCCAGTCAAAGTGCTCCCGCCGTGTCACCCTGTCTCACCCCAACACTCGTCCCCTCTAACTTCGTCCCCTCCAACTTCGTCCACCCCCTGTCTCACGACGTGTCCAACACAAAGGTGCTCAATTCTTCCTCGAAGGTCCCCTGACGCCCGGATCAAAAGAGTCACCCGTGTCCCCGAACACTTGTCCCCGCTTACTTGTCCATACCCCTTCTCAAGAGATGACCAGCACGAACGAGTCACTACCTCATCGAACGTTCCCCCAAGAGGGACAGGGTGAGGATGGGGTGCGCGGCGATTTTCCCCACTGTGGAAAATTTCCCTAGCCGATAATCCGCCATTACCTCCCAAGCTGTTACTTATTTCCCCGTTTCCCACATCCACCTCTTTTCTCCCCGAAAACCGCGTTCCCATTGTTTACGCGGTTTTAAACCAATGTTTCGTTTTGGCATTGCCCTTGCTAACTGGGAAGACATGCGGTTGTACGAAGCCTGGTAGTGGCTTCAAAGGTTGGGTGGGATCACTGGTATAACATTTTTTTGATGCACGTAGGGCTGTCAGTAGTACCGGTTCACCAAGGTAGTAACCAGCAGTTTAAATGCGCAGTAGGAAGGGTAAATCTTACCCACACCAAAAAAGGAGGAAGTACAGATGCCACATTTCAGAGACGTTAAAAGGACCCTCAGCCTGGAAAGACGCGAATACCCGATCAAGATGCAGCACGCTTACCCGTCCGTTAACATCGGTTGGGGCGCACACACCATGGTCGGTAACGACGCGAAGGCTCTTGGCATGACCAATGCGCTGATCGTCACCACCGGTCTCAAGGGCACCGGCATCGTCGAGTCGATCCAGGGTGTTCTGAAGCACGCCGGTGTTGCCTCCGAAGTGTTCGACAAGGCTACCCCGAACCCCAAAGATTTCGAAGTAATGGAAGGCGCCAAGGCCCTCGCCTCCGGCAAGTTCGACGGCATCATCACCCTGGGCGGCGGTTCCTCCCAGGACTGCGGTAAGGCCATCAAGCTGGTCTACAGCCACGACGGCCAGGACGTCCGTTCCTTCGAAGGCGCCTTCAAGTGCACCAAGAAGAACAAGATCAAGCACCTCGCCATCAACACCACCTCCGGTACCGGTTCCGAGGTCTCCTGCTTCTCGATCATCAACCACACCGAGAAGATGTACAAGATGGCGCTGTTCGATCCCAACTGCACCCCGGACAAGTCCGTTGACGATCCGCTGATCCACCAGTGCATGAGCTCCAACCTGGCCGCTTACACCGGTATGGACGCCCTGACCCACGCCGTCGAAGCTATCGCTTCCCGCCTCTGCGTGCAGTCCGCCTACGGCCCGGGCCTGTGGGCGATCACCGAGATCTTCAACAACCTGCGTCAGTCCGCCAGCAACAGGAACAACGACAAGGCAGTTGAGCAGATGGTCTGGGCCGAGCTGGCCGCAGCCTACTCCTTCAACTCGGCAGGTCTGGGCATCGTCCACTCCATGGCTCACGCCATGGGCGGTCTCTACGACTCCCCGCACGGCCTGTGCAACGCCATCGCCCTGGTTGACGTCTGCCGCCTCAACCTGCCGGCCTGCCCGGAGCGCTTCGCCATGATGGCTCGCGCCGCCGGCGTCAACACCGCCGGTATGTCCGACATCAAAGCCGGCGAGATCTTCATCAACATGTGCCAGGAGCTGAAGGACGACCTCGGTATCACCACCAAGTTCGCCGACCTCGGTCTCCAGGAGAAGGACCTCGACGGCCTGTCCAAGTTCGCGGCCGCCGACATCTGCTCCGAGGGCAACCCGGTCGACATCGGCTTCGACAATATGCGCGCCGTCTTCAAGGCCTGCATGTAATCAGTAGCCGGCAGTAACCTGGCAGTACCAAGGTGAGGGGTGAAGGTTTCGATCTTCACCCCTCACGCTTACCACCAGATTTCTCAGAGGTAGCCATGATCACCGAACAAAAGGTAAAGGACCTGCTCCGCGGCGGCGGCTACATCGCCGACGACTCCATCGCCACCGCAGTCTTTCTCGCCCTCCGCATGGGAAAGCCGATCCTGATCGAGGGACCTCCTGGCGTGGGCAAGACCGGGCTCGCCAAGACGCTGAGCGAGGTGATGGATTTCCCCCTGGTCCGTCTGCAGTGCTACGAGGGTATCGACGAGGGGAAGGCACTCTACGACTGGGAGTATGGCAAGCAGCTCCTCTACACCCAGCTGTTGCGGACCCAGCTCGATAGCTACCTCTCCCAGACCGCCGACCTGCGCGAGGCGGTTGAGAGGCTTTCCGCCGAGGAGAGCCTGTTCTTCTCCAGGAACTTCCTCGTGCAACGTCCCATTCTGCGCAGCTTCCTCTCCGAAAAGCCTTCGCTTCTGCTGATCGACGAGATCGACCGCTCCGGGGACGAGTTCGAGGCGCTGCTGCTGGAGTGCCTGAGCGATTTCCAGGTTTCGGTCCCGGAGCTGGGGGTGATCGAGGCGAACCACAAGCCTCTCGCCATCCTTACCAGTAACGGCACCCGCATGATCTCCGACGCCCTCAGGCGGCGCTGCCTCTACCTCTACCTCGGTTACCCGGAGTTCGAGCGCGAGGTGGACATCGTGCGCGCCCGCTACCCGGAGATCTGCGAGGGTCTGGCCCGGCAGATGGTGGAGTTCCTGCGCCAGGTCAGGGAGCTGAACCTGCGCAAGCCCCCCTCTGTCTCCGAGGCGCTGGACTGGGCGCATGTCCTCTCCATCCTGCACGCCCGGCAGCTCACCCCCGAGGTGGTCGCCAACACGGTGGGGGTGATCGCCAAGCACCAGGCGGACCTCAAGCAGGTGACGGAACTGGCGGCGGCGACGCTGCGCTGATGCCGATCAAAGCTCGGGTACGGACTTATAGCCGCCCAGGAGTCCTGCCGGATCTCCTTCGCGGCTTGCCGCCTTTGGACGAGTCGCTTTTCAATTTGTGCGGAGTTAAACTATGGAGCGCATCATCGCCGGTTTCGTGAAGGCGCTGCGGGAGCGGGGAGTGAGGGTCTCCCAGGGGGAAAGTCTCGACGCGGTCGAAGCGCTCTCCCTGGGCGGCTTCGACGGCCGCGACTCGATGCGGGCCTACCTGTGCCTCACCCTGATCAAGAACGTCAACGACATCCCCGCCTTCGAAGAGGTCTTCGACCGCTTCTTCAGCAGGACCGATTTCCTCACCGACAACTCAGACCCCCTGGATCTTTTGGGCGCTCTCATCCACATCGTGGAGGGGGAGCAGCTCAAGTCCGAAATGCACCAGACCCACCATGAAGAGGGACCCAATCTGGCCACCGACGGCGACCTGAGCGCCGAGGAACTGGAGAACCTGATGGGGATGGCGGAAAGCGACGACGACTCCGAAGGCGCCCAGATCACGGTGCAGCTGGACGGCTTCCGCGGCAAGATGGAGGCGCCCATGCCTTCCGACTACTACCAGCAGGCTCCTCCCACCGTCGCCTTCCACCAGAGCTGGCAGGCCAAGAGCAGGATCGATCTGGTCTCGGCCGAGGAGCAGGCGGAGATGCAGGACGTGGTGGGTCGGATGCTGATGAGGATCCGCAAGGACGTGCAGCGGATGAAGGAAGAGGAGAGCCGCGGCAAGCTCCACGTCATCAAGACCCTGCAGAAGAACTACCGCCACGACATGGTGCCGTTTTTGCGCTCGCTCAGGAGAAAGCGCAAGGAAAAACCGCGACTGGTCGTTTTCTGCGATGTGAGCTATTCTGTCTCCCACGCCACCCGTTTCCTGCTCTTGCTGCTGCACACGCTGCAGAACCGGGTGATGGACGTGAGAAGCTTCGTCTTCAACAGCGAGATCGCCGAGATCACCGAGAAGCTGCGCAACATGCCGATCAACGTCCTCTTGGAGACCATGGACCGGGGCGAGATCGTCAACCTCGACGACAACAGTGACTACGGCAAGGTTTTTACCACCTTCAAGGAGAAGTACCTGGAAGGGATGCGTGGCAAGCCGGCCATCGTTGTCCTGGGGGACGGGCGCAACAACTATCACGAATCCGAGGAGTGGGCGCTGGAGGAGATCCGGGAGAAGGCGGGGTACCTGCTCTGGCTCACCCCGGAGGACGAGGAGCTGTGGGGGCGCGGCGATTGCCTCCTGGAGCTGTACGGCGAGTTCTGCGACGAGGTGAAGACGGTGAAGAGCGTGGAGGAGCTGGGGATAGTGGTGGAGGACCTATTCTGCACCCTCTACGACCACAACGACACCCGCGCCTGGCGCCGC
>NZ_DATFBA010000142.1:0-12521 GCF_035254065.1 Geomonas sp.
GGGAGAGGGCCGGGGTGAGGGAAGCCACGCACCGACTGACATTTCCGCCGATTGAAAGTTCCCTCACCCCCCTCCCCTCTCCCGTAGGGCGAGGGGGGAAAGGCCTCGGAACATCAAAGAACCAATTACTTGAGATACTTCTCGACCAGGATCTCCGCGATCTGGACGGCGTTGGTCGCGGCACCCTTGCGGACGTTGTCGGCGACGACCCAGAGGTTGAGGCCATTCTTGACCGAGGCGTCCTCGCGGATGCGGCCAACCAGGGTGACGTCTTCACCGGCGGCGTTGATGGCCATGGGGTATTCCCCCTCGGCGGGATCGTCCACCAGCTCCACACCCGGCGCGTCTTCCAGCAGTTCCCTCGCCTTCTGCACCGTAATCTTCTTGTCCGTCTCGATGTTCACCGACTCCGAGTGACCGAAGAAGACCGGGACCCTCACGCAGGTCGCGCTGACCTTGATGTCGGACCCCATGATCTTGGCGGTCTCGTTGACCATTTTCATCTCTTCCTTCGTGTAGCCGTTGTCGCAGAAGGCATCGATCTGCGGCAGGCAGTTGAAGGCGATCTGGTGCGGGTAGACCTTGGCGACGGCCGGGCGACCGTTCAGAAGCTCGCCGACCTGGACGCGCAGCTCATCGATTGCCTTGTTGCCGGTGCCGGAAACCGCCTGGTAGGTCGAGACCACGATCCTCTTGATGGCACCGAAGTCGTGCAACGGCTTGAGCGCCACCACCATCTGGATGGTGGAGCAGTTGGGGTTGGCGATGATCCCCTTCTTCTTGTAGCCGGCGATGGCTTCGGGATTGACCTCCGGGACCACCAGCGGGACGTCCTTGTCCATGCGCCAGGCGCTGGAATTGTCGATGCAGACCGCGCCGGCCTTGGCCGCCGAGGGGCAGAACTCCTCCGAGCGCGCCCCTCCCGCCGAAAAGAGGGCGATATCGATCCCCTCGAAGCTGTCGTGGGTCAACTCCTCGACCTGCACCGCCTTGCCGCGAAACTCCAGGACCTCGCCCGCGCTCCGGCTGCTGGCCAACAGCTTGATCTTCCCCACCGGAAAGTCGCGCTCCTCCAGGCACTCTAGCATCTGCGTTCCCACCGCGCCGGTCGCGCCCACTACTGCAACGTTCCAAAGCCTGCTCATATCTATTCTCCTCAAGACGAAAACAGGAGCGCGCCCCCCGATCCTGCCACGAGGGGACGCGCTCCATTCGAGATACCACTATTGGTTAAGCTAAGCTGCCGCTGTTACCTTTCCTTCAGGATCTGCAGCATGCGGCGCAGCGGCTCGGCGGCGCCCCACAGCAGCTGGTCGCCGCAGGTGAAGGCGGAGAGGTACTGCGGGCCCATCTTCATCTTGCGCACGCGGCCGACCGGAACGGTCAGCGAGCCGGAGGTGGCGGCGGGGGTAAGCTGCGCGAGGGTGTCGGCCTTGTTGTTGGGGACCAGCTTGACCCACTGGTTGTCGTTCTTGATCAGGTTCTCGATGTCGGCGATCGGCACATCCTTGTTGAGCTTGATGGTCAGCGCCTGGCTGTGGCAACGCATGGCGCCCACGCGCACACAGATGCCGTCGACCGGGATCGGAGAGGTGGTGCCCAGGATCTTGTTGGTCTCGGCAAAGCCCTTCCACTCCTCGCGGCTCTGGCCGTCTTCGACCTCGCGGTCGATCCAGGGGAGCACGCTGCCGGCCAGCGCGAAGCCGAATTCTTTCTTGGGAATCTCTTCGCCCCTCAGGGTAGCGGTGACCCGGCGGTCGATGTCGAGGATGGCCGAGGAAGGGTTCTGCAGCTGCTCGCAGACGGCGCCGTGCAGGACGCCCATCTGGCAGAGGAGCTCGCGCATGTTGGGAGCACCGGCACCCGAGGCAGCCTGGTAGGTCATGGAGGTGATCCACTCCACCAGCCCGGCGCGGAACAGGCCGCCCAGGCCCATCAGCATGAGGCTGACGGTGCAGTTGCCGCCGATGAAATCCTTGATCCCCTTGGAGAGGGCCTCGTCGATCACGTTGCGGTTGACCGGGTCGAGGATGATGACGGCGTCCTTCTCCATGCGCAGGGTGCTGGCCGCGTCGATCCAGTAGCCGTTCCAGCCCGCCTCGGCGAGCTTGGGACGGACGGCCTTGGTGTAGTCGCCGCCCTGGCAGGTGATGATGACGTCGAGTTTCTTCAGCTCCGCGATATCCGAAGCATCCTTCAGGATCCCGGCATTCATGGGGGCAGGCTGCCCCACCTGCGAAGTAGTGAAAAATACCGGCTCGATCCCAGCGAAATCGTTCTCTTCCTGCATCCGGTGCATGAGAACGGAGCCAACCATGCCACGCCAACCGACAAGTCCGACTTTCATAGTTCGTTTCCTTTTCTATATTGGGAATGGGTATTGATACCGCGTTGTATTTAATACCACGCCATCGGGAAATTACAGATTCGCGATGATGGCGTCGCCGATTTCCTTGGTGTTGACCAGCTTCTCGCCTTCCTTCTCCTGGTAGATGTCCCTGGTGCGGTAGCCCAGGTCGAGCACCTTGGCGACCGCCTTGTCGATGGCGTCGGCCGCCTCCACCATCCCGAAGGAGTAGCGGAGCATCATGCCGGCGGAGAGGATCTGGGCGATCGGGTTGGCGATCCCCTGCCCCGCGATGTCCGGGGCGCTGCCGCCGGAGGGCTCATACATGCCGAAGGAGCCTTCGGCAAGCGATGCGGAGGGGAGCATGCCGAGCGAACCGGTCAGCATGGCCGCCTCGTCGGAGAGGATATCGCCGAACATGTTCTCGCACAGGATGACGTCGAACTGCTTGGGCCATTTTACCAGCTGCATGGCGGCGTTGTCGACGTACATGTGGGAGAGCTCGACGTCCGGGTACTGCTTGGCGATGTTGATCACGATTTCGCGCCAGAGGACCGAGGTGGAGAGGACGTTGGCCTTGTCGATGGAGCAGACCTTCTTGCCGCGCTTCTGGGCGGCCTTGAAGGCGACGTGGGCGATGCGCTCGATCTCCGGGACGCTGTAGCGCATGGTATCCACGCCGATCCGGGCATTACCTTCACCTTCGATACCCTTGGGCTGGGAGAAGTAGATGCCGCCGGTCAGTTCGCGGATCACCAGGATGTCGAAGCCCCCGGCGATCACCTCTTCCTTCAGGGAGGAGGCGCCGGTAAGCGACGGGAAGATGATGGCCGGACGGAGGTTGGCGTAGAGGCCGAAGATCTTCCTAAGCGGCAGCAGCGCACCGCGCTCCGGCTGCTCATCCGGGGGAAGCGTTTCCCATTTGGGGCCACCCACCGAACCGAACAGGATGGCGTCGGACGCCTTGCAGATGTTGACGGTAGTCTCCGGAAGGGCGCGCCCCTCCAGGTCGATACCGGCCCCACCGACGTTTGCGGGGGTCCGCTCGAAAGTAACATCGTAGCGTTTCTCGACCGCATCGAGCACCTTAAGTGCCTCGGCCATGACCTCCGGACCAATGCCGTCACCCGCCAGAACCGCTACCTTAAAAAGCTTTCCCATTCGCAAACCTCCAGGTTGTTAATAAAATCGCGATTCTATTAGCGTAGCCGCCATATTGTCAACATAAAAAGGCCGTCAAACAGAGGTTTAACGGCCCTAGACACCGATGCTTCAGTTGGCTGCGGTTACGGCGCCTTCAGCTCCTCGCTCTTGGTCTTCAGTTTCTTCACCAGCTCGGGATACCCCTGGCTGTTGATGATCCTGTTGAACTGACCGCGATAGTTGGAGACCAGGCTTACCCCCTCGATCACCACGTCGTAGACCAGCCATTTACCACCCTTGTTCATCAGGCGGTAGTCCAGCGAGTACTCATCCCCCTTGGGCGCGATCACCTTGGATTTCACCTCCGCGTACTGCCCATCCACGGTTTCCCCCAGGTAAACGATCTTCTCGTTGTGGTACGACTCGATCTTTCCCGCATAGGAATTTTCCAGCAGGGTCGCGAAGAGGGAGACGAACTCCTTCTTTTCAGCCGGGGTACGGTTTTTCCAGTGCGTCGCCAGCGAACGCTGGGCCATCTCGCCGTAATCGAAGATAGTGGCGATCGATTGTTTCAACTGCTGTCTGCGCTGCGGTTCCTTGGCCGGCTTCTTCATCTCCGGATCGGAAACTATCTTCACCACCTGGTCGACGACCTGCTTTACCTGTTCGGTGACGGTGGGAGCGGCGAGGGCGGGAACGGCTCCTGAAAGGAAGCTGAAGGTAAGAAAGATCAAGAGCGCGTGTCTCATAGGCATCTTCTCCTTTTCGTGTGGTAGTGACTGGGGATCAGCCCCTGCTCGAACTTGCGGTTTATATTCATGAATGATATGGTACCATCTTGTTTAACTTCGGACACGGGAACAGAATACCACCCCCCGACAATTAAGCAACCTCTAACCCTTCAATATCACTTATATAACAAAGAGTTATCATCAATCCAGCATGCCGGATCCGACGTCCTTACATCTTCCACCGCGGAGGAAACATGATCTCTTTCTCTCGCCCACTGCACGTGGCTGCCTCACTGTGCCTACTCGCCATCACTGCCTGCTGTCCCGTCTCATCGAAGCAGATCCTCATGGGTGATCCTCAGGAACCATATCCCCGCTCGACCCCGCCCAAGGTAGGCGAGATCGTCCATCTGCCCACCGGCTTTCTGGTGAGCAAGACCCAGATGCTGGACATCGCCGCCGACGCCAGGGTGGTCTATGTTGGCGAGACCCACGACAACCCGGCCTCCCACCGGGTGGAACTGGAGGTCCTGCAGGGATTGGAGCAGCGCCATCCGGGCCGGGTCGCGCTGGGGATGGAGATGTTCCACCGCGCGCAGCAGCCGGTGCTGGACCGCTGGAGCGCGGGGGAGTTGGACGAAAAGAGCTTCGTGAAGGCCGTCAAGTGGTTCGACGACTGGAAGATGGACTTCGACTACTACCGCGATATCCTGCTGTTCGCCCGTGACAAGCACATCCCCATCCTGGGACTCAATGCGAACAAGGATCTGGTGAAGGCCGTCCGCAGCAAGCCGGCCGAGGAACTCTCTGCCGAAGAGAAGGCGCAACTGCCGGAAATGGACATGAGCGACATCTACCAGCGCGGCACCACCGAGGGGTTGTTCGAGGGGCACAGCCACGGCAAGATGCAGGTGGAGGCGTTCCTGCGGGTCCAGACCCTCTGGGACGAGACCATGGCGGAGACGGCCGCCCGCTACCTGCTAAGCCCGGCCGGGAAAGGGAAGCACCTGATGGTGATGGCCGGCGGCAACCATATCAAGTACGGGTTCGGCATCCCGCGCAGGGTCTTCCGGCGCATCCCTACCTCCTACGTGCTGATCGGCGGCACCGAGATAGCCGTTGCCGAAGGGACCAAGCCGGAGTACATGGATGAGGCCGAACTGCCGCAGATTCCCATGCGCCCCTACGACTTCCTGAACTACCTCTCCTATGAGTCCCTGCCCAAGCGGGCAGTCATGCTGGGAGTGATGTACGAGCCGACCGCCTCCGGCAAGGGGTTGGAGGTCAGCAGCGTGGTGCCGGGATCCAACGCCGAGCGTGCCGGGGTCAAAGCGAAGGATGTCCTGATCGGCCTCGATAACGAACCCCTCATCGACAGCTATGACCTCGCCTACGCCATCAAGAAGAAAAAGGCCGGCGACCACTCCACTCTGGAACTGCTGCGGGACGGCAAACCGCTCAAGCTGGAGGTGACCTTCCTGCCGACCGTGCCGGAACAGAAGCCGGAGAAGAAATAATGACCACACCATCCACCGGTCCCCACCACTTCGCCATGGACGCCTGGATCAGCACGGCCCCCTTCGAGCAACTGCTCAACATGAAGATCGAAGAGGCGGCCGACGGCCAGGCGACGCTGTCGATGCCCTTCTACCGCGAATACTCCAACGGAGCCGGCATCATGCACGGCGGCGCCCTGGTCAGCCTGGCCGATACCGCCGTGGTGATGGCCATCAAGAGCATCCTCGAGCCCGGCTCCCACTTTGCCACCACCAAGATGGAGGTCACCTTCCAGCACCCCGTCAAGAAAGGGGTGGTGACCGCCCGGGCCAAGATGGTCTCCAAGGTCGAGCGGACCATCGAAGGGCGGGTGACAGTCTTTGACGAGGACGAAAGGGCCGTGATGGAATACTCGACCACCTTCAAGATAGCCCGCGACACCAAGCTGCGCGGCATCACCTTCGCCGACGGCTCGGCTACGGCTCCGGCTTCAACAGCGGAACCGGCCGACAGCTAGAGAGCGTCGGTGGCCGTTCATGCTGAGCTTGTTCGAAGCACCCCCTTCCGACCCTACAAGCGCCCCCCTTCGACGGGCTCAGGACATGCTTCGACAGGCTCAGGGCGAATGGCGTCAGGAAGCTTGGTGATGTAGGTTGCCCCCCCAAAAAAACCGTGAAGAACCTCTTTTGCCCCCTCCAGACGGTTCTTGACTGCACAGCTTGCGTCATGGCATCCTGTGTTCACTAACTTGCCCCCCTTTAGTAGACCTCCCCAACGAGTGGAGCATCCATGAAGAGCCGCCTTAAACTCGGTGGCAGCCGGGAAACCAGCAAGATCGTCGGTATCTACGTTGTGTTCGGAAGCGCCTGGATCTACCTCTCCGACACCATTCTCACCTGGTTCGTCCGTGATCCCGAAACCATCTCCCACATCAGCGTCTTCAAAGGGCTCGTCTTCATCGTCATCACCTCCACGCTGCTCTACCAGCTGATCGCCCGCTTCGTGCGGCGCGACAACGACGCCATCGCGCAACTGGTGGAGAGCGAGGAGCGCTTCCAGGCCATCTACGACAACGTCAACGACGCTCTCTTCATCCACGATCCGGTCAGCGGCCACATCATGGACGTGAACCGGACCATGTCCGCCATGTTCGGGTATAGCCGCCAGGAAGCCATCCATCTGCGGGTCCAGGAGCTGAGCCTGGGCGAGCCCCCTTATTCGCAAGAGGAGGCGCTGGCGCTGATCAGGCAAACGGCGCAGGGTATCCCGCAGATCTCCGAATGGCGCAGCCGAAAAAAGGACGGCACCATCTTCTGGTCCGAGGTCAACATGCGCGGCGCGACCATCAACGGGCAGGAACGGATCATCGTGATGGTGAGGGACATCGAGGCCAGGAAGATGGCTGAGGAAGCGCTTAGGCAAAACGAGGAACTGCTCAAGGTTCTTATGGAGGAGATGCCGGTCGGGATCGGCTGGACCGACGAAAGCGGGGCGGTCCAGTATCTCAACCGCTGCCTGATCGACTGGCTGGGCTACACCATCGACGACCTGCCGACCATAGACCGCTGGCTGTTGAGCACCCTCCCCGACCCAGAGTACCGGGCCAAGATCAAGGAGGCCTGGAGCAGGGCCATGGCCGCCACGCGCACCCCCGGGGCGGTGGTTTCACCCTTCGAGGCCAGGCTTACCTGCAGCGACGGCTCCGTTCGCCATGTGATCCTCAACCTCCGGCTGGTGCACAACCGGATCGTCTACATCTTCACCGACGTGACCCGCTGGCAGTCGATGCAAAGCGAGCTTTTGAAGACGCAGAAGCTGGAATCGCTCGCCATCCTGGCGGGAGGGATCGCCCACGACTTCAACAACATCCTGACCGGCATCCTCGGCAACATCTCCTTCTTGGGGCTCTTGCTGGACGGATCGCATCCGGCCAGGAAACCGCTGGAGAACGCGGAGAAGGCCTCGCTGCGGGCGGCGGAGCTTGCGCACCAGCTTTTGACCTTCGCCAAGGGGGGGCAGCCGGTGATGAAGCCGGTCTCGGTGGCCGACCTGGTCCAGGAGTCATTGAACCTGGCCCTTCGTGGCAGCAAGGTGACCACTACGGTCGACATCGCGGCCTCGCTGGATGGCATCCTGGCCGACGAGGGGCAGATGAGCCAGGTCTTCAACAACGTGATCATCAACGCGCTGCAGGCGATGCCGGAAGGGGGTGCCCTGGGTGTGCGGGGGGAGAACGTCATCCTGGACGCCGACAACAGCGCCGCCCTTCCCGCCGGATGCTACGTCAGGGTATCCTTCACCGACCAGGGGTGCGGCATCACCATGGAGGACCAGCAGAAGATCTTCGATCCCTACTTCACCACCAAGGCTGGGGGGACCGGCCTCGGCCTGGCCTCGGTCCACTCGATCGTCGCCAAGCACCAGGGGAAGATAGAGGTCGACTCCACCCTGGGGCATGGCACCACCTTCACCTTCTACCTCCCTTCGGCCGGAGAACTGGTCGCCACGCCTCCCCCTGCCAGCCAACCGCCGGCGCTGGAGGCGGTGAGCAAGGGGGCCATCCTGGTGATGGACGACGAGGAACCGATCAGGACCCTCACCACCGGCATCCTCGAATTCCTCGGCTACTCCGTGACTACCTGCAGCACCGGTGAGGAGGCGGTGAGCCTCTACCGCGAGGCGCGCGAGACAGGTGAGCCGTTTTTCGCCGTGATCATGGACCTGACGGTGCCGACCGGCATGGGAGGCAAGGACGCCGCCCGCCACATCCTCGCATTAGATCCGGCGGCGCGGCTGATCGTCTCCAGCGGCTACTCCAACGACCCGGTGATGGCACGCTTTGCCGAACACGGCTTCTGCGCGGCCATCATCAAGCCCTACCGCAGCACCGAAATCCAGCAGGCGCTGAGCGAAGTCGGCAAAACGACGGCCCTGACGCAGTGAGCGCCAGGGCCGCTGTAGCTTCCCTTCCTCTTTTGGTTCCCCCTTTATACACCCCTCGCCCCCTCGGGGGAGAGGGGAAGGGGTGAGGGCGGGACTTTCCCCAGTTGCGAACAACCCTCACCCGGCCTTCGGCCACCCTCTCCCCTGAAGGGGCGAGGGTATGCACCGGCCGTTACTCCCAATCCCCAGTCGCGTAAGTTAGATTGGCAACTGCCATGTTGTAGTTGAAGACCGCCTGGAAATAGGCCGCCCGCATCTTGGCGTACTGCTGCAGGGAGTCGAAGATCTCCTTGGCCGGTCCGATGCCGAAATCGAAATTGGCCAGCGCGGTCACCGCCCACTTCTTGGAGCTCTCGTAGCCGGTCCTGGTCGCCTCGATCCCCTTGGATGCCTCCATCCCCTCGTCGTAGAACTTGGTGATCTCCAGCGGGATGTTCTCGTCCGCGAACTGTTTGGTGGAGACCAGCCGGTCGTACTGCGCCTGTTCCTGCGATATCTTGGCGGAGGTGATGCCGAAGTCGAATTTCCACTTCATGCCGAGTGCGGCGCCGGCCCAGAAATGGTTGTAATCGTCCGGGACCCAAGGGTTGTTGACCCGGTCGCGTCCGGGCGACCAGGCGCTGGAGAGGATGGCTCCCACGAAGATGTCCGGGTAGCGTGCCGCCTTGGCCGCAGCCACCAATTCCTCACGTGCCTTGAGCCCCTCCTTCACCTGGCGGAACTCCGGGCGCACCCCCTGCGCACGCGCCACATAAGAGTCCAGGGGGCCGATGGTCTGGTCTACCTTGGTGAGCCTGGCATCGGCCAGCTCCAGCTTGGCGGTCCGCGGCACCCCCAC
Organism: Geomonas sp.; assembly: GCF_035254065.1. Classification (GTDB taxonomy): domain Bacteria; phylum Desulfobacterota; class Desulfuromonadia; order Geobacterales; family Geobacteraceae; genus Geomonas. The sequence continues at coordinate 9,500 of NZ_DATFBA010000142.1, forward strand.
CTTGACCTTCAAGGCGGAAAGCGCGAGGGTCTCCCCCTTTTCGGCCTCGGCCAGGTACTTGTCCACCTCGCCGCCGAAGGCATCCAGCTTGTAAATGTCCGCCTCCTCGACGTTACTCGAGTTCTGGTCCAGCAGTTTCTTCGCCTTCTCCTTCGCCTTGGTCAGGTCGTCGCGCACCTCGGCGAGCAGGTTTTTCAGCTCCCGCGCCAAGAGCACGTCGTAGTAGTATTCCTTCACCTTGACCACGATCTCGTTGCGCTTTTGCTCCTTGCGGGACTTCTCCACCTCGATGCCGTGGGTGGCCGCCGACATGGCGTGGGAGATCTTGCCGAAGCTGTAGATCGGCTGCACCGCCAGGAAATCACCTTTCGCGTACCAGGTCCAGTGGTTGGGGTGGTCGACGCTGTCCTGCGAGTAGACCTGGTTTCCCCTGGCACCCGGGATGGGCCCGGTCAGCCCCAGGAAGTCGACCTGCGGCAGCCGGTAACCCTTGGCCTCGGAGAGCTTGGCGCTCATCAACTCGACGTCCGCCTGCGCCTCCCCCATCTCCGGCGCATGCGCGACGGCGCGGGTGACGCACTCCTTGAGGGTGAGGGTCTCCTCGGCCTGGGCCAAAGGTGCCGTCGCCGCCAGCAGCAAGGCGGCCAGCGCGGTGGCACAGCCCCTCCCCAGCAAGCCTCCGGCATCCCGGTCGTGCAGCGAGGGGGGCAGACAGCCCCCGGCACGGCTGACGACCGTTCCGATCATCATCGCTACCCGTTTCATCGCTCCCTCCTCCACCGCGGCAACAGCCGCGACATCTCAATCCACCTGTCCGTGGATGTACTTGCTCAGCAGTTCTTCGAGATCGACCGCAGACTCGGTATCCCTGATCACGCCCCCCTCCTTGAGAGGGATGTCCGAGCCCCCCGGCTTGAGAAGCAGGAACTTGTCGCCGATGATCCCCCTGGTACGCACCGAGGCGATCACGTCGTCCTGCAGCTTGACACTCCGACGCAGCTTCAGGTTGACCCGGGCCCGGTAGCTCTTGGGGTCCAGCGTTATGCTCTCGATGCGGCCCACGTCGACACCGGCGATCTCCACCGAGGCCCCCTTCTTCAGGCCGGCGCAAGAATCGAACAGCGCGCTCACCTGGTAGTAGTCGCCCCCCAAAAGCTCGAGCTTGCCGAGCCTCACCGAGAGGTAGCCGAGACAGATGATGCCGATCAGCACGAAAATGCCGACCGCGGTATCGAGCCCTACTCTTTTCATGTTGTCACCTGTGCAGCTTTGATGATGTCCATCTCAGATCAGATGGATCGGCCCGTCCAGACTCCCGGTCACGAACTGGCGAACCACCGGGTCGGTGGAGCTCTGGATCTGCTCGGGGGGGCCGCTCTCGATGATGCGTCCCCGGTAGAGCACCGCCACGTAATCGGAGATGTCGAAGATCTCCGGTATCTCGTGGGAGACCACCACCGCGGTGAAACCGAAGGTGGCGTGGGTCTCCTTGATCATCTGGTGAATGGCCCGGCAGATGACCGGGTCGAGTCCGGTGGTCGGCTCGTCGAACAGGATGATCGCGGGGTTCATCAGCAGCGCCCGGGCAAGCCCCACCCTCTTCTTCATCCCCCCCGACAGCTGATCGGGGAATTTCTTGTCCACGCCGCTAAGCCCGACGTGCTCGAGGGCGTCGCGCACCCTTTCGGCGATCTCGGACTCGGAAAGCCTGGTCTTCTCCTGCAGAGGAAAGGAGACGTTCTCGAAGACGGTCAGCGAGTCGAAGAGCGCGGCGTTCTGGAAGAGCATGCCGAACTTCTCGCGCACCCGGTTGAGCTGCCCTCTCCCCATCCGGGAGATGTCCTCGCCGTCCACCAGCACGCTCCCCTCGTCGGGGCGCAACAGGCCGATCACGTGCTTCAGGAGGACGCTTTTCCCCTCGCCGGAGGGGCCGATGATGGCGGTGATCTTGCCGGTCGGTATCTTGAGGTCCAGCTGGTTCAGGACCAGTTGGCTGCCGAACGATTTGCTGACCCCTTTGAGCTCGATCATGCACGCCTCACAGGAGCACCGAAGTGATGAAGTAGTCCCAGATCAGGATCAGCACGCTGGCCAGGACCACCGCCGTGGTGGTGGAGCGGGAGACCCCTTCGGCGCCGTGGCCGGTGTAGTATCCCTTGTAGCAACAGACCCAGGCGATGATCACACCGAAGCAGACCGATTTGACGATACCGGAGTAGACGTCCTTCCACTCCACGCTCCGCTGCATCTCCCCGAAGTAGGCGCCCGGGTTAACCCCGAGGAGCTTGACCCCGACCAGGTACCCCCCCCAGATGCCGACCACGTCGAACAGCGCGCAGAGAAGCGGCAGCACTATGATGGAGGCGATCAGTTTGGGGGCGACCAGGTACTTGTAGGGATCCAGCGCCATGGTCTCCAGGGCGTCGATCTGCTCGCTGATACGCATGATGCCGATCTCGGCACTGATGGCGCTGCCGGCGCGCCCGGTCACCATCAGCGCGGAAAGCACCGGCCCCAGCTCGCGGATCAAGGAGAGCGCCACCGCCACCCCCAGCATCCCCTCCGAGCCGAACTTGGTCAGGGTGTAGTATCCCTGCAGGCCGAGCACCATCCCCGTAAAGCCGGCGGTCAGCACGATCACGAAGCTCGAGCGGGCGCCGATGAAACTCATCTGCTTGATGATGTGGCCGGGGTGACCCGGCGACCTCACGCAGACGTACACCGCGTAGAGGATGAAGTTGAACATCCTCCCCATTTCAGCCAGCCTGCCAAGGGTAAAGGTGCCGAGTCTTCGGACGAGATAGGACATAGAAGGTCGCCAATGAGAAAAAGGGTGAAACGGCGCTGGTGCTCTGCTAACGATTGTAGATGGTTAAGGAAGATTGTAAAGGTGGGGCAAATGAATTAATTAGGAGGGAGGGAGTCAGAAGCCGGTCCTGGTCTTGGCGTGCAGCTGCGGGAGGCTCGCTTCTCCCTTGCGCGCATCCAGCTGTTCCAGGTACCGCTTGGCCTGGGGTAGCCC
>NZ_DATFBA010000143.1:0-11354 GCF_035254065.1 Geomonas sp.
GACCGGCGGGGCGTAGACCATGTCGTAGAGCACGGCCCCACTCTTGAGCCCGGCGAGGCTCAACCCCGGGAAGGAGTCGCCTGCCATGCCGACCGAGGTGGTGTTGACGATCAGGTCGAACTCCTTGAGATAGCCGGCATCGGCCAGCCGTTCCAGTCCCGCCGCGGCGAGGGTGACGGAAAGCCGCCCCCCCAGCTCTGCGGCGAGCTCCTCCCCCTTTTCCAGGGAGCGGTTGACGATATCGATGCGCGAGGCACCGGCCAGCGCCAGTGAGACCAGTGCGCTGCGGGCGGCGCCGCCGGCTCCCAGCACCAGCACCGAGCGCCCGGAGGGGGTGAAGCCGAGTTTTCCCTCCAGCGCCGCCAGCAGACCGATGCCGTCGGTGTTGTAACCGGTCAGCAGGCCGTCCTTCACCTGCACCGTATTGACCGCCCCGATCAGCTCCGCCTCCGGCGCGATCCGGTCCAAGAGCGGAATGATGGCCACCTTGTGGGGGATGGTGACGTTGAAGCCTGCCACGCCCAGCGCGGCGAGCCCGCGCACCCCCTCGGCAAGGCGTTCCGGCGCCACCGGGAAGGGGACGTAGACCCAGTCCAGCGAGAGCGCCGCGAAGGCGGCGTTGTGCATGAGCGGCGAAAGCGAGTGGGAGACCGGGTAGCCGATGATGCCGGTCAGGGTGGTTTTTCCGGAGATGGTCATCGGCTGACTCCGTAGGCAGTGAGTACCTGGTCCACCTGCCTGGCGAGCTCGGGCGAGATGAGGCGGGCCCGCTCCAGCTCGGCGCGACCCTGCTGCTGGTTGCCCAGCTTGAGCAGGGTCTCCCCCGCCTCGATGCAGGCCGAGGCGTAGATCAGGATCGCCTTGCTGGTGTCGAGGTCCCTGAAGAACATGCCGCTCCCCGGCTTGATGCCGCGCAGGGAGTAGAGCGGGAAGACCTCGGCCGGCGGCCGGGGCGGAGTGCCGGCCGGCTCCAGGCCGTAGACGATCCCCCGCTGCTGCAGCACCAGGTTGCCCAGCGGCAGCGAGTACCTGGTGGAGAAGTCGATGAACACAGGGCGGCGCGGCATCTCCTCCGCGATGGAGAGGTACAGGGCGTAGTCGGGGGTGCGCTGCTCGGGGGGTATCTGGTAAAGCCGGCTGCCGCGGAACTCCGGGATGCCGTCTAGGTACCAGTCGAAGAGCAGGTGCGGCGTGTGGGGCAGCAGCAGGTCCTCGCGCATCCTCTCCACCCCTTGCAGATACCAGAGGGGGAAGGCGCCGGAATCGCCCCAGGTGTACATGATGGCGTTCTGCGGCAGGGAACGCAGCGTGTTGGCGGCGTAGTCGTAGGCGATGTAGTTCTCGTGCTGGTCGTTCTCACGGTAGTGGAGCAGGCAGACCGCGACCGGCAGTAGGAAAGCCAGCGCCAGCAGCATCCCCCGCAGGGCCGGGCCCTTGAGATAGACCGCCCCCTCCTTGAGGACGGCGAAGATCCCCACCCCGATGAAGACGGCGGAAAGGAGGTAGAGCGGGGTGAAGAACTCCTCGGTCAGGAAGATGGTCTCGAAGGGGGTGTCGAAATAGCCCACGATCACCAGCAGGAAGGAGGCGACCCCGATCACGTAGCTGAGGGTCAGGTAGCTCTTCCTGCGCACGAAGTAGCAAAGGCCGATCAAAAGCAGCATGAGCCCCGCCACGGTGAATTCGTAGGGGATGTTGAAGGCGTTGGCCTGCGCCCAGAGGAGCTTCAGGTCGCGCACATGCGGCTCGGGGGGGTACCCCTTCCTGAGCAGGTTCCACAGGAACTGGGTGAGGTTCTTGGAATCGCCCCAGTTAAGGAGCGGCTTTCGGAGCGCCCGCACGATCAGGTGCAGGTTGATGGCGAAGCCGAGGATGCCGAAGGCGAAGGCGATCAGGAGCTCCTTGACCCGGCAGATCACCCGCCAGTCGGCGGAGATGAGCAGGAAGGCGTAGGCCGGGATCATCAGCACCACGATCTGGTGGGCGCCGGTACCGAGCCCGCACAGGAAGGCGCCCAGGTAGACGTAGGAGGGACGCTCGGAGCCTTCCAGGTAGCTCTCGCGCCAGCGCAGCATGAGGAAGAAGACCAGCGCGCAGATAAAGGCGAGCAGCGGATACGGTTTGTCGTGGTTGGACTGCAGCCAGAGCCTCGCCGTGCAGGCGAAGGTGAGCGAAGCGGAGAGCGCCACCAGCCGCTTGACCAGCAGCGCAAAGCCCCCCTCCTCCCTGGCCGGGGCAGCCTTGCCGCCGCCGGAGGGCGCGGGGAACTCCTCGTCCCTGAGCAGATAGCTGGTCAGCAGGAAAACGCCGTAGCAGGCGAGCCCCGCCGAGACGGCGGTGGCGAAGTTGATCCGGAAGGCGATCGAGCCGAAGGGGAGAAAGGTGAAGGGCTTGGCGTAGTTGATGAAGAGCGGATAGCCCGGCGAATGCGCGGTCCCCAACGAGTAGGCGGCGGTCAGGAACTCGCCCGAGTCGAAGAAGGTGACCGTGGGGGCCAGGGTCAAAAGGTAGATGAACAGGGGAACGACGAAGGCCGCCAGGGCGAAGGGGTCGAGCCTGCTGAGAGTCGCCTTGCTGGTCACGCGGGCGCCCCCGAACCGTCATGCTGGCTGAGCTTCTTCACCGAGAGCTTGTCCCGCCACATGCAGTAGAACCCCACCGGGATGACCGGGAAGAAGCTCAGGGCATGGATGACCAGGGCGATAGAGACCGACAGTTCCCAGTTCACCCCCAGGGCGGTGAGGGCGACCGCGCCGGCGTACTCGTAGGTCCCGACCGAACCCGGGGAAGCCGGGACCATCACCGCAAAGACCAGGAAGACCATGATGAACAGGGAGGCGGGGAGCGGCATGGGGAGACCGAAGGCGCGCAACAGGAGGTCCACCGGCCAGATGGCGGTGGCCCAGATGGCCAGCGAGCTCAGCACGATCCCCGCGAACTGGGAGGGGGAGGAGGTCAGCCGGATGCCGTGGATGAAGGAGACCAGCATGTGGGTGATCTTCCCGGCCAGGGCGTCCGGGAACGGGCGCAGAAAGAGGGAGACCAGCCGGATGGTCCACTCGGTCCTCTTCTTTAAGAGCACCAGGAAGGCGATCACCACCAGGTAGAGCCCCAGCATCAGGTAGCCGCCGTTCACGAGCTTCTGGTGGAGCGCCGCCTGCTCCGGCGGGAGGCTCACCGTGAAGAAGGCGATCACCAGCACGAGCAGCATGGTGAAGCCGTCGCAGAGCCGGTCCACCACCAGGGTGGCGAAGACCGCGGAGGTGTCGATCTCCTCCTTGCGGGCGAGGGCGTAGGCGCGCATGAACTCCCCCAGCCGGGCCGGGAAGATGTTGTTGCCCATGTAGCCGATCAGGGTAGCCGAGAAGAGGTTGCCAAGGCTGGTGCGCTTGATGGGGAAGAGCAGGAACTTCCAGCGCACCGCGCGAAGGTAGTAGCTCACGAAGGTAAGCAGGAGGGCCGGCCAGAGGTAGCGGAAATCCATGCCACGGAAGGCCGCCATCATCTTGTCGAGGTCGATCTTCCTGAAGACCAGGAACAGGAAAACAGCGCTGACCGCAATGCCGAGCACCAGTTTGATATCTATTTTCTTGTTGGACAGAAAGACGCTCCTTGGCCAGCCTGTTTATTGCTTGTCGCTTTCCTCGCTCACCGCGGCCGGCTCGCGGCCGCCGCCCCCCTCGCCCACCCGATGGCCGTCCTCCCCGACTCCGGGGTGCCAGTCCTTAAGCTCGGCGAGGATCTTTCGGCAGCGCGCCACGTCGGCGGCGATCGCCTCCTTGAGGGCCTCCACGCTGGGAAAGCGCATCTCCCCCCGCAGCCGTTCCATGAAGAACATGGTGACCTCGCGGCCGTAGAGGTCTCCCTCGAAGTCGAACAGGAATACCTCCAGCGAGAGCCGGTCGTTGTCGAAGGTGGGGTTCGTGCCGATGTTGCAGGCGCCGTCCAAAAGCTCTTCGCCGACCCGCACCTTCACGGCGTAGACGCCGGCTGCCGGCAACAGGTCCTTCTGGATGCAGAGGTTGGCGGTGGGGAAGCCCAGCCCGCGCCCGCGCTGGTGGCCGTGCACCACGGTGCCGGTGACAGCGTAATGCCTCCCCAGGACCGATATCACCCCCCGCACGTCCCCGCAGCCCAGCATGTTGCGGACGGCGGTGGAGCTGTAGATGGTGGCTCCGTTGGAGATCGGCGCCAGCACCTCCACGCTGAAGGAGAAGCGCTCCCCCAGCGTGCGCAACAGGTCGACGTTTCCCTCCCTGCCGCGGCCGAAGGCGTAATCGTAGCCGATCACCAGGTGCTCCATGCCAAGGGTGGCGACCAGGACCTCTTCCACGAATTGGAGGGCGGAGATGGAGGCGAAGTTCCAATCGAAGGGGATCTCCAGGAGGTAGTCGATGCCGGCCGCCTCGATGAGCGCTTCCTTCTCGCAGGTGGTGGTGATCAGCTTGACCCCGGTCCCCGGGGAGATCACCTGCATGGGGTGCGGCACGAAGGTCACGACCACGGAGACCCCGCCCCGCATCCGGGCCGCCTCGCGCACGCGCCGGAAGATCTCGCGGTGTCCCAGGTGGACGCCGTCGAAGTTGCCGATGGTCACCACCGGGTGCCGCAGCTTCTCTTTGACGTCGGCTATGCTTGTGAAAATCACCATTACGGCAGGAACCCCTGAGGCAGTTTCATGCTTATGCTTCCACCGTATCCGCCACGGCGGCCCGCTTCTTCTTGCCGAAGATGAGCGCCACCCAGATGCTGAGCTCGTACATCAGGTAGAGCGGGACCATGATGACGAACATGGTCACCAGGTCGGCGTGGAAGGCGGCGATGATGGAGCTCGCCAAAAGGGCGTACTTGCGCTTGGGGGCAAGCATGGCGTAGCTCACCAGGCCGAAGCGGGCCAAAAGCAGCGAGATGACCGGCAGCTCGAAGATCAGCCCGAAGATCAGGATCAGCCTGAGGCAGAAGTTTATGTAGGCGGAGATGTTGAACCAGCTCTGCAACCCTACCGCCTCGTAGGAGAGGGAGAAGTTGATGATGACCGGCCAGATGATGATCAGGAAGAACAGCGCCCCCGCCACGAAGGCGGCCGAGGCCGCGGTCACGAAGGGGACCACCATCCGCCGCTCGCCCCGGGTCAGCCCGGGGGCCACGAACATCCAGAACTGCTGGAAGATGATGGGGAGCACGATGATCATGCCGGCCAGCATGGAGATCTTGCACTGCACGAAGAAAGGCTCCAAGGGCGCGCTGTAGTTCAGCATGCGCGGCTTCTCGGAGACCCCCTTCTCCTCACCCAACTGGTACTGCTTGTAGGCGGCGGGATAGCGCTTCTTCAACTCGCCGTAGAGCTGCTTCTTGATATCGGTCAGGTAGGTGTGGCCGGTGAGCGGCTTTTCGATGAAGGTGAGTATGTCGTTGGAGAAGTTCCAGGCGACCCCCATCCCGATCACGATGGCGATCACGCAGACGATGAGCCGTTTCCTGAGCTCGACCAGATGCTCCAAAAACGGCAGAACCTTTTCGTCGGTCATATTTCCTCGGGTTTCTTAAGAAGATGTGCGGCGGAAGACGCCAGTCGGCGCACAGAAACATCAATGAAATTCTATATCACAGCGGCCGAAGTCAGCGCAACTGCTTTCGGCGCCGCATTGCCCGGCCGGGCAGTTGATTAGCAGGCGAGAAGGTTGGGCCGTTCGTGTTGAGCCTGTCGAAGCATCAGCACCAACTTCTCTAGCCTTTTTTAGCCGTACAAGTTTCAACGCCCCTTCGACAGGCTCAGGGTGAACGGCTGGGTTCCCGGCTCCTTCTACCTCCGGCGCGGCTTGGGGCGCTTCCCTTTGACCGGGATGCGGGCGTAGGTCTCGGCGCCCGAGACGGGGGCGACGGGACGCTTCTCCAGGGTGCCGATCATGGCGAACTCCACCTGCTTGCGCGCCTCGTTAACCCCGGCCACCTTGACCCGCACCTTGTCCGCCATCCGGTACATGGTGCGGCTGTGCTGGCCGATCAGGGAGTGCCCCTTCTCGTTATGCACCCAGTAATCGACCGGCAGGGTCGCCACCGGCACCATCCCCTCCACGAAGAGGTCCACCAGCTCCACGAAAAGCCCGAAGCTCGCCACGCCGGTGATGAAGCCGTCGTACTCCTCGCCGATCTTGTCCCGCATGAACTGCATCTTCTTCAGATCGACCATCTCGCGCTCGGCGTCCATGGCGATCCGCTCGCGGCGGCTGGTGTGCAGGGCGACCTCGGGAAGCCTCGCCTCCAGATGGCTCTTGTCGCTCCCCTTCATCGCTGCGGAAAGCACCCTTCTCAGGATCCGGTGCACCACCAGGTCCGGATAGCGGCGGATGGGAGAGGTGAAATGGGTATAGGAGGTGGCGGCCAGGCCGAAGTGGCCGAGGTTTTCGGCGCTGTAGCGCGCCTGCTTCATGCAGCGCAGAAGCACCTCGTTGATCAGCCGCTCCTCCGGTTTCCCCTCCACCTCGGCCAGCAGCTTCTGCAGCGCGAGAGGGCTCACCTTCTCCTCCTCGACCTGCAGCTGGTAGCCGAAACTGAAGACGAACTCCGCCAGGTCCTTGAGTTTCAGGGGATCGGGGTTCTCGTGCACCCGGTAGAGCGAGGGGACCGGGGTCTTCTCCAGGAAGCTCGCCACCGCCTCGTTGGCGGCCAGCATGAACTCCTCGATGATGCGGTGGGCAAGGTTCCGCTCGCTTTGCACGATGGCGGTGGTCTCACCCTGCAGGTCCAGGACGATCTGGGGCTCCGGCAGGTCGAGGTCGATGCTGCCGCGCTTGGCCCGCTTGGCGTTCAGCCGGAGGGCGAGCTCCTCCATCAGCTTGAGGTGCGGGACCAGCGCCGGCTGGCTCTCCATCGCCTCCCGGTCCTGATCGACCACGATCTTCTTGACGATGGTGTAGGTAAGGCGGGCAGCACTCTTGATCACGCTCGGGTAGAAGCGCGCTTGCGTCATCTCCCCCGCCTTGTCGAACAGCATCTCGGCCGTCATGGTCAGCCGGTCCACTGCCGGGTTCAGCGAGCAGATGCCGTTGGAGAGCTCTTCGGGGAGCATGGGGATGCAGCGGTCGGGGAAATAGACCGAGGTGCCGCGCAGATAGGCCTCGGTGTCCAGCGCCGACCCCTCCTTCACGTAATGGGAGACGTCGGCGATGGAGACCCAGAGCCGGATGGCGTCCCCCTCGGCGGCTACCGAGACGGCGTCGTCGAAGTCACGGGCGGTCTCGCCGTCGATGGTGACGGTCACCCGTTGCCGCAGGTCCACCCGTCCGGCGAGCGCCTCCTCGCCGACCGTTTGGGGCTCACGGGCGGCCTCGGCCAGGACCTCCTTGCTGAAGACATGCGGCAGCTCGTATTTCTTGATGACCGTCAGCACCTCGACCTCGGGGTCGTCCGCCTTCCCCAGCACCTCGCTGATGCGCCCTTCCAGGGTGCGCGCCTCGCCGGGGTAGGAGGTGATCATCGCCTGCACCACCTCGCCGTCGCGCGCGCCGCCGGTATCGCCGGGGGCCACGAAGAGGTCGCGCTGCACCCGCGGGTCGTCGGGGACCACCCTCCCCCCCTTGCCGATCGCCTCGAAACGGCCGATCACGCTGGTGATGCCACGCTGGATCAGGGCGGTCACCCGCCCTTCCCTCTTACCGTCGCGCCTGCTGGAGACCACCTGCGCCTCCACCAGGTCGCCGTTCATGTTCTCCCGCAGGTACCGTTTGGGGATGAAGAGGTCGTCGCCCCCCTCCTCGGGGGCCAGAAAGCCGTAGCCGTCCGGATGGATGGAAAGCCTGCCGCGGACTCCGGCGCCCCCCGCCCCGCCCGGCAGCGCGTACACCCGCCCCGGCAGCCTGACGATCTCGCCCTTGTCCACCAGGCGGTCCAGGTGCTCCTCGAAGCGGGGACGTTCGAAGCGGGTGATCCCGAACGCCTTCAGCATCTGCCGAAACTGCACCGGCTCCCCCTTGCTGAGAAGCTTCAACACCGGATCGCCAACCTGGCGCCTCCCCTTACCTTTATGCATGCAATTACCTTTCTTTCCAATTAGCACGAAATCTAGATTCTCTTAATTGGGATAATGCAGGAGCACCGGTGGAAAGTCAACGATTCATGGGCGCTCGCGCAGTATACGGAACGGAAGTGCCCAACCTCCCTCCGCCCTTCTCCAACTCTCCCTCTCCCCACGGGAGAGGGTCGGGGTGAGGGAAGCCCCAATAACTTTGACTGCCTCACTTCGTGGATAACACCCTCACCCTAGCCCTCTCCCGTGGGGAGAGGGGCCTTTCCGACGGGACCCTATGAGTGAGCTATCCCGCCGGGAAGGTACCGGCGGAAGGGTGAAACAGCACCCCTTTATCCTTGCTATTTCATCCCCGCTTCGGTACAAATAGAGATTAGTTTTTTGTCTGAAAAGGGAGTAAGTACATGCTTTACCGCGTCATCGCCGCCGCAGTCGTCCTGCTGTTCACCACCCTTCCCGCCTCAGCCCTCACTACCAGGAACATGGACGCTCCACTTGCCGCCGCAGCCGAGCGGATGAAGGTGAAGGACTTCAACGGCGCCCGCGAGGCCGCCCTGAAAAGCGCCGAGAAGGGCTCACGCGCCTTCCTGGTCGGGATGGCTTCGGTGAAGCTGGAGATGTGGGAAGAGGCCGCCTCGAACCTGGCAGTCGCCGCGGAGCAGTACCCGATCCTGGCCGATTACGCCCTCTACCACCAAGGGTTCGCCCTCTCCAAGCTCGGGCGCCACGACCAGGCGCTCCCGCCGCTGTACAAGCTCCTCAAGCAGTACCCCGACAGCCGCCTGTACCGCGCCGCCCTCATCCTGTACGGCGACAGCATGGCGGCAGCAGGGCATCCCAAGGAGGCCCTGGAGACCTACACCATGTTCATCGAGCGCTACCCCTCCGGCAGTGACTCGATCTCGGCCCTCTACGGCACCGCGCTCTGCCGGGCCCAGCTAGGAGACGCCAAGGCCGCCGCAGCCGGCTTGAGAACGGTCTGGCTCAGCTACCCCTCCTCTCCCTTCGCGGAAAAGGCCACCCAGCAATTGCAGAAACTCGCCGCGGCGGGGACCCAGGTGGAACCGTACAGCGACGCCGAACTCTTCAAAAGGGCAACTACCCTGGCCAACCTCGGTCGGCACAAGGAGGCGGCCGACGCCTTCGCCTCGCTCACCTTGGCCGGCCAATCCGAGGAATACGTCGCCAAGGTACGGCTCAAGATGGCGCAGTCCCTCTTCAAGGCCCGCCACTACGAGGAGGCCAAGGGGGTGCTGCTCGGCATCATCCAGAAGGGTGGCAACGGGGCCACCAGCGAGGCGAGGTTCTGGCTGGCCAAGACGCTGGACAAGACCGGCAAGGTGGAGGAAGCGTACGACCTCTACCTGAAACTGGCCTCCGAAAAGACCCCGGTGGCGGACGATGCGCTGCTGGAGGCCGCCTACCTGAAGCGTTACCAGAAGAATTGGGAGACAGCGCTGCAGCTTTTCAAGAGATACCTGTCGAGCTATCCCAACCAGAGCAAGGGTTCGGCGAGTTGGGAGGTCGCCTGGGCGAGCTACCAGTCCCGGGACTTCCGCGCCGCCGCCGGCTATTTCAAGAGCCTGACCGAGCGCGATGACCAGCGGGAACGGGCGCTCTACTGGTGGGGCAAGTCGCTTGCCGCCGCCGGCGACACCCAAGGTGCCGAAACCGCCTTCGGCACCCTGGCCTCGGAGTACCCGTTCGGCTACTACGCACTGATCTGCAACAGGTGGTGCAACGTCTCGTCCTTCCCCACCGCGCCCAGCAACCTCCCCGACACCCTGCCCATGCCGGCCGGCTTCGAGCGGGAAAAGGCGCTCATTGCCCTGGGGCTCTACGACGAGGCGACCAGGGAACTGAACGCCAAGAAGGTGAAGAGCGCCCTCCCCATCGCCCGGCTGTTCCTGGAAATGGGCAACTACAACGGCGCGCTGAACACCATCTCCAAGGAGAAACCGAGGCGCTCGCCTGCCGACAGCGCACCGGTCTGGGGTCTCAACTACCCGCTTGCCTTCCGGGATGATGTGGCCAGGAACGCCTCCGCCAACGCCCTCCCGGAGAGCCTGGTCTACGCGATCATCCGCACCGAGAGCAACTACCTGCCGGGAGCCCTCTCGCCGGTCGGCGCGGTGGGGCTCATGCAGATCATGCCCGCCACCGCCGAGCGGATCTCCAAGGGGGACAGCAGCCGGCTGACCCAGCCCGAATTGAACATCAAGCTGGGGACCAAGCACCTCAAGGGGCTGCTCGCCCAGTTCGACAAGAAGCTCCCGCTGGCGATCGCCGCCTACAACGCCGGATCCGGCAACGTGAAGCGCTGGCAGAAGAGCCTGGGAGAACTCCCCAGCGACGAGTTCGTGGAGAGCATCCCGTTCGGCGAGACCCGGGAATACGTGAAGAAGGTCACCACCGCCATGGAGCTCTACCAGCGGCTGTACCGGGCACCGGCACCGGCACCCGCAGCGACGGCAGCCATGCCGGTCCCCGCGGTAGCCACCCCGGCGCCGGCGGCAGCGACGCCGTCCCCCACGCCGGCACCGGCTGTCGAGACCGCTGTGGATCCCCCCGCCACCCCGGCAGTTCCAGAGGCACCTCCCGCACAGCAGCATCAATAATAAAAAAGGGGGCGAACCATTCGCCCCCTTTTTTCATCTGTTACGCCACCTTCTTCAACTTTTTCTTCCTTCCCCTACCCCTCCATCTCGATCAGCGAGTGGTCGCCGATGTTCATCCGGCGGTTGGAGCCGAACAGGTGCACCGAATCCCCCAGGATGGAATCGTGCAGGATCATGTTGCTGACCGTGGTGTCGCTGTTGATGATGGAGTCCTTCAGGATGCTCCGCTCCACCACGCTGCCGGCGGCGATGGAGACGTTGGGTCCCAGGATGCAACTGCGGACCACCGCCCCCCTCTCGATATGCACCGGCTCGATCAGCACGGAATCGATCACCTCGCCATGGTTGTGGTGGCGGCCGACCAGGAGGTAGCTGTTGGTCTGCAGCAGGGTCTCCGGGGTCCCGCAGTCGAGCCAGGCGTCGATTTCGGGGGCCTTGAAGCGACGTCCCTCCCTGATCATGCGCATGAAGACCGCCGGCAGGTAATACTCTCCCTTCACCGTTTCGCAGGCCTTGATGGTCTGATCCAGGTACTGCATGAAGGAGAGCCCATCCTTCAGGTAGTAGAGCCCGACCTGGGCCAGCTTGGAGATCAGGGTCTCCGGCTTTTCCACCATGTCCACGATGATCCCGTCGCGCACCACGTTCACCCCGAAGCGCTGGTAGTCCTCCACCTCCTTGGAGTAGATGAGGCCGTCGCAGTCGGCGCA
>NZ_DATFBA010000144.1:0-4422 GCF_035254065.1 Geomonas sp.
TTCTCCCGGATGCGGGCGGTGAAACGCTCCAGCGCCTCGGCAGCATTGGCAGCCCCGTCGATATCAACAGTCAGCACCAGCATCGGCCTGGGAGTGGTGCGCCTGAATTCGTGAACGAAACGACCCTGGTCGCCGGTGACCAGGTAGTATCCCTTGTCGTATCTCTCCTCCCCGAAGTTGACGCAGTCCGGAGAGCCGGGGTTGAAGGCGTAGGGGCGGCCGTCTGGCGTCTCCACGATGTAGGCCTTGTGCCCATGGCCAAGCGCCACGTAGTCGAAGCAGTCCGCCAGCGGCAGCGCCTCCTCCGGCCGGATGTTGCCGATCTCGACCGGTGAATAGCTCCAAACGCCAACGTGGAAGAGCAGGATGTTATTGCTGGTGGTAACCGCCTGGCAGATGCGGGAGATGTGGCTGCCGGCCTGCGAGCCGATATAGCCGAGGCCATAGATGTTGACGCCGTTGATCTCGATATGCCCCCCCGCCCCTTGCTCGCGGTCGAAGGTATCGAAACGATAGTCGCCTTCGGGGGTGCGCGCCGGGCGCAGCAGGGTGAGATAGCCAAGCTGCGACAGGGCCTCCATCCAGGAGAGACTGTCGCGGCGGTGGATCCAGTCGTGGTTTCCTTCCACGGCCAGGCAGGGGATGCCGGCGTCCTTCAGGGGCTGCAGCGCCTCTATGGTCTTTGCGAAGGTCTTGGGGAGGATTTGGCCGGTGTGGAAGAGATCGCCGCCGATCAGCACGAAATCGACCCGTTGCGCCACCGCGTCGGCGATGATGGAGGAGAAGGTGTCGAAGAAGTCGTGGTAGCGGGTGGCATCCCCGGCTAGACCGCGATAGCTCTTGCCGAGGTGGATATCGGAGGTGTGGATGAATCGAATGGACATGAAGGTGAGGCTCCGCAGCGAGATATGAATGTATAACGCCTCGCGGCGGAGGAAGTCAAGGGTTCGCCCCTACCCGGGCAACGTGAAGTAGAATCGGGCGCCTTCGCCGACCTTCCCTTCCGCCCAGATGGCGCCGCCGTGGCGCTCCACGATGCGCTGGGCGGTGGCGAGCCCGATGCCGTTCCCCTCGAACTCCGCGCCGTGCAGCCGCTGGAAAGGCGCGAACAGCTTTTCGCGGTACTCCATCTCGAAGCCGACGCCGTTGTCGACCACGAAATAGATGGGCCCCTGCTCGCTGGTACGCTGGCCGACCTCGATGCGGGCCACCTCCTCGTTGGACGTGTACTTCCAGGCGTTGCCCACCAGGTTCTCCAGCACCTGCCGCACCAGGCTCTTGTCGCAGTGGGCGGAAAGGTCCGGCGCGATATCCACCTCGACTTGCCGCTCCGGCTCGATCTCCCTGAACATGAGCACTATCTTGGCTGCCAGCGCGCTCAGGTCCACCGGGGAACGGTTTACCACCACGCGACTGACCCGCGACAACTCCAGCAGGTTGTCGATCAGCACCCCCATCCGCCTGGTCGCCTTGCAGATCCTCAGCAGATAGTCGCTCCCCTCGGGGGGAAGCAGGTCGGCGTAGTCCTCCAGCAGAATGGCGGAAAAGCTGTTGATGTGACGCAGCGGGGCGCGCAGGTCGTGGGACACAGAGTAGCTGAAAGCCTCCTGCTCCCTCATGGCGGCCTCCAACTGGGCGGTCCGCTCCGCTACCCGGCGATCCAGGGCGTCATTGAGGCGGCAAAGCGCTTCCTCCGCCTCCTTCCTGGCGGTGATGTTGCGGGAGGCGCCGTAATAGAGCCGCTCATCGGAAGAGCCGCCAGCCTCGCAGTAATAGGAGCCGCGGATCCAGCGAAGCTCGCCGTTCTTGCAGACGATGCGGTACTCGTCGGTGTAGGTCTCTCCCGGCTTAAGCTCCAGCACCCGGCTCACCACCCGCTGCCGGTCGCCCTCATGGATCATCCCGAACCGGCACCCCTGCTGAAAGATCTCCTCCAGCGTGTAACCGGTGATCTGCTCAAAGTCTCCCCCCAACCAGCGGAAGTGGAAGGTGCCCGAGCCACTGCGGGAAAAACAGTAGGCGTAATCGGAGGTGAGTTCGGAGAAGCGACGGTAGCGGACTTCGCTCTGCACGAGCGCCTTTTGGGTCTGCTTCTGCTCGGTGACGTCCAGGTTGACGCCGAAGGTCCCCAGGATGCGCTGCTGCGAATCCCGTATCGGGCCGAGAATCTCATGAATGACCCGTTCCTCGCCCTCCCAGCTATAGACGGTCTCCTGGTCGACGGTTTCACCGGCCAACGCCCGGCGGTTGTTTTCCTGCCAACGGGCTGCATAGCGACTAAACGGTTTGCCGGCGGTGTACTCGGCGACGGTCTGGCCGGTGGGATCGCCCCACTTGGCGATGGCGCCCGAGCTTAGCATCGTGTAGCGGCCATCGCGGTCGAGTGCGAAGAAGTCGAAGGGAAGGCTGTCGAAGACCGCCTTGAGCAGGGCTTCGCTTTCCGCCACCTTCCGCTCGGCCAGCATGCGATCGCTGATGTCCCGTAGGAACATGATGAAGTACGGCTCACCCGGAAGCAGCATCACCGACAGCCCGGTGTCGATGACGCGGCCATCCTTGGTCACGTGGCGGGAAGGAAAGCGCAGGTGTCCCTGCCGCATCACGTTCTGCAGTTCGGCCGCTGACTGCTCCCTGGTCTCCGGGCTCTCCAGATCTCCCACCGACATGGAGAGGAACTCCTCCTTGCGGTAACCATAGAGCTGCAGACAGCGTTCGTTGGCGTCCACGATCCGTCCGCTGCGGTCGGCCAGCAAGAAGGCATCGGTGGTGGTCTCCGCCATCATCATGAATCGCTTGAAGACGGCGGAAGGCTCCTTCTGCAGGGTCCTCAACGCGGTGACATCCTGCACGGTCCAGATGGCGGGACCTGAGTCGGAGCCGCTGATCTCGACGGTCTTGAGGGTGCCGTCCTGGCAACGGAGTTCCAAGTCGAGGGGAGTGCGGAGGATGGATGGCGGGTCCTCCAGGAGAGAGCGGAGCTTTTCGGCGGTGGAGCCGAAAGGACGGGTGAAGAGGTCGACCGATGAAAGCTCGGCTCTGTCATAGCCGGTAAGCCTTTCCATCGCCCTGTTGCACCCGATGGTCCCGTTCTCTATCCAGAACAAAGGAGCGGGCACGGCGTCAAGGACAGCAATGACACCAACTGAGTTCACACTGTCAAAGCTGATCGATGGATGTTGGATGACGTTACCGGACAACTGATTCTTCCCCCTTCAAGCCACTTGGCCGTAGTAGTGCATACGCGACTAATGGAAAAATTTCAAGTGAAAAAACTAATGGGTAAGTGCTCTGTAAGCTGGCCCTCTCGTTGAGGAAACAGCCGCAACCGCCGCATTGACAGTGACCCAGGACGTTATATGCTTGGCTTAAACTCTCAGCTCCCTAAGGAGATTCATTATGAGCTCAAGGATACGGCAGACCGGCTTTCTCATGGCGCTCCTCGCGAGCTTCGCCGTGTCGGGATGCGCACATCAAGCAGCGCCCCCCGAAGCGGCACAGCTTCCGGAGCACACGGCGACCTTGCAGGGGATAGAGGAGGATTACGATCGGGCGGATTTGCAGGTCGACTCCACCCAGCAAGCCCTGGAGGATCTGTACGTCTCCCCGGTGGCCGACCTACAGCAGGCCGCCGACAGCTTCCGCAGGAACGCCCGGATGATGCTGGCGCTGGGAGATCCGCTGATCAGACACGGGGACGGCATGCACTATCAAGGCCCCACCTATCTCGTTGAGCGCAGAGAACTGCCACCCGCCTGCCCGGTACCGGGCGAGCCCATGGTAATTGGCGTGGGGACCGCAAATCTCGGGGGGTACTTCGAGGCCCTGGCCGACGATGCCTGGGAGGTGAAGCGGGCCTACCGGCTCTACCAGTTCGACATAGAGCAGATATCGGGGGTACTAAATAGCAATATCGCGTCCGGCACGGTGAGGCCGGTGACCGTCAAGGGGCTGGAGCTGATGGTCAGGAAGGCGAGGATAGACAGCGAGTATCTGAAAGAGGCGCTTGAGGCGGCGGACGGCGCCATTGAGCAGGCCTCAGCGGCAAGGCCGCCGGCAGATCAAGGCGCTATGTCATCGGCGGCACCTCCGGGACCAACGGCTATGGCAACCAGACCTTAATCCACTCCATCCTCACCCTGTCCCTCCCCTTGAAGGGGAGGGGACGCGGGGGGAGCTTTATCAGAAGTAACAATCGCTTTGCTCAGGCAACTGCTTCATCCCTTTCCCAGCCATCTCCACCCAGCCAACGCTCCCTCTCCTTCAAGGAGAGGGTCGGGGTGAGGATGGGGTGGAGACGAGACGCTCAACGATAGGGGTTCTCCCCTCCCGCCGGCCAATCTCCCCCCGACTCCTTTTCCGCCTTATCTGCTGCGTTTCCTGCGGGTCTCTTGCCATCCTTCCGCGGCGGATCGGTCACCTGAG
>NZ_DATFBA010000145.1:0-6544 GCF_035254065.1 Geomonas sp.
GGGATCCTGACCGTGATGGTGGCCCCTTCCCCCCGCACGCTCGCCACCTCGATGGTCCCGCGCAGCGCCTCGATGGCCCGCTTGACCACGTCCATCCCCACCCCGCGCCCTGAGACCGAAGAGATCTGCTTGGCGGTCGAGAAGCCGGGGGCGAAGATCAGGCCGAACAGATCCTTGTCGGCAAGCTCGGCGCCCGCCTGGATGAGCCCCTTCTCCACCGCCTTGGCGCGGATCGCCTCCTTGTCGAGCCCGCCGCCGTCGTCCTTTATGGTGATCAGCACGCTGTCGCCCGAGTGGACCGCGGCCAGGTGCACCCTCCCCTGGCGAGGCTTTCCCTTCTCCAGGCGCACCTCGGGAAGCTCGATGCCGTGGTCGATGCTGTTGCGGATCAGGTGCACCAGCGGGTCGTTCAGCTTCTCGATCACCGTCTTGTCCAGTTCGGTCTCCGCGCCGTCGGTGGTCATCTCGATCTCCTTGCCGAGCTCACCGGAGAGGTCGCGCACCAGCCTCTTGAACTTGCTGAAGGTGGAGCCGATCGGCATCATCCTGATGTTGAGGGCGCTGTCCCTGAGTTCACCGGTCAGCCGCTCGACCTCCTCGGCGATGGCGGAGAGCTCCACGTCGCCACGCCCCGCCGCGGTCTGCGAGAGCCGGGCCTGCACGGTGACCAATTCCCCCACCAGGTTCACCAGCAGGTCCAGCCGCTCTGCCGGCACCCGGATGCTGGAGGCTGCCTCCGCCGTCTGCTTCTCCTGGCGGACCTCCTTCACATGCCGCTGTTCCACCAGCGCTGCCCGCACGCGGGTCTCCTGTACGAGGCCGTTCGCTACCGCCAGCTCCCCGAACCGCTTCTGCTGGGCAAGCACCGCCTCCATATCCCCTTTTTTAAGGTCGCCGCGCTCCACCAGGATCTCACCCAGCTTCCGGTCTTCGTCGGTGATGGCCTCTATGCTCAGCTCGCAGTCGTCTTCCACGAAGATGAAAACGTCGCGCACCGCGTTTTCCCCCTGCTCGGTGGTCAGGATGATGTCCCAGCACAGGTAACACCCCTCCGGATCGATCTCGCCGAGGCGCGGGAAGCTGCCGGTCTGCGCCATCACGCTGCAGGGGCCAAGCTCCCTAAGCTCGGCCAGCAGGGTAAGCGGGTTGCTGCCGCAGGCGAAGATCTCCCGGTTGGGCGCGAAGCGGATCCGGTAGCTGACGGCGACCGGGGGCGCTTCTTTCTTCTCCACCTTCGGCTGCTCGCCGGCGGGCTGTTGTGCGCTGCAGCCTGCCAGCTCGCGCAGTCCCGAGATGATCCGGAAACTCGCCTCCACGTCCGCCCCCCGGCCGGAGTCCGCCGCGTCCAGCATGGCCCTGATCAGGTCCCGTGCCTCCAGGGTCAGGTTGACCAGCCGGGTGGAGACCTCCAGCCGGCCGTTTCTCACCATATCGAAGATGGTCTCCACCTCGTGGGTGAAGGTGGCGATGTCGTCGAAGCCGAACATGGCACCGGAGCCCTTGATGGTGTGCATGGCACGGAACACCCGGCCGATCAGCTCGGCGTCGTCGGGGCGCTCCTCCAACTCCAGCAGGGAAGTTTCCAGCTCGGCAAGGAGCTCGTACGCCTCTTCCTTGAAGGCCTGCCTGTGTACGTCGATCATCCCAGCACCTTCTTCACCACCGCGATCAGCTGCTCAGGCTTGAACGGCTTGACGATCCAGCCGGTGGCGCCGGCGGCCTTCCCCTCCTGCTTGCGGGAGTCCTGCGACTCGGTGGTCAGCATCACGATGGGGATGAACTTGCAGGACGGCAGCGCGCGTGCCCCCTTGATGAGCCCGATGCCGTCCAGGTTGGGCATGTTGAGGTCGGTGATCAGCATGTCGACCCTGGTGCTGCCGAGCTTGTGCAGGGCATCCTTGCCGTCCACCGCCTCCACCACCTCGTACCCCTCCTGCCGCAGGGTGAAGGCCACCATCTGCCTGACACTTGCCGAATCGTCCGCCGTCATGATTGTCTTTGCCATCAGTTAACTCCTCTCACCCATATGCAACTCTTCGAAACATCTTGGGGGCACCCCGCCTGCCGCTGAAAACCAGCCTCGGCCGCTATCATCCGCAGTACCTCGTTGTCCCCTTCCACCAGCCGGAAGCTCTTTCCAGCCACCTCCGCGCTCCCGTGGGCCGCGCAGAGGAGTTGCAGTCCGCTCAGGTCCATCTCGGTGAGCCCGGTGAGATCAACCACCAGCTCCGCGGTCTCCGCCAGCGCCTCCCGCAGCGCATCCTTGAATTCGGCAGCCCCCTCGACGGTGAGGCGACCGGATACCTTAAGTTCCACTCCCCCCTTCCCGTCCGAAGGGTGCAGCCGTTCTATGGTCATCACGTGCATGGCTCCTGTTTTCTAGAATAGTTCAACGTTGCCCCCCAGCTCCTGGTCGGAAACGGGTGGCGCGTTCAGCTCACCGGACGACTGCTCCAGCAGGGATCGGTGGATGTTGCGCTCGCTCTGCATGGTGTAGCGGCTGGCCAGGGTATCGAACTGCTGCCCCTTCCCGCTGGAGGCAGGCGCCAGCCGCCGCGCCTCTGCCGCTATTGCGGAGAGCCCCTGGATGGCCCGCTCCAGCACCTGCGAGACCTGCTGATGGACGGCGATGCCCGAAGTGGTCTGTTCGATCTCGGCGGAGAGGCGGGAAACCGTCTCGTCCATCTCCAGCAGGGAGCGCCTGAGGGCCAGGTTCACCTCCCGCAGCACCTCCAACAGGGAAGCAAGCGAAGCCACCATGGTCGATACCTGCTCGCCCTGGTCGCACCCCTCCTCGATCCCCCTAAGCCGCTCAGTCACCGCGATGATCGACTGCAAGACTGCCGACACCGAGCCGGTATGATCAATGGCATCGATGGAGAGCCTCTGGATGGCCTCGGCCAATACGCCCAGCGCGGCCCCCTCTTCGCCGGTATAGGCGGACTTGATCTGGGCGTTGAGGGCGATCAGCTTGATCTCCTCCCCGATCCGCTCGATGTCGGCCACGAAGATGGCGATCTCCTCAACCGTCTCCGCCACCGTGTGCATGGCGGAGCCCAGCGCGCCGCTCACCTGTGAGCTCTTCAAAAGGGCCTCGCCGACCACCGAGACGTCGCGCTCCATCTCGGTGAAGAAGCTCCCCCCCGTCTGGTCGGCGAGACCGGCCATCCCCCTGGTCTGCCGGGAGAGCGAGGACTGCTTGTTGGCGATCTCGCGCAGGCTGGCGATGATGGTGTGCACCGCCGAATCCAGCTCGGAACCGGCGAAGGCGAGCTGTGCCGCCTGCAGTTCGCAGATGCACGCGGCATCGTCAGCCCCGGCGAGTCCCGAGCTGATCCCCCCCACCAGTTCGCGCAGGGACTGCTCGACGTGTTCGATCTGCTGGCGCACGATGTCGTGGGTCTGCATGGAAATGACCACCTCGCCGATGGAGCGGGTCACCTCCCCCGACATGGCCGAGACGTCGGTGACCGATCCCGAGCAGCGCCCGTTGATGGCGGTCAGGGTTTCCAGGCAGCGCCGGGTCTTGTCGAGGATGGTGATCACCTGCTGGTGCTGCTGTGCGCCCGATTCCAGCACCCCGCGCAGGGTCTGGGCGATGGCACCCGTGAGCTCTTCCTTGCGGTTGATGATCACCGCCGCCTTGTCGTTCACCTGCACCGACAGCTCGCCCACATCGCTTGCCAGGGTGTCGAACCCGGCCGCGCTCTGGCCGAGCCGGGCGCTCTCGATCTTGGTGGAGATGCCGAGCATCCTCAGCACCTTGTTCACCTTCTTGAAGCCAGACAGCGGCTCGGAGACCTGCTCCAGCAGGGAGAGCGTTTCCTTGAGGGTGTCCGAACTGGCACCGATCTCGGAGCGGGCGCGGCCGACGTAGCGCTCCATCTCGTCAAGCAGCCCGGCAAGCTGGGTCATCGCCTCGATCACCCGGTCGCCTGCCACCTCCCCAACCATCTCGCCGGCCAGCGCCGAAATCCCCAGACCGCTCTGGTAGAACTCCTGCAGCCTGCCGCCGATGGCCAGGAACTCGTCCTCCGTGGAGCGGGCGATCTCCCCCAACTCCGCCGCGATCCCATCCAGCACCGACGTCCACCCGGCCGACAGCCTCGCTACCTCATCCGGTAAAGCGGCCGCTGCCACCACATCATCACCCGCTGAAATCTTCCCCACCATCGTCCCCCGATGCCGCATGAACTCAGCGACGGAGGGTCCCATTAACACCACGTT
The DNA here is from genome assembly GCF_035254065.1 of Geomonas sp. GTDB lineage: Bacteria > Desulfobacterota > Desulfuromonadia > Geobacterales > Geobacteraceae > Geomonas. Next base: position 4,228 of record NZ_DATFBA010000145.1, read on the forward strand.
CCGTCGTCCTTAATGTATCGACGAGGGGTCAGATATCTTGAAAGGATTTTTTCACCCTCCCCGCGCACCGTCCCGGAGCCGAACAGAGTCGGTGTCAAATGGTGATGGCGGGGTGCGAATCTTGATGCTCTTGGCTGAAGCCCCTTCACGGACGCGGATCACTGTTGAAATATCTTCATAGACCCAGTACTGCACACGGTCGCAACCCGACTGACCGCCGGCACTCTGATGTTGGGGAAAAAGCTCAAGGGGGAAATGGTTCGGGGAACGGGGTATGCCTGTTCTGCAGGAAAGGGAAGGGACGGGTGGAATGGCCAGGCGAACTGGCCATTCCAGGGCGAGTCAGTGATAGATGACCTGCAGGAGCGGAGCACGGCTCGCGGTCGCTTCCTCGATCTCGAAGAGCCCCGGCGTTACCGGCCCGAGGTCTTCCAGGATGCGTACCTGGAAATCGGGGAGGGCCAGACGCTGCGCCTGCACCATCAGCGGTGTTACGTCAATCTGGACGTTGTGATTCACGTCGCCTGGGATGATGAAGGTTCTGATGGCCGCCAGTGGAGGCTGCACGACGCGATCGTAATCCGAGGGGAGCAGGGTTTGAGGCGGAAAGGATACCAGTTCGATGCGAACGGGGATGGAGGGGGCGGTCGATTGGTAGCTGTCTATGAAGATGTCAAGGGTGGCTGAGTCGATGAAGGCGCTGCCGGGAACGCCGCCCGCCCCGGTGAGCCGGAAGTCCAGGAAGGCTCGGAACTCGGAACCGGTGACGCTGTCAAGACCGGCAAAGACGCTGGCCAAGCCCCCTTGGCTGACATGAAACACTCCCCCGCTATCCAGTTCGATGTCACCATCGTTGGCATGCGAGCTTAGGATCTGCGTGGTGAAGAAGACAGGCGGGCTGCTGCCGCCTCCTCCGCAGCCGCAGACGATCAGCAAAAGAGTGATGGCCAGCGCGGCAAAAAGTTTTCTTCTCATAGACCTCCCTCCCGTTTTCGTTTATTTTCACGTTGTAAAGTCTAGCAAGGGGGAGGGTGCAGTCAAACTGGGGCACACGGTGCTTTCACGGCAAGGAAAGGAGCGTTACCATGAGTAGTGCCTATGTAGTTGGTCAGATCACCGTCAAGGATCCGGAACAATGGGCGGAGTATAGGAGCCAGGTTCCTGCCACTCTGGCTCCGTGGGGAGCGGAACTGACCTTCCGTGGCAAGAAGGTCGCCGCGCTGGCCGGCGACACTCCCTACAGCGACATCGTGGTCATCGGCTTTCCCAGTGTTGAGGCGGTCAAGGGCTGGTTCTCATCCGCTGCCTATCAGGCGCTCATTCCACTTCGAGAACGAGCCGCGGAGATGACCCTGCTGTGCTATGAAACATAGGGTGATGGGTGGCAGCAGCCACTAGAGAGGCGAGATAACATCTTCCCCTACCCTCGGGCATAGGTGATGGCTGTTATCACCCCGCCCTGCGGATCCTGGATGACACAGAAGCGGCCGACCCGAGGGATGTCGGTCGGTCGCACCAGCAGTTTACCACCCAACTCGGAGGCTTTGCGGGCGGTCGCGTCCACATCGGTCACGGTCACGTAGATCCCCCACCCCATCGGCCGCGAGCTCTCGTCAGCGCGGGTCTGTACGATGCCCCCGACTTCCTTGCCATCCACCTTGATCAGGCGGTAGCTCTCCTCGCCGGTCCAGGGTTCGGTCGTCCAGCCAAAAAGTCTGGTATAGAAGGCTTCGGCTGCCCGCACATCGGTCGTGCTGAGCTCAAACCAGCTGAAAGCGCCTTGCTTTCTGAATTCGTCGGTCATCGCGTCACCTCCAGTCACCGTCAGGTCCGCCGCCAAAGATACCGATCAATTATTACCCTATTTCAAGCTGAGGCAACCGTCAATCAGTATGATCGGCAATAAGGTAAAGGGAGCGGCGACCAGTGGTTCAACGTCTGCGAATGGAGGGGAAAACCCCTCTTTATCAGTGAGGGGGGAGGTGATAGCGGAAGATCAGGTGGAATTCGGGACGAGAATGAGTAGGGAAGAGTCACTGAAGGTGGGAAATCCTGCTCCTACCGCAGTCGGAGGCGACTCAATAGGATGCCAAGGTACTTGTTCAGGAAGTGGTCGCGATGCAAGAAAGACAGGACGGGCGGTTTGCGGTTGCCAAGCCCCTCAAGGAGCGCGAGGATCTCGGGGCTCGCGGCTGCCGCCATCCCCTGGCGCAGCACCCGCAAGGCGTCGGCTTTCTGCTTGGCGACCAGATGAATCCTGGCGAGATTGATGAAATGGGCGGGATTGTCGGGCTCCAGTTGCAGGGCGGAGAGGCAG
>NZ_DATFBA010000146.1:0-2754 GCF_035254065.1 Geomonas sp.
AGTCCGCAACTTCAAAGACTACCAGTGGATGGCCAGCATGGTATTTTTTGTTGCTCAGTTGCTGTTGCTGTTGTTGAGGTAGCCCCCCTCCCGACGGAGAGGGGGCTACCCGTTTGTCTTACTCCTGCGGCTCGTCGCCGCCCGGCAGCGCGAACTGCTCCCAGTGCTCGGGGGAGCGCCAGAGGCCGGAGAGGATCAGCTCGCGGATGTGGAGGAACTCTTTGGGGAGACGGTCGTACATCTTCACGAACAGCTCCTCGTGGGAGAGGATCTCCTCCTTCCAGACATCGCGGTCCACGGACATCATCTCCAGGAACTGCTCCTTGGTGACGTTCTCGAGGCCGGTCCAGTCCATGTTCTCGTAGCTCGGCATCCAGCCCAGCGGGCTCTCCACGGCGGTGCCGCCGCGGCCGTGGACGCGGTCCACGATCCACTTGAGAACGCGCATGTTCTCGCCGAAGCCCGGCCAGAGGAACTTGCCGTTGGCGTCCTTACGGAACCAGTTGACGCTGAAGATGCGCGGCGGGTTCGGGTTGGTGCGCCCCATCTGCAGCCAGTGGTTGAAGTAGTCAGCCACGTGGTAGCCGCAGAACGGCAGCATGGCGAACGGGTCGCGACGGACGTTGCCGATGGCGCCGACCGCGGCCGCAGTGGTCTCGGAGCCCATGGTGGCGGCCAGGTAGACGCCGAAGCTCCAGTTGAAGGCCTGGTAGACCAGCGGGATCACGTTGTTGCGACGGCCGCCGAACACCATCGCCTCCATCGCCACACCTTTGGGGTCCTCCCAGGCTGGGTCGATGGACGGGCACTGGCTGGCCGGCGAGGTGAAGCGGGAGTTGGGGTGGGCGGCCGGACGACCGCAGCCCGGGGTCCACTCGTTACCCTGCCAGTCGGTCAGCTTGGCGGGGGCCTCGTCGGTCATCCCTTCCCACCAGACGTCGCCGTCCGGGGTGAGCGCCACGTTGGTGAAGATGGAGTTCTTGGCGCAGGAGATCATGGCGTTGGGGTTGGATTTCATCGAGGTGCCCGGCGCCACGCCGAAGAAGCCTGCCTCCGGGTTGATGGCGTACAGCTTGCCGTCGGCGCCCGGCTTGATCCAGGCGATGTCGTCGCCGACCGTGGAGACCTTCCAGCCGGTTTTCTTGAAGTGGTCGGGCGGCACCAGCATCGAGAGGTTGGTCTTGCCGCAGGCGCTCGGGAAGGCGGCGCCCAGGTAGGTCTTTTCCCCTTCCGGGTTCTCGATGCCGAGAATCAGCATGTGCTCGGCCAGCCACCCCTCGTCCTTGGCGATCTTGGAGGCGATGCGCAGCGCCAGGCACTTCTTGCCGAGCAGCGCGTTGCCGCCGTAGCCGGAGCCGAACGACCAGATGGAGCGCTCCTCCGGGAAGTGGACGATGTACTTCTCCTTGTTGCACGGCCAGGGCACGTCCTTCTGGCCAGGCTGCAGCGGAGCGCCGATCGAGTGCAGGCAGGGGACGAACTCGCCGTCGCCCAGGACGTCGATGACCTTCTTGCCCATGCGGGTCATGATCTTCATGTTGACCGCGACGTAGGGGGAGTCGGAGATCTCCACGCCGATCTTGGCGATGTCTGAACCGAGCGGGCCCATGCTGAAGGGGATCACGTACATGGTGCGTCCCTTCATGCAGCCGGTGAACAGCTCGGTCAGCTTCTTTTTCATCTCTTTGGGGGCCACCCAGTTGTTGGTGGGGCCTGCGTCCTGCTTGGAGACGCTGCAGATGAAGGTGCGGTCCTCGACGCGGGCTACGTCGCCCGGATCGGACAGGGCCAGGTAGCTGTTGGGGCGTTTCTCGGGGTTCAGTTTACGAAAGGTGCCGCCTTCGACCAGAAGATTGCACAGCCTGTCGTATTCCTCTTCGGACCCGTCGCACCAGTAGACCTGGTCCGGCTGACACATAGCGGAGACTTCCTTGACCCAGTCCAGCAACTGCTTGTTCTTCACTTCGTAACTCATGTCCACGCCTCCTTGTGTTGTTAGGATTAGTATCCGTTCGTTTTTTAGATGGGGCGAACCCGGTTATATGTGAGCGTTTGAGGAAACAGCCGTTAGCCTCGCGCGTTTGCATTCCTTTGCCATATCTGAAGAAAAGGCACAGGGAAAAAGAGTTCCATCGGATAGAGCGAAATTTCGTATCCGGCTCGTTGCTTATAACTTGGGGCTGATTGCTTGCTGCTACGGGGGACCTAGAAGATACGGTACGCGGGATGAGTAGAACGTCTCGTGCGGGGAGTTGGATGGTCCTCTCAGGGGGAGAGGAGTTGTGCTCTGTGACTGCCAGGTACCATCGGGTGGAACTTGATCACAGTCTCTGCCGTGATTCTTGAGATTCAGGCACCTGGTGTTGTCATTGAGCATTGGTGGATCTCCCTGCGCCGGCATTTTAATTATGACACGGTAACACAACGAGTGTTCAAAGTAACACAACGAGTTTCAAAATCAAGTCTTAAATTGCTGCTCCAGCCTTATTTGACACGGAGTTTCCGTCTGTTAGACTTGTGCCGGACCTTCGCAGGGAAGGCCCGAACCGTCAGCGATTCCGGATGTATACGGAATCAAAACGGTTTTTTACTGTCGCTGAAGATTTTTACTGTCACTGAAGGAGACTGCCATGGAGCCTTACATCTGCACCGTCTGCCAATACGTTTACGACCCCTATGTCGGCGACCCCGACAACGGTGTTCCCGCCGGCACCCCTTTCGCCGATCTCCCCGAGGATTGGGTCTGCCCGGTGT
>NZ_DATFBA010000147.1:0-9909 GCF_035254065.1 Geomonas sp.
CAGAACCAAACAAACCACGGCGGCCGGGCATAAAGTCCGGCCGTTTTTACTAACCGCAGCCTACATTTGAGAGCTACCATGGGAAAGTTTTTCACCGGCATCATCCTGTTCGCGCTGTTGGCGCTGCAACCGATCACCTCCCCGGCCGCCCAGGTCATCGACGGCATCGCGGCTACCGTCAATGACGAGGTCATCACCACCGCCGAGGTGGACAAGGAGTACTCCCAGCTGCAGAGGGAAGCCGAGAAGCTGCCGGCCTCGGCCAAGATGGGTCTCCGCAACACCGCCCTGAACCGGCTGATCGACAAGAAGCTGATCGACCAGAAGGTCAAGGAACTGGACATCAAGGTCTCCGACGAGGAGATCAGGGGCACCATCGAGGACGTCAAGAAGCAGAACAACCTGACCCAGGAAGCTCTGCTGCAGGCGCTGGCCGGCCAGGGGCTGAGCTACGAGCAGTACAAGGCACAGCTCAAGGAGCAGCTGGAACGGATGCGGCTGATGGGCCAGGAGGTGCGTTCCAAGATCCAGGTCGGCGAGCGGGAGATGCGCGAGTACTACGAGGCCAACAAGGCCAAGTACGGCTTCGACCAGCAGTTCAAGGCGCGCCACATCTTCTTCAAGCTGGACAAGAACGCCCCCCCGGCCGAGGTGGCCAAGGCGGAGGCCGCCGCCAACGAGGTGCTTAAGGAGGCACGCAGCGGCAAGGACTTCGCCGAGCTCGCCAAGAAGTACTCCGGCGACCCGACCACCGCCAAGGAGGGGGGAGACCTGGGGAGCTTCAAGCGCTCCGAGATGCTGCCGGAGATCGGCGACACCGTCGCTGCCATGAAGCCCGGCGAGATCAGCTCCGTGGTGCGCAGCCCGGCCGGTCTGCACATCATCAAGCTGGAGGAGAAGACCGAAACGGTCGGCAAGCCGTACGACGAGGTGAAAGCCGAAATCGAGGAGGCGCTGTACAAGAAGAAGTCCGACGAGCGTTTCTCCCAATGGGTCAAGGACCTGCACAGCTCCGCCGCCATTGATATCAGAGCAACCCCCTAAAGCCGGACCACAGGGGACACAGAGGAAACCTGACCGGAAGGGAAAAGACAAAGGGCTGAGGCCAAGGGGAAGATCCCCGCAGCCTCAGCCCTTTCTTTATGTACACCTTCTGCCATCACGCCCCCCCTTGAGAAAAGGGGGACAGGGGGATTTGCTTTGATGTGTTGCCAAGGTCGCTTGGTAACTTAAAGCTTACAGCCCCTCATCCGCCAGCTTCTCGATGAGCTCCTTCTGCTTGGCAGTGACCTTCTCGGGCACCTGCACGGCGATCTTCACGTACATGTCCCCTCGCTCCCGCTTGCCCATGATCGGGAATCCGAGCCCCTTGAGGCGCACCTTGGTCCCCACCTGGATGCCGGCGGGGATTTTGATCCGCTTGGCCCCCTCCATGGTCGGTATGTCGATGGCGCCCCCGAGCACCGCCTGGGAAAAAGGGACCTCATGCGGCAGCACGATGTCGTTTCCCTCGCGGTGGAAGAGAGGGTCAGGCCCCACCAGCACGGTGAGGAAGAGGTCGCCGCTGGGCCCGCCGAAGCGCCCCGCCCCGCCGCGCCCGGCCACCCTCAGCTTGGCGCCGCTCTCGATGCCGGCCGGTATCTTCACGGAAAGCTCCTCGCGCGCCCCCTCCCGCATGAAGGCGATCCGCTTGTCGGCCCCGTCGTAGGCGTCCCGGAAGGTGACCTGCACCTCCATGGAGAAATCCTCGCCCTTGGCCGCCATGTGGGCGCGCCCCCCGCCACCGCCGCGGTGCGCGCCGCGCCGCAGGGCGTCGCCGAAGATGCGGGAGAAGATGTCGTCCGTGCCGAACCCCTGGTCCCGGAAGAGATCGCCGACGTCGAAGCCTCTGAAGATGTCCTCCTGCGAGAAGCGCTGGTGGAAATTGGTGGAGCCGAACTGGTCGTACTGTTCCTTCTTCTTGGGATCGGAGAGCACCGCGTAGGCCTCGTTGATCTCCTTGAAGCGGTCCTCCGCCTGCTTGTCGCCCGGGTTTTTGTCCGGGTGGTACTTCACCGCAAGCTTTCGGTACGCCCTTTTTATCTCCTCGACCGAGGCGCCCTTTTTGAGACCCAGCACCTCGTAGTAATCCCTCTCGGCCATAACTTTCTCGTCCTTTCAGATTTTGCGTTAGCCGTTCATGCTGAGCTTGTCGAAGCACCCCTTAATAGCACGCCCGCACCGCCCTGAGCCTGTCGAAGGTCCTTCCATCCAGTTTCTGCCACAGCACGAGGCCTTAAATCTTCCCCCCCTGAATGTAATAGCTGCCTCAGCCAATGTCAACCGTCGGTAACCCTTGACAATCAGAGGCGGTCAAGCTTATATAGGCCGAGGCTAATTAGCTGTCTTTCCGATACTGTTTACAACAAAACGTGTTGCCGGTCACTACCTTCACTTCCATTCTGCGAATCCCTCCCCCCAGCGTCCCCTCCCCTTCAAGGAGAGGGACAGGGTGAGGATGGGGTTTTCCGTTCCACAGAGGAGCCTTCACATGATCAAGTACGACCTCATCGTCATCGGAGCAGGTATCAGCGGCCTGAGCATCGCCAGTTACGCCACCGCCGCAGGGCTCAACACCCTGGTGCTGGAGAAGAGCGGACGGGCTGGCGGCTGCTTTCACTCCCATCGCTTCGAGGGCGACGCGGCAGGCTTCTGGGTAGAGCTCGGCGCCCATACCTGCTACAACTCCTACGGCGGGCTGATCGGGCTCATGGAGAAGTACGGGCTGATGCAGAACATCCAGCCCCGCGAGAAGGTCTCCTTCAAGATGCTGGTGGGCAACGAGATCAAGAGCATACCCTCCCAGCTTTCCTTTGTCGAGCTGTTCAGCTCAGCCTGGCAGATATTCACCCTCAAGAAGGAGGGGGAGAGCGTCGCCTCCTACTACGGCCGGATCGTCGGCGCCAGGAACTACCAGCGCGTCTTCGCACCCGCCTTCAACGCCGTCATCTCGCAGCGTGCCAACGACTTCCCGGCCGACATGCTCTTCAACAAGCGCCCCAGAAGAAAAGACGTCATCAAGAGCTACACCATGAAGAGCGGCCTCTCCTCCATCACCGACACCCTCTCCGCCATCCCGGGGCTGACCGTGGTCACCACTGCCGACATCACCAAGGTTGCCAAGGAGGGTGACGGCTTCGCGGTCGAGCTGGCGGATGGCCGCGGCTTCGAGAGCTCCCGTCTCGTCGTCGCCGTGCCGCCTCCCGAGGCATCCAAGCTGACCGCCGGCATCAACCCGGCCGTCTCCGCGGCACTCGCCCGCATCCCGGTGGAAGTCATCGAGACCGTCGGCGTGGCCGTCGCCAAGGACAAGCTGCAGGTCCCGGCCGTGGCGGGCATCATCGCCGCCGATGACGACTTCTACTCAGCAGTCTCCCGGGACACCGTTCCCGATCCCAGGTATCGCGGCTTCGCCTTCCACTTCAAGTCCGGTAAGGTCCCCCTGGAGGCCAAGCTCAAGCGGATCGCGGAAGTGCTCAAGGTAAACAGGGGAGAGCTTCAGCAGGTAGTGGAGCGCGAGAGCCGCCTCCCCTCCCCGGTGGTCGGCCACCATGCCCTCACCGCAGAGATCGACCGCGCCCTGGCCGGCGGCAACCTCTTCGTCACCGGCAACTACTTCGCCGGCATGGCCATCGAGGACTGCATCGTGCGATCCAAGAAGGAGTTCGAGCGCCTGTCCGGGAAGTTGTAAGGTAACGAGTTCGAGTCAAAGGATAACCACCGGTAAGTTTCACCAGCTTCTCCGACATTTCTAAAGGGTGCTTATCGCTAGCAGCAATGGCTCCCGACTGCAGTGAAACCAAACGAGCAAGGAGATCCCGATGCGCTACATCAATACCGACAAGATACTGGCAGCCCAGCTCACCACTCCGGCCGAAAATCCCCTGGTCGGCGACGACACGCGGCTGGTCGATGTCTGGTTCGACGGAAGCGCCGTACGAAAGCAGCTCTTCAAAAAGGTGAAAAAGAGCGAGCAGGAAGCCATGGCACAGGACCTCGAGAGCAGGGGCTTCATCCGCTCCGGCAATCTCCTGATCAATCCGCGCGCCGTCCTCTTCGCGGAGATGGAGCACGAGATCGTGGGCGGCCTGGTCACCATCGGCTACCAGGACAACGGCAGGCCGGTGGAGTTGAAGGTGGACAGCAAGGCATTCACGGATCTGTGCGAGCGGCTGGCAGGGGGGTAGCCGCAGAAGTCCCTCTGACAAGTGCCCCCGCGTCCCCTCCCCTGCAAGGGGAGGGACAGGGTGAGGATGGGGTTACCGGGTTGACATTTATTTCTAAGTATGGTTAATTGCAGCAACTCTTTAACCTGAGTGATACACGACAATACTCAACCATCCGCGAGGATGGGGCGGAAAGCCTATAGGGTCTCACCGAGACAGCCGGGTTGCCGAAATATCATGGATATGCGGCGTCCCGGCTTTTTTATTTCCCGGCGACAGACATACCTGGACCAAGAGTCATCTCTCCCATGGAGGTATCACAGTTATGCTCAGGAAGTTCAGCAGGGCCAACCGGCTCGCGGTGCTGCTCGTGCCCACCGCCCTCGCAGTCGGCGCCTCGGCCGCTCTGGCCGGCAATGTCGGAGTCGACATCAATCTCCACCTCGGCAACCAGCCGCAGCAGGTCATCGTCCCGGCACCACAACCGGCACCCGTCATCGTGCCGGCGCCCCCCGCCGCGGTGGTGGTACCGGCGCCTCCGGCCACCGTCGTCATCGAAAATGATGTCGACTTCGTCTATCCCTCCCAGCTCGGCTTTTACGTGGCAGTGGGGGTTCCCTACGACCTCTTCTACCTCAGGAACAACTACTACCTCCACCGCGATGGGCGCTGGTTCATGGCCTCCGGAAGCCACGGGCCGTGGTATCCCGCCCGCTACCGGGAGCTTCCGCCGCGCCTGCGCAGGTATGACATGGCGAAGGTCAGGGCGTACCGCAACGCCGAGTACGACGTCTACCGCCGTGACCGGGACCATTACCGCGGCAGGCACTTCATGACCGCGCGCGAAGCCTGGAAGGAGCAGAAACGGGCCGACAAGGAGTACCGGAAAGAGGCCAGACGGGAGGAAAAGGAGTACCGCAAGGAGATGAAGCGGGAGGAGAAGGAAGAGCGTAAGCACAGGGGATGGGAGCACGACTGATCCAGCCGCAATCGAGGCAACCAGAGGGGAGAGGCCATGAATAGGCCTCTCCCCACCCTAACCTGAGGCCCTCGCCCCTTCAGGAGAGAGGGTGGCCGACGGCCTGGTGAGGGTTGCCCCAATCTACTGCAAAGGGCCCGCCCTCCCCCCTGCCCCTCTCCCCCAAGGGGGCGAGGGGAGTGGAAAGAAAGTGGGGACAGGCCATCAAGGAATTTGGACTTGACCCACAGGCCAATGCTCAAGTAATCTCCCACTTTCCTCACCACAATCGATATCCGTACCGAATCAGGCACATCATGAATGTAGCGATCGCCCCAGCTCTCGACCTGCCGGAACAGGAACCCCCCGGCCAAGCCCAAGAGTTCCAGCTCACCTATCGACCAATCGGCATCCTGCGCTCCCCCTATTCCCGCCGAATCGATGCACCGCACCAAAGCACCGTCGTTGAAGGTACGCAAACCGGAGCTTTCGCCGAAGCGACCCTGGACCTTTACGATTGGCTGGACGAGAAAACCCTCCAGGACCTGAGCGGCTTCGAGCGAGTCTGGTTGATCTTCGCCTTCCATCTGAGCGAAGGGTGGAGAAACAGCGTGAAACCTCCCCGAGGCGGGCCGAAACGTGGGGTATTGGCCACCCGTTCCCCGCATCGCCCGAATTCTATCGGCCTCTCTGCCGTGGAATTGGTGAAGGTCGAAGGAAAGACCCTGCATCTTCGGGGAGTGGACCTGCTGGATGGGACACCCGTGCTCGATATCAAGCCGTACGTCCCTTACGCGGACGCCTTTCCCGAGGCCAAAGCGGGTTGGATAGACGAAATGGATGCCAAGTTGGGACGTAACTCCGCACCAGGCCCCCGAAAACCGAGGATGTAGTGATATGGGGGGGTGAGGTTCCGCGACACGGAACGGCAACAAGGGAAGGAAAAGAGATGACGCCAACATGCGAAAAAATAGATGAGCTTCTCGACCTGGTAAAGCAGCAGCAGATGTTCCTGGAGATGTTCGCGCGCTCGTGGGTGAGTGACTACCGTTCCAGCGGTGGCACCGTTTTTTGCGGCAAGGGATGCAGCAACTGCTGCAGCCTGGCCGTGCATACCGGCTTTGCCGAGGCGCTTGCCGTTGCCCGCCAACTGGACGATTCCCAGGCGGAAGCGGTCGAGGCTTATGCCATAAAGCTCCGTGACCTGGTGCAGGGCGTCACGGAACTCCCCGAATACCTGCGCCTCCACCGACAGCAGATGGGATTCTGCCCGCTGTTGAATGAGTCCGGCGCTTGCAGCGTCTACCCGGTCCGCCCCCTCTCCTGCCGTTCTCTCATCTCCACCAAGGAAAGCATCTGGTGCGGCGCCGACTTTTCCCAGATCGCTGCAGCCCAGCGCGACGCCTTCATCGCCAGTCTCGACAGAAAGGTGGTGGCTTTCCCCAGCCACTACGTGGCCGTTCTGCAGGAGAGCGGGAAGGAACTGGAAGAAACCTGCGCCAAAAGGATGCGCGCCCTCTTCGGGTTTGCACTCTACGGCAACCTCGGCGTCCTGATCCACCTCATCCGCAGCCATGGCCTTGACGTCGCGTGCTGCTCCGGAGCGGCAGCGTGCGCCGAGGCTCTCGTCAAATCAGGCTTCAACCACCCGCTGCTGGTGACCATCTCGTAGTAACTACCGAACGCAGCTTCCGTTTTTGCCATCACAAGCACCAAGTACTCGCAGCGCTCGCCGAAACTCGGTGACCGTCAACTACACAAACCCGCGCCCCTTATGGCAAATGATGCAGCCAACATCCCCGGTGCAACTCCCCCCCCTTCCGATCAGGCCAAGAGGTTAGCGCTTTACGTATTTCTCGCGACCCTCTTCGTCCAGAGCATCAAATTCTTCTTTTACATTGCCGACGGAGAGATGTGGGCGCACGAGATTTTTTTCCTGCTGACCAGAAATCCCGCCGCATTGAACTTCAATGCTGCATACGGACATCCCGGCACCACGCTGCTTGAGCTAGGCTCTCTGCTTCACCTCGTGTCTGGGTTGTCCTATTATCCGGCCCTTGCCTTCAGTACCGCCTTCCTGGTGGCAGTATTAACTGCGGCTTGTTCAGCCCTCTGCTACCTGCTGAAGCCCCGTTCCCTGTGGTGGTTCACCACTGCCTTCATTCTCACCTTCAGCAGATTTTATATAGATGCTACCCCCCCTGTTGCCGTCGTCATGCCGTTCATGACTCTCTTTGTTCTGCTTTCTTGCTGGTTATGGAAACAGGAGGTCACGGCTGCCAGGCGGTTTTGTATCCTGTTTGGTATCCTGATCGGGCTGTCGGCGGCGACCCGGCTCGATGTCACCCTCTTCGTCGCCTGCCCGCTCTTCGCCCTCTTTTGCTACCGGACCGGACTGCGCTCCCCGCTGCCGGGAGTGGCAGGGGGAGTCGCGGCGTTTTTCGCGTCCAATCCCTTCCTGTGGTTTATGCCATTTCAGCACCTCAAGGATCTCTTGCACAAATTCACCTACCACTACGCTCAGTACAATGCCAGCACTTCCCTCACCCTTTCGGAATGGCTCTACGCGGTGCCACTGTCAGTGCTGGCGATTATCTGGTCATTATTACTCTTGCGGCGACAGAACCAGGAGGGGAGCCTCGCCAAAGAGGTGCTCCTGACGTATGGCGCTCTCACCGTGGTCGCGGTGGGATTCCTGATAAGTTCCAAGTTTCAAGCTGTACGGTACCTGTACCCGTTTCTTATCGTATGGGAGGTCATCTTGGCCCACTTTGTCCTGGAGATGACCGAGGCCGTCAGCGATTTTTCTCCCAGCTCCCTGCGGATCAACAAACGGACGGTCCTGGCTCTGTTAGGATTCGTCATCCCAACCCAGATAATCGGCTACCTCTGGGTGTTCAGATGCTTCGGTGCCCTGTGAGCCTGCACCAGGCAGGGCAGGCAACCAGGATATCGGACCATGCCAGGAGACCATTTATACCCTCGCGCCTTAAGGGTGGCCGCAGGGCGGGTGAGGGCTCCCCGTTTTGCGGGACTGCCGCCCTCCCCTCCTGGGGGAGATCGCGAAAATTCACCCCCCACGCTAGAGGAGGAGCCAGGTGCCTCAGGAGGTTGCTGTAAATCGCCTGAAGGAGCATGATGAAGAGGTAGCCCGATGTCCACTCAAACAGGAACCGGTAGGGACTTGAGGAGGTTGCTATGGACAGACATACTGCTGCTCGCGGATTAGGCTGGTTCAGCCTCTGTGTGGGTCTGGCGGAAGTTGTGGCCACCAAATCGGTCGGCAAGATAGTGAGGATGAAAGGAAAGCCCGGACTTTTGCGCTCCTTCGGAGTCCGGGAAATGGCAACGGGAGTCGGCCTGCTGTCCGGAAGACGCCGGGCCTCGTGGTTATGGGCGCGGGTGGCGGGAGACGTCATGGACCTGGTTGCCCTCGGCTCGGCACTGGCCAAAAGCAAGAAGCACCACAGGGGACGGCTGGCCACCGCCCTGGCAGCCGTGGCCGGAGTCACCGCCCTCGACGTCCTGTGCGGGCGTCACATGAGCAAAGCGCAGTAATTGGGGTCACAGAAACCGGATTAGCGATGCCCTTCCACTACACGTTCCCCCCTTGATAAAGGGGGGACAGGGGGGATTTGCTTTTCCTGGTGTGAAAAACGAACTTCCGAACCCGAAAAGCTTCAGATCAGAGAGGTTCCCAGCACGCCCGCGGGCTGAACCGCCTCACCCTTGACTTACTCTTGCCGACATGGTCAAATGCCCCTCTCCAGTAAGAGCGACGCGAATTCCGCTCCCCCGCAGTCCCCTGCAGCATCGTTCATCAAAGGAAGGTAACCCACCATCGACACCCTGAAGACTCAGATACACCAGGCGATCATGAACCGACTGTCGGCCGATCTCGCCGTTTTTTCCGCCGCCGCCAAGACTGCGCACGAAGCAGCCACCCACGAAGAGAATATCCCCGACAACAAGTACGACACCCTCAGTCTGGAGGCCTCTTATATCGCCCAGGGACAGGCCAACCGCGCCCAGGACCTGCGCCGGGCCCTGCAGGCCTACCAGTCCCTCGAGCTTCAGGAGTTCGACGACGACTCACCGATCCGGCTGACCGCCCTGGTCAGGCTGGAGGCGGAGGATGGCGAGGAGAAGATCCTCTTCATCGGTCCGCAGGAAGGTGGGTTGAAGCTGACCGTGCACGGCGAGGAGGTGATGGTCATCACCCCGGCCTCCCCGCTGGGGAGCGAGCTGATCGGCAAAAGCACCGGCGACCAGGTTACCATCGGCAGGAAGGAGTTCGAGGTGGTCGAGGTATCCTGATTCAACTGCCAGACACCCCATCGCGTCTGGTAATCGGGGACCTTAGCGCTGTAAGACGAACCAGGCGCCGCAGGTGAGGGAGGCGTAGAAGGCGACGCCGAGCGGACTGGAGAGGGCGACCTTGAAATCCTGACCCGAAGGGATCGAGCTGTAGCTGAAGAGGTAGATGGCGACGTACATCAAGAGGGTGTGAGGAAGGTCGGCCGGGAACCAGCTCCACCAGTGGCGGTAGAGGTAGTAGGCGACGACGTTCAGCGCCAGGGGGGCGAGCGCGGAGGGAAGGGCCGAGATGACGCCGGGACGACTGATGGTGACGGAGCCGAGCACCCAGCGACCCTGCCCCGCCCGGCGCGGTATGATGCTAAAGCCGACCGGCCGCCCTCCGGTCACGGCACCGACCAGCAGGTGGGAGAGCTCGTGCAGGATGGT
>NZ_DATFBA010000148.1:0-11037 GCF_035254065.1 Geomonas sp.
AGCGCCCCCAGTTTCTCTGCCTCACGGTAGCGCTCGCTCTCCGGCACTACGATGACGGCGATCTCGCCGCTCGACGCGGTTTCGGCCTCGGCCACCGCACGCCGGATTGCCTCCGTCTGCCGCTCGTCAAAATACGAGGCAGCTATCTTCAAACGCGACCTGTCCATCACCAGTCCCCCGAAGCGCCGCCACCACCGAAGGTCCCGCCACCGCCGGAAAAGCCTCCCCCGCCTCCGGCGCCACCACCAAAGGATCCACCACCGAATCCGCCGCCGAAACCGCCGAAGAAGGGTCCCCCTCCGGAGAAGCCGCCACGGCCTCCGGCGGAAAAGAGGAAGGCCAGGAACAACCCGAGCAGGAAGCCGGCAAACCCCAGCAGGCCGAGTACCACCATTGAGAGTCCCGAAAACGAGATCGCGGCGGCCACCGGCAGTCCGACGGCGCCGGCAAGGCCACCTAAAATCCGCGAGATGCCACCCAGGAAGACCGAGGCAACTGCCACGAAGATAAGCAAGGTGAAGATCGGATTGGCGCCCCGCTTGCCGTGCCTGATGTCCTGGGGCTGTGCGGCATATTCGCCGCGCACGACGGCCATGACGGCGTGCACCCCGGCAGCGACCCCACCATCGAAGTCGCCGCGCCGGAAGGCGGGGGAGATTTCATTGCGGATGATGCGGCCGGATACCAGGTCGGTCAGCCGGTCCTCCAGCCCCCGGCCGACCTCGATGCGGATCTTGCGGTCGTTCTTGGCAAACAGGAGCAGCGCGCCGTTGTCTTTTCCCTTCTGGCCGAGCTTCCAAGCCTCCACGACTTGGATGGAGTAATCCTCGATCGGTTGCCCCGAGAGCGAAGGAACCGTCAGCACCACGATCTGCGTTGAATCACTCTGCTCGAAGGCCGCCAGTTCCTGCGAGAGCTGGCTTGCAGCCTGCGGCGAGAGCATGGAGGCGTAGTCGTTCACGTAGCCGCGCAGAGGCGGCACCTCAGCGGCCTGGCCGAGCGAGGAAAAGACCAGCATCATCAGTGCGACGAACAGCACGCGCATCAAAGGACCTCTGTGGATAAAGCGCTCGCCCACCGCGCAGCGACAACACGGGCGTAAAATGTCCGAAAAGGTTTAGGCCGTTCGTGCTGAGCCTGTCGAAGCACCCGTCCGAGTGTTTGCTAACTCCGAGCAAGCCAACTACCTGCTACCCTTCGACAGGCTCAGGGTGAACGGCTCCTACTGCCTAGACCACCCCAAGACCAAGGAGAAAGGAGGTCAAAATTTAACCTTCGGCGCCTGCCGCGCCCCCTCTTCCGCTTTGAAAGGCTCCTTGCGGGAGAGGTGCAGCAGTAGCGAGTTGGTCATGGAATTCGGGAACACCCGGATGGTGGTATTGAAATCCTGCACCGCCTGGTTGTAGCGCACCCTCGCCACATTGATCCGGTTCTCGGTCCCCTCCAGCTGGTTCTGCAGATCCATGAAGTTTTGGTTCGCCTTCAGGTCAGGGTAGCGTTCCACCACCACCATCAGGCGGGAAAGGGCACCGGAAAGTTCCGACTGGGCCTGCTGGAACTGCTGCAGCTTCTGCGGGTCGTTGACCGTGTCCTTGGAAAGCTGCACGGACCCGACCTTCGCCCGGGCCTGGGTGACCGCCACCAAGGTTTCCGACTCATGCTTGGCGTATCCCTTCACCACTTCGACCAGGTTGGGAACCAGGTCTGCCCGGCGCTGGTAGGCAGCCTCGACATCGCCCCAGGCCGCGAAGACGGCTTCTTCCTTGGCCTGCATGGTGTTGTAGCCGCACCCGGACAACTGAAGCAGACCAGCCAAAAGCAGTGCTACACCCAACAAACTCTTTATCATTTTCCTCATAGTCTCCTCCCAAAGATTGCATGACGTAATCATAATCACTGAAATCCGAAATGTCACCCTCGTCAGTAATTTTTCCTGTCATTAGCGGGATAACGAGTGAGTAACATTTTTGCGGATGTGCCAAGCCGAGTCTCTACTTATACGGTAATATAGACATTTATGTGATCAATTGATTCATGAGGAGGCAAAATGGCGGGGCCCGCAAGGAACAGATGCGGAAGGAGGCAGCGGTGAAAAGGATACTGGGCCTGGTTCTGACGGCACTACTGGCGGCTTGTGCAACGCCCGAAGGGATGAGAAAGGTCACAAGCAGTGACAAGGTGGTCTACGATCTCCCCAGTGAAGGGGTGGACGAGGGGGACATCTCGGGAGTCACCTTCGACATACGCCCCTTCGAGTGCGTCCGTTCGGGGTACAAGTACGTTCGCGACACCAAGCTGATCAGAAAGAGCGACGACCGCTGCGCCGTGAACTTCATGACCTACATCACAACCGCCGACAACACGCGCACCACTCCCCAGATCGCCTATGACACCTATCTGTTCAGCGTCACCAAGAGCCGGGAGAAGGGGTTCACCAGGGTGGAGTTCAAACCGCTCTACGAGGGTATGCCCCCCTACCGCAATTTCGGCAGCACCCAGATTTCCCCCCCGCACAGCGTCGAAAACGCCCTCGAGGTCCTGGCCACCTCGGGTGTGCTGGTCTATCGGTTCCAGGTCGCCTCGCCGATGAGCAAGACGGAGGTAACCAACAGCTTGCAGAAGTACTTCAAGCAAAAGAGCTATGGTCGTCAACCGGTTACCGTCATGAACCGGAGTTTCTCCACTGCGTACCTCCTGCAGTCAGGGGAGAACACCATCGCCACATTTTATATAACCCTGCAGCCGCTGGAAAAGGGAACCCAACTCGAGGTGATCACCACGCTGCGGCTGGCGCCTGATGACAATTACCACGTCGACGCGGTGGGGCAGGTCAGGGACCTGAAGCGAGTAATCGCCGACGCGGTAACACCTGTCCCGCCGGAGAGCGCCCCTGGTCACTAGCCATGATCTATATTTCTCATTATTCCCCTGCAAACCGTGCGACAATCTGCTATCATGCGCCGTCGTCGGCTGGATATCACTTCAGGAGGAGAGTTGATGAAAAAAGATTGGCGCATAGAGACTCAGGCGATTCAAGGCGGATACACCCCCAAAGACGGTGACCCGCGCATTCTTCCCATCGTGCAGAGCACCACTTTCAAATTCCAGAGCGCTGACCACGTGGCGAAGCTGTTCGACCTGGAAGTTGGCGGGCACTTCTATTCCCGGCTCAGCAACCCCACAGCGGAAGGGTTCGAAACGAAGATAGCCACCATGGAAGGGGGCGTCGCTGCCATGGCCACCTCCAGCGGCCAGGCGGCCTCCACCATCGCCATCATGAACATCTGCCAGGCCGGCCAGCACGTGGTCGCCGCCAGCACCCTCTATGGGGGGACCTACTCCCTCTTCGCCAACACCTTCCCGAAAATGGGTATCGAGGTGACCTTCGTGGACCCGGAAGCCGATGCGGCGACCATCGAGGCGGCCTTCCGCCCCGAAACCCGCGCGCTCTTCGGCGAGACCATCGGCAACCCCGGCCTCAACGTGCTCGACTTCGAGAAGTTCACGGCCGTCGCCAAGAAAAAGCAGGTGCCCCTCATCATCGACAACACCTTCCCCACCCCGTACCTGTGCAGGCCGATCGAGCACGGCGCCAATATCGTCATCCACTCGGCGACCAAGTACATCGACGGCCATGCGACCAGCGTGGGGGGCGTCATCGTGGACGGCGGCAACTTCGACTGGGGTAATGGGAAATATCCGGAGTTGACTGAGCCTGATTCCAGCTACCACGGCCTCAAGTATCTGGAGACCTTCGGCCACCTCGCCTACATCGTGAAGGCCCGGGTGCAGTACATGCGCGATCTGGGCGCCTGCGCGGCTCCCCTCAACGCGTTCCTCTTCAATCTCGGCTTGGAGACGCTGCCTCTTCGCATGCAGCGCCACAGCGAAAACGCCCTCGCCCTCGCCAAGTACCTGGAAGCACATGAGTCGGTAAGCTGGGTCAGCTACCCGTGGCTGGAAAGCCACAAGACCCATGACCGGGCGAAGAAGTATCTCCCCAAAGGTGGAAGCGGCGTACTGACTTTCGGAATCAAGGGTGGTGCTGAGGCAGGCAAGAAGTTCATGGAGGCCTGCTCGCTGATCGCGCTGGTGGTCCACGTCGGTGACGCCAGGAGCTGCGTGCTACACCCGGCCAGCACCACCCATCGCCAGCTGTCAGCCGAGCAGCAGATCGCCTCCGGCGTCACGCCCGACCTGATCAGGCTCTCGGTCGGTATCGAGCACATCGACGACCTGATTGAGGACGTCGAGCAGGCGCTTAAAGTCAGCCAGGCGTAAGTTTAGTCCCCTTTCCTTCCGGGAGAGGGTTAGGGTGAGGGAAGCATCGACGAAGAAACGAGGCTGCCCTCACCCGGCCCTCTCCCGGTGGGCGAGGGGGAGTTGGCAGAAGAGATATGAGCTACACGACACTAAGTCGGCCAATTGAGTTTCCACTCACTCCTAAACTCCATCAGCTCTCCGCTCACAGGATCGCGAAACTTCACTTTTTTTGCCAACAACTGAAGCGGGTTTGCGAAGTCGTCCTCCGATTCCGGCTGCAACTCCGGATAGTAGCGGTCATTTAGGATCGGGAATCCGACGCAGTTCATGTGGACCCGCAGCTGATGCGTTTTCCCGGTCAGCGGCTGCAGTTGAAAAAGCCCCCTCCCCTCTCCTACCTCCGCCATCCGTATGACAGACCGAGCGTTTGCTTCGCCGTCAACCACACGCATCCTGAACCACGGCTCGCCTTGCACCAGCCTATTCTCCACTCTCCATTCCCTTTGAACAGGCTGTTTGTCGACCAAAGCCACCGCCTCATAACACTTCTCAACCTCGCCGTCCCGAAAAAGCCGATAGTAGTTGTCCCTCGTATTTCGGTCAGCGGAGAAGAGGACGAGGCCGGCTGTCTCACGATCGATCCTGTTAATGGGAACGAGGTCGTGGTTGCCGGTTTTCTTTCGCAAGCGGTTCATCAGGCATTCAGCCACGAAAGGTCCGGTCGGGTTTACGGGAAGGAAGTGAGGTTTGCACGCCACGAGCAGATGGTCGTTGTGAAAGAGGATCGATTCGGCAAAAGGGATCACCCTCTCCTGCTCGACCTCACGCTGATAGAAGATCTTGAGACCAACACGATAGGTGGTGTTGATGGTGACGACGTTGCCCGATTCATCAACGATCTTCCCCTCTGAAAGCCGCTTTTCCCAAACTTCTGGTGAAACGTGGGGAAACTTGGCGATCAGAAAGGCAAGGATTGAAGGAAAAGGCGGATCGACTGCGGGAAGAGTGACTTTGGAAAGGTGCATTTATAACCTGCAAGGTGTAAGCGATAAAATTTCGGGTCCGTTCGCCCTGGGCCTGTCGAAGGGGATGCAGCTAAGCGACACCCTACTCTGCCAGTGATGCACCCCTGGATGAGAGAAAGTCCTCTGCCTCAAACAGGGAAGGCAACGCGGCACGGCCACCGATTTTTTGCGTACTCATAGCGGCAACTGCGCTCGCCACCACGGCACACTGCTTCAGCGACCATCCTTGAACCATGCCAAAGAGGAACCCTCCATGAAAGGCATCCCCTGCTCCAGTGGTATCGACCACGGACGGCATCAAAAAAGGAGGTTGGTGAAAGCTCTCGTCCCCCCTTTGAAATACCCAACAACCCTCAGTTCCAGCGGTTATCACAACAATGCTCGGGCCGGCTTCCATGAGTTTGGCAGCGGAGGCTTCTACATCGTCTCCTTCACCGGAAAACGAGGAGGCGAATTCGCGTGCGACGATGCAGATGTCGGTCAGGTTTAAGAGCCGGTCCAACTCCGGCCGGTACCTGTGAGCGCCACCATCGAAAGAGACAAGGACGCCACGACTTCTGGCCAGCCTTGCCAGGGAGAGACAGCTTTCGAGATGTCTCCCGTTCAGGTGAAGGATCTTGGTGGAAAGGACATCATTTTCAGAAATGTCGTCGGGGAGGAGATCTCCGGCGGAGCCTGGAGCATAGGTGATGGCCCGGGCTCCGTCGTTCTTTCTGATCAGAATGGACGCTATTGAGGAGGACGAAGCTGTTGAACTGACAATGTGCTCGGTGCAGACGCCTTCCCGCCGGAACTCTTCCGCTATAACATCTCCACGCCAGTCATCTCCCAACCTGTCCAGCATGGCCGTCCGCGCGCCAAACCGAGCCAGGGCGACCATCGCCGTCGCGACCGGGCCTCCACCTGCCAATGATGATTCATGCGCGCGTTGCACCATTTCCTGCCCCGGGAACTCTTCCACCAACATCAAAAGGTCAAGAGTAGATACGCCCAGCCCGACAACGTCGTATTTGGTGGTGGAGTCTGTCATTTGCGGCGAGATAGAAAAGGTGCCTTCTCGAAGAAGGCGCTTATAGTGGCATTGAATCCAAACGCTAGCTCAGTCGACGCAGCCTGTTCCTCAGAGAACCAGGCCAGCTTCTGTCCCTCTGTCAGTGTTATACCAGCTATGTCCAGATCAGCTTCCATCCAGAAGGTATATTCCAGCCGGTCAGGAAATCGCTTGACCTGAAAAAGCTCATAATTGGAGATAGCCAGTCCGAGCTCTTCCTCAATCTCACGCCTGATACACTCCGCAGGAGTCTCGTCACCTTCCAGGTTCCCACCAGGAATGTCCCACATCCCGGGGTACTTGATCTGCGGCTTGTCATCCCGCAAGAGAAGCAGGATTTCGCGATCACGATTGATAATGAGAAGAGAAGCACCAACGGCCATTACGGTTCAAACCTCCTGAATGTAGGTCGAATCGTAGGTCACCTCATAGGCGGTGTCAATCAATTTGCACGCATGGTTGATTTGCTTTGGACGAAGACCGGGTGAGGGATGATGAGGTCGACGATCTCGGGTCTGGAAATGGCATGGCCAGTAAGAGTAGAATGAAGGGGTGAATATGGAATCCCTTAGGTCCCTGGAGGGCGTAGGTGGCCCCATAGAATCACCTAAAGAGATGGCTCCACCTTTAACGGCTACGTAAACGGCAAAAAGGTAAAGGAGGCATTTTATGGAAAAGGATCTACTCCACAACAAGGAATACGACCTGGTTAGCGTCATTTACAACGCCTCGCAGGCCGCCGACACCTGCCGCCAGTACATGCAGGACGTACAGGGCGATCAGGAGTGCGAAAGCTTTTTCAACAACGTGATCGATACCAACGCGCAACTGGTACAAAAAGGGAAAGACCTCCTGAAAAACAGGCTGTAAAACAGCGAGTCCCGGTGGAAAGCATCTGATCTGCCGGGACTTTTTTCGTGAGGAGCCGAGGAAAGAAGGTACAATCATCTGGAGGGACCTAGAAAAACAGCACGAACGGCAGCAAAAGGGGGGAGCGCGATGGAAATGAAAGCAGCGAAGATCACACCGTTTCTCTGGTTCAACAACAACGCCGAAGAGGCTGTCAAGTTCTACACTTCCGTGTTCCCACATTCGAAGGTGGTAATGACAACCAGATATACCGCCGAGGGCGCAGAAGTATCCGGGATGCCCAAAGGAAGCGTGATGACGGTCTCCTTCGAATTGCAGGGCCAAAAGTTCGTGGCACTGAACGGCGGCCCGCACTTCAAATTCACCGAAGCCGTGTCCTTCGTGGTTAACTGCGACTCGCAGCAGGAAATCGATTATTACTGGGAAAAACTGTCTGAAGGTGGCGATCGGAAGGCGCAGCAGTGCGGCTGGCTCAAGGACAAGTACGGCCTTTCCTGGCAGATCGTCCCGTCCAATTTGGGAGAACTCCTCAGCGATCCCGAACCGGGAAAGACAGCGAACGTGATGAAGGCACTGATTCGTATGAAAAAGCTGGACGTGGACGCGCTGCAAAAGGCTAAACTGAACGGGCAGGTAGAGTACCCGGAATTCCAAAACTAAAATTCATCAGCCGATGGAGGCGAGTTCCAGCCTGCCGCCCCAGCGGGCCATCAACTCGCCGCGCAGCCGCTCGTGACCGGGAGCGTTGAGGTCTGGGTCGGCCTCCACTAAAGAGAACGCTTCCTTCCTTGCCTGTTCCAGGACACCTCCGTCCCGCAGGAGGTCGGCCACCTTCAGCTCGGGCAGACCTGCCTGGCGGGTACCGAGGAAGTCACCGGGACCGCGAATGGATAGATCAGCCTCGGCGATGCGGAAACCGTCGTTGGTTTCCACCATCACCTGCAGTCGTTTGTCGCCATCCTCGGAGCGGCGGTCGCCGGTCATCAGGATGCAGCGCGACTTTTCACTCCCCCGCCCTACCCTGCCCCGCAACTGGTGCAGCTGCGACAATCCGAACCGCTCGGCGTGCTCTATGATCATGACGGTGGCGTTGGGTACGTCAATGCCGACCTCGATGACCGTGGTGGCAACCAGGATATCCACCTCTCCCGCCTTGAACGACAGCATGGCCGCTTCCTTTTCGGCTGCCGACATCCTGCCGTGCAGCACCGCCACCCGCAAATCCGGGAAGATGTCCTCGTCGAGGTGCGCCGCCATCTGCACGGCTGCCTTCAGATCGCTCTTCTCCGACTCCTCGACCAGTGGATAGATGACGTAGGCCTGCCTCCCCTTGGCGATCTCCTCACGCACCAACGCGTAGACGTCCCTGCGCCGTGACTCGCGCGCGATGCGGGTCTCGATGGGGGTCCTGCCGGGGGGGAGCTCGTCGATGACGGAGAGCGACAGATCGCCGAAAACGGTCATGGAGAGGGTGCGCGGAATGGGGGTGGCGGTCATCACCAGGATATCCGGATTTTGCCCCTTACGCTTCAAAAGCGCCCGCTGCACAACGCCGAAGCGATGCTGCTCGTCGATCACCCCCAGCCCCAGCCGATGGAATTCCACCTTTTCCTGGATGACGGCGTGTGTGCCCACCACAATCCGCGTCTCGCCGGAGGTGATCTTCCTCAGGGCGTCTCCCTTCCCTTTCACGCTGGCGGTCAGCAGGTCCACTGTTATTCCCAACTGCTCGCAGTAATGGTGGATATTGAGGTAGTGCTGCTCGGCCAGCAGTTCGGTGGGGGCCATGATGGCCACCTGGTAGTCGTTCTCGACACAGATCAGCGCAGCGAGCAGCGCCACCAGGGTCTTTCCGCAGCCGACATCCCCCTGTACCAGCCGGTGCATCGGGTGGGGTGCAATCATGTCCTCCTTGATCTCGGAGAGCACCCGCCTCTGCGCGTTGGTCAGGCTGAAGGGGAGAAGTTTGAGCAGTTCCTTGGTGTAGCGGTGGGTTACCTTGAAGCTGATACCGTCCTCAAGTGCGACGCCCTGCCTCTTGAGCGCCAGACCAAGCTGCAGGAAGAACAACTCGTCGAAGGCCAGTGATCGGTGCGCAGCTCCCTTTCCTTCGTTCAGTTCGGCCACCTTGCTGGACGGGTCGGGTGCATGGGCTTCCCGCAGCGCAACCGGCAGAGTCATGAGCCGGTGACGGTGAACGATGCTCTCAGGAAGGGAGCCGGTCAGGTAGCGGCTGAAATGCTGCACCGTCTCCTTCATGATCTTGCGCATGAGCTTCTGGCTCACCCCCTCGGTGAGCGGGTAGACCGGGAGAATCCTGCCGAAATTGTCGGGATCCCTCGCCATCACCTGGGCAAGGTCCTCCCCCTCCCCGGCCCACTCCACCTCGGGATGGTGCATCTCCCGCTGGAAGCCGAACTGGGCGACGTCGCCGATGAAGATGCCACGCCTGCCAGGGATCCAATGCTTCTTCATGAAGGTAGGAAGGAAATGGAACCACTTGAGCGTCAGGCTCCCGCTGTCGTCCTTCACGATGACCTCGAAGTACCTCCTGCCACCTTTGGTGGTCTGCGGTTCAGCCGAGACCACGGTGCCGAAGAAGGCATAGGTGGCCCCCGGGCGCAGATCTGTGATCCGCTTCAGGTCGCGGCGATCCTCGTAGCGGTTGGGGAGCAGGTAGAGGGCATCTTCGACCGTGTCGATCCCCTTTTTGGAGAGCGCCTCGGCGAGCTTGGGGCCGACTCCCTTTATGAAGCGCATGGGGGTCTTCAGCTGCTCGTTGGCGGGGGTAGAGGTCGAGGGAGCCGTCTTGGCGGCAGGTTTCTTTTCGGGCTTCGGTTGCGGGACGGGAGAAATGCGCAGGACACCGTCGACGAGTTCGACGTTCAGAGGGTCGCCCGCTTTAAGCTGGAGGGAATCCCTCAATTCCTTGGGGAGCTTGATGGAGCCGTCTGCTGCGAGAGAGAGGGTCGGCATGAGAGGAAACCCGTCCAGAGCTAGGCTGCTGCGTTGAAACAGCTAGAAGCAAATCCCCCCTGCCCCCCATTATCCTGGTGGGGACGTGAAGGCGGGAGATGATCGCTTGTCAGGAACGCAAATCCCCCCGAGTCCGCTGTCGATACAGAAAGGGACCCGGGGGGAGGTTTGGGAAGGTTAGGCGAAGAGAGCGTTGATGTCGCGGACGATGTCCTCGACGTTGATGCCGTGAGCGGCGCAGCCCTGCTCGAGGGACTCGTTCTGAGCGCCCATGCAGCCGATGCAGCCGAGGTTGTATTTGCTGAGGACCTTCACGACGTCCGGGTGCATCCTCATAACAGCAGCAAAAGTCATGTCCTTGGTTACCATTGAAACCTCCGTTTCAGTCTCGCGTATCGCGTTTGTAGGGGCTGGTGGTATGACCGCCCGTGTTTGGCACGTATGGCCGAGGCATGGAGAGAAATGGTGCGGTGGCAGCCCAGCGGCTCGCCACTGTCATCATCCTACTCGTAGCGGATCTCGATGATCTCGTACTCTTTGGTGCCCGACGGCACGCTGACCCGCACTGTGTCGTCCAGCTTGTGCCCGATCAGGGCCTTGCCGACCGGCGAGGTGCAGGAGATCTTGCCCAGCTTGATGTCGGCCTCGTCCTCGCCCACGATCTTGTAGGTGATCTCCTCCTCGGCGGAGGTGTCGTAGACGGTGACCGTGGCCCCGAAGACCACCTTGTCAGGCTTGAGGTTGGACAGGTCGACCACGTAGGCGCGCGCCAGCTTGTCCTGCAGCTCGGCAATGCGTCCCTCGATGAAACCCTGACGGTTCTTGGCAGCGTCGTACTCGGCGTTCTCGGAA
>NZ_DATFBA010000149.1:0-5182 GCF_035254065.1 Geomonas sp.
GCTACCGCCAGCCTCTGCAGGTCCGGAGATACCTTGTTCCACTGCTTCTTCCAGGCCGCGAAGGCGGTGCGGACTTCGCGCATCTGCAGGGCACGCTGCCTGGCGGAGAGCTTGGCGGAGAGCATCTCTTCGGAGAGGAGGAGCACGGCCGAGAGTTTGGACCAGGAGACCCGCACCGTCTCAGCGGTGGTCACCGGTAGCGGGCGAGGCTCGGGGGCGGCCGTTGCCGCCTGAGGGGGAGCGGGAGGCGGGGACTCGGGCGGCGTAGGCTCGGGCGGCGGGGGCTCAGACGGCGTGGGCTGGCCGTGTTGCTGCGAAATGGTTGCAGCAGAGCCCGCTTGGGCCGCTTGAGGAGCCGTCACCGGAGTGGGGGCAGGCGCAGCAGCTGGGGCCGGTTCAGGTGGTGCCTCTGGAGAGACCTCCGGCGCAGCAGGCACCTTTTCGGTCTTGGCGGCGATCAGGGCCCTCACCAGCTCGCGCAGCGAGGACTTCTCCTTTTCGGGCGGTTCCCCGCTCTCCAGGAGTCGGGCCAGCAGGTCTGCCCCCCGTTGCAAGAGGTCGAACAGTTCCGGAGCAGGGACCACCTCGCCGCGCTTCATGGCCGAGAAGACGCCTTCCATAGCCTGGCAGATCGATTCCACGTCGCCGCGTCCGACCGAGCGCGCGGCCCCTTTCAGGCTGTGCGCTTCCCGGAAGACCACCTCCACCCGCCCGGCCTGCTGCTCGGCGGAGCCGCTCTTCTCCAGCTCGATCAGCCCGGAGACGATCCCCTGCAGGTGCTCCTCGGCCTCCAGCTTGAAGGTCTCCTGCAGATGTTTCTGGAAGGCAACGTCACGTTCCATGGTTGCGGCTCGCGTCGGATCTCGGACCTGTCGGACCTGTCGGACAGGTCCGACGGGTCGGCCTCCTTCGCCTACTCCTTGTACTGTTCAACTAGCTGTTTGAGCTTTTGCCCCAGTTCGTGGAGGTTCTGCACCGCGGACTCCACCTGCTTCATCCCGGAGGCGTTCTGCTCGCTGGCCAGCTTGATGTCGCCCATGGCCTGGGCTACCTGGTCCATGCCGGTCAACTGCTCCTGGCTGGAGGCTGAAATCTGCACCGCGGCCTGCGCCGACTCCTCGATGCTCACCCCCATCTGCCGGATCGCCTCGCCCGCCTCCTGCGACTGGCGCACCCCGTCGTCGACCGCCTTGTTCCCCTGCTCGGCCGCCATCACTGCGGTGTTGGTTGCCTTCTGGATGTCGTTCAGGATGCTACGGACCTGGGCGGTGGCCTCCTTGGACTGCTCGGCCAGGCTCTTCACCTCCTGGGCCACCACGCTGAACCCTTTCCCCTGCTCGCCCGCCTTGGCCGCCTCGATGGCGGCGTTCACCGACAAGAGGTTGGACTGTTCGGCCAGGTCGTTCACGGTGGAGATGATCTCGCCGATCGCCTGGCTCTGCTCGGAGAGCTTCACGATGCTCTCGGCGATGAAGGCCACCTGCTCCTGGATCCTTCCCATGCCGGAGACCGAGTCGTCGACGGACTTCCTGCCGCCCTGCGCCACGACTACCGCTTTCTGGGCCGCCTCCGATACCTTGCGGGACTTCTGGCTGGAGACCTGGGCGGTCATCTTCACTTCCTCGACGATGGCAGTGGTCTCATTCACGGTCGCCGCGGTCTCCGCCGCACTGGAAGCGATCTGGCTCATGGAGGTCATGATCTGGCTGGAGGAGGCCGCCAGGATCTCGGCCGCCTCCAGGATCTCGGAGTTCTGCCGCACCAGGTTCGCCGTCCGCTCGGCCACCCGCTGTTCGAGGGTCCGGTTCAACTCCTTCAACTCCTGGTCGACCCGTTTTCGCTGGGTGATATCGCGGGCGGCTGCGAAGACCCCCCGCACGTTCCCCTTGCCGTCGCGGTAGACGGAGGCGTTGTAGAGGACGTCCACCAGCGAGCCGTCCCGGTGCCGGATGGTCAGCGGGTAATCGACGATGCTCCCCTGCTCGAACACCTGCTGGTATCCCTGCCGCGCCCTTTCCGGCTCGGTGAAGTAGTTGGAGAAATCGGTCCCGATCAGCTGCTCCCGCGAAAGCCCGGTCGCCTTGACGGTCGCCTCGTTCACGTCGGTGATCTTACCCTCGGCGCTGATGGTCAAAAGCGGGTCGAGGCTTGCCTCTATCAGGCTGCGCACGTACTGGGAGGCCTCCTTCTGCTTGGTGATGTCCCGGATGGCGGCGGTCACCAGCAACCCTTCCTCGGTCTCCAGAGGGCTCAGGCTGATCTCCACCGGAAACTCGACGTTGTCCTTGGTGACGCTGTAGAGCTCCAGTCCCGCACCCATCGGACGGATTTTCGGATCGGAGAAGTAGGCGGTCCGGTGTTTCGGATGGCGCTGACGGAAACGCTCGGGCACCAGGATCTCGACCTTTTTCCCCAAAAGCTCGCTTCGCTCGTAGCCGAGCAACCGCTCGGCCTGGGCGTTGACGATGACGATCTCCCCTTCGGAATTGACGATCACCACCGCGTCGGGGAAGCTCTCCAAAAGGCCACGGAACTTGTTCTCCGCCTTCTTCCGCTCGCTGATGTCGCGGATGGAGGCGCTCACCCAGACCCCCTCCTCGGTCTCCAGCGGGCTCAGGCTGATCTCCACCGGGAATTCCACATCACCCTTGCGCAACCCGTACAGTTCCAGCCCCACCCCCATCGGGCGCATCTTCGGATCGGCGAAGAAACCGGCCCGGTACTGCGGGTGTTTGTCGCGGAACCGGTAGGGGATCAGCATCTCCACCTTCTTGCCGAGCATCTCCTCGCGCTGGTAGCCAAAGACCTTTTCAGCCTGCGCGTTGACCATCACCATCTCCCCTTCGCCGTTCACGATGACGATGGCATCGGGCGCGTTCTCCAGCAGTCCGCGAAATTTCTGCTCGGCCTTCTTGCACATGGTCATGTTCCGGGCGGCGGCGAAGACCCCCAGCAGATTGCCGTCGTGGTCCCGGTAGACGCTGGCGTTGTACAGCACCTCGGTGATATGGCCATCACGGTGCCGGAGGGAGAGAGGGAAATCGACAAGATAGCCAACCTCAAGCACCCGGCGGTACCCCTCCCGCGCCTTTTCCGGCTCGGTGAAGAAATCGCTGAAGTCCGAGCCGATCAGCCATTCCCTGGCCGCGCCGGTGACCTGGACGACGGCGTCGTTGACCTCGGCGATCTTCCCCTGCGGGTTTATGATGACCAGGGGGTCCATGCTCATGTCGATCAGGCTCTTCACGAAGTGTGATCCCTGCATGGTTCGCGCGACCATATTCTCAAACCACTTCATGCCGTCCTCCTTCTCCTACGCGTCCTCGTGCACCACGATCCTGCCGTCGGCCAGCATCTTGCCGCCATCCAGCACCACCAGCCGCTCCCTGGTCACCCCCTTCAGGTAGTCGGAGCGGGGGTCGCTCACGGTGAGCAGCGCCGGTTGGATATCCCCGGCCGCGATGGTGCGCACCCCCACGATCCGGTCGGCCAGCAGGCCGAACACCATACCGGCCCCCTCCAGCACGATCACCTGGTTGAGATCGGAAAGCCCCTGGTCGGGGAGTGCGAAGAATTTGTGCAGGTCGATCACCGACAGGATGGTCCCCCGCAGGTTGACGATCCCCAGCACAAAGGGGGGCGTGCAGGGGAGCGGGGTCAGCTCTTTGAGGGGGTAGACCTCCCGGATGAAGGCCGATTCCACCGCGTAGCGCTCCTCGGAGAGCGCGAACTCCACGATCTCCAGCCTTTCTCCGTCCCCGCCCGAAACCGGCTCGCGCGCGAGCTTTCTGGCCCGCTCCCGCAGGATCGCGATGCGCAGCTGGTCGGGGTCGAGCTCGCCCTCCTCCGCCGTGACCGGCCGTCGAGCTGCAGAAGGCGCCACCACCTCCTCGGCCTCGCCAGCGACAGTCTCCTCCTCGGCGCAGGGTGGGCAGACGGAACCGGCAGCGGTACCGCCGCAGAGTGAGGTGACTCTTGCCAGGTCGCAGACCATCACCAGCCCGTCGGCAAGCTTCACCACCCCCTCCAGGAACTCGGACTGCCTCGGTCTCTCGGCCTCCCAGAGCTGCAGGTGGTCGGCGGGTTCCAGCACCCCCTCCACCCTGTCCACCGGCAGCGCCACCCTCCCCTGTCCCCCTTCAGCTATCACCAGCACGTCCTCCAGCGCGACCGGTCTCCGGGGGTGGTTGAGACAGCGCCGCAGGTCGACCACCGGCAGCACTTCCCCCTGCACGTTGACCAGCCCCAGCAGCGGCCCCCCCGGCTTGGGTATGGCGGTGATCTCCACCATCCTCAGCACCCGGGAGACGGCCGGAAGGTGCAGCGCGTAGCGCTCCTCGTCCAGACGCACCACGAAGAGGTGAGAGGCGCTCATTGTTTTTCCCCCTGCTCACGCCCCGCGCAGATCTCCATGGAGGCGATGATCTCTTTGAGCCTGCCGGCGGTCATCCCTTCCGAGCCCGGCACGACGGCGTCGGCATCCAGCAAGTTGAGTATTGCCAAGGCGTTGTCGAAATGCCGGCAGGCGAGCTCCCTCTTCCCGCTCCACAGGGTGAGGTTCCCCAGGGCGAAATGGGCCAGGACCAGCTTGGGGTCCAGGTAAAGTGCCTGCCTGAGGGACTGCCTCGCCTCCTGGGCCCTCCCCTGTTCCTGAAGGATCTCGGCCCGCAGGAAGTGGAGGGCCGGGTCGAGCTTTTCTTCGCGGAGGGCCTCCTCGCAGACGGCGAGGGCCTCGGGGAGCCTCCCCTGGTTGGCCTGTGACCTGATCAGCAGGGTGAGCGCCTCCGGTGGCAGTACCCCGCTTCTTCCCAGCTCGATCAGCATGGCTGCCGCCTGCGGATACAACCCCTGGCGGAACAAGACGGCGGCAGCCTGGCAGGATGATGCCGGACCGGGCGCCTCCGGCTCACCCGGCCTGCCGTTGGCCTCCTCCCCGCCGGCGCCGGCAGGGCGCCCCGTTTCCTGCTTAAGCTCGGGCCTCGCCTGCCACGGGGAGACCGGTTCCTGCACCTGCTGGAGAGCACGTTCCTCATGGAGATGGATAACCTCTTCCAGGCTGTGACGCCCTTCCACCTGCTCCGGGAGGTGGGCGAAGTCGCGCGGCCGTTTCCGGTAACAGACCACTCCGTCCAGGTCGACCGGCTCGAAGGGGGTGAAGCTGCGCGGTGGCGACTCGGCCGCC
>NZ_DATFBA010000150.1:0-3079 GCF_035254065.1 Geomonas sp.
CCGCCTATGTAGATCCGGATCTTTCTCATAGCTGGAAACCCACGCTGAAATGGACCATGTAGAAATTGCTCTGGCCGGTACCGATCCGTTTGGCCAGGTCGAGGTGGAGCCCCCCGATCGGCGTGTAGTAATGAACACCGACCCCGGCACCCTGGTAGAGGTGGACGTTGGTGAAGGAATCGAAGGCGTTGCCCGCATCATGGAAGAGGGAGACGCCCCACTTTTCGAAGATGGCGCGCTCCAGTTCGACGGTCCCGGTGACCAAGTCCCTGCCGCCCACCACCTCGTTACGGTTGTTGCGGGGGCCCAGGCTCTGGTAGTGGTAGCCGCGCACGCTCTCGTCGCCACCGGCGAAGAAGCGGATGGATGGTGGGAAATCGGCCAGCGGGTCGGCCAAGAGACTCACCCCCACCTTGCTCTTCAGGTGGAGGGAGAGGCGCCAGGGAAGCGGTAGTATGGCGTTGCCGTCGGCGATGAACTGGGCCAGTGACGAGTCGGAACCTATGTACTGGTGGGCACCGCGCAGGTCGAAGGCGTAGCGGTACCCCCGGGTCGGCCGGGTGAGGTTGTCGAAGGTCTGCTTCGAGAAGCGAAGGCCCGGCAGTACCAGTCGGGAGCTGGAGTCTTCGGTGCCGATGGTGAAATTCTCCTGCTGGATCTTGACGTACGGGGTGAGCAACTCCCCCTTGCCAAGGCTGTGGTTGTAGGCGACCTCCACGGCAGCTAGCTGGCTCGTGTAGCTGGAGGTCCGTTCCTGCTGGAGGTTCAACTGGTAGGTGGTGTTGCTGAAGATATCCCGGTCGCTGGGGACGGTATAGCGGGTGATGAAACCCTGCAGCCTTTGAGCGACGTAGAGCATGATGTCGAGGTCGTGCCCCTTGTGGAAGAGGTTGAGTTCGCGATAGTGGACCGAGACCCGGGGGCCGGTGTCGGTACCATACCCCACGCCGGGACGAACGGTACGCCTGGCGACGGGAGTGAGTTTGACCAGCACCGGAACCTCGTGGTCCTTGGCGTTCTCCTTCTGGGGGGTGATCAGCACCTCCTTGAAGCGCTGGGAGTTGGAGAAGTTGAGCTGCGTTTCGCCCAGCTTTGAGAAGGAGAACACCTCCCCCTTGCCGAAGCTGACATAGCGCCTCAGGAAAGGCTGCGGATAGTCGGGAGCCCCCTCGATGTGGACGTCGCCGAAGAAGTAGCGCTCGCCGGTGTCCAGGATGAGGGCAATCTGGGCCGTTTTCTCACCCGGCGCAATGCGCACCTCGTGCTTGCTGAAATCGGCGTCCAGGTAGCCGAGGTTCACCGCCTGCGCCTTGAGGTTCGACTTGGCCCGCTCGTATTCCGGCTGTAGCAGCACGTCCCCCTTCTTGAGCGGGAAGACCTTTACCAGGTCGCGCAGCGAGCGCTGGCCGGCTCCGGCTCCCTTGACTTCGATGTCCACCCCCACCACCCGCACCGGCTCCCCCGGCTCGATGGTGACCTGTAGCAGGAACTCACCTTTCCCCTTATCCTTGACCTCCACCGCAACCTCGGCGTGGTAATAGCCGAAGGGCTCCAGCGCGCGCTTCACCTTCTCCGGCGCCTGGCGGGCGAAACGGTCCAGCCAGAGCCGGTCCACCTTGCCGTCGCGCACCATGCCGAAGGGAAGCGTCAGCACGTCCTGCACGTTCTTGAGGGCGGCATCCTCGACCCCGCGCACCTCCACCTCGACCGGATCCGCAGCATGCACCGGTGAGACGGGCGCTAGGATGACCAGCAGGGAGGCCAGCGCGGCATATAGCAGCAACATCCTGGACATGTGAGCCTTTCGGGGAGGAAGAATCGGGCGAGCCGGCCGTGTGAGCATACGAAGCGGGCCGCAAGTTTAAGAATTCTACCATCTATACGGAATTAATAAATCTTTTCACCACAAAACTCTGCACCAGGGGCGGCTTCAGGCGACAGTGCTGGAGGGGGGAATCTAATGGGGGCACCTCGTCCGGCGGGTTAACTCTGCTATAATGGCAACATCGATACCGCATCCGAGGCAGACATGACAGATCCCCATCCCAACGGCGAGGACCTCCCGCGGGTCCGCGAGATGATCATCGACGATCTCCCTGAGGTATTCCACATCGGCGAGCAGCTGTTCACCGCCGAGTACTCGCAGAGCCTCTACCGCACCTGGGACGAGTACGAGATCACCACCCTTTTCAACTCCGACAACGAGCTCTGCATCGTCGCCGAACACGAGGACCGCATCCTCGGCTTCGCGCTGGGGACCACGGTGAAGAAGCACAACTCTCCCTGGAAGTACGGCTACCTGGTCTGGCTGGGGGTGCGCCGCGACCTGCAGAAGATGCAGGTGGGGGAGAGGCTTTTCAAGGAGCTCAAGCGGCGCTTTAAGGAACAAGGGGTAAGGATGATCATCATCGACACTGCCGCCAGCAATACGCCGGCCATCCGCTTCTTCCAAAAGCACGGCTTCGGCGACATCCAGGAGCACGTCTACATGACCCTCAACCTCTCCCGCAGACACAAGAAGAAACCGGTGAAGAAGCCATGAGCGGACCTCTGGAAAACGTGCTGGCGGCGATCGACCCGGACCGGCTGAGGAGAACCCTGCTGGAGCTGATCGATATCTATTCCCCTTCCGGCAAGGAAGAGGACATCCAGCTCTTCCTGGAGGAGTTGCTCAGACGGGAAGGGTTCGAGGTCGAGCGGCAGGAGGTGGAGGAGGAGCGCTACAACCTGCGGGTCACCATGGGCGAGGGGGAGCCGCGGCTGTACCTGGTGGGTCATGTGGACACGGTGCCCGCCTGGGACCTCGAGGCGGTGGAGGGGCGGGAAGAGGCCGGGATCATCCACGGGCTGGGGAGCGCCGACATGAAGGGTGGCTGCGCGGCGATGGTGGAGGCTTGGCTCGCCATGTCCCGCGCGCTGCCGGCCGCGCAACTCCCACCGGTGGGGCTGTTGCTGGTGGTGGGCGAGGAGGAAAACGGCGACGGCAGCGCGAGCTTTCTCAAGCAGTGCCGGGCACCCTGGGCGGTGATCGGCGAGCCGACCGGTCTTTCCGCCTGTTTCGCCCACTACGGCTACCTGG
>NZ_DATFBA010000151.1:0-8723 GCF_035254065.1 Geomonas sp.
CTTCAGTTCGTCCACCGACTTGATGATCATGGCGGTGCACTCGTCGAACACCTTCTCCTCCCCGTCGAAGCGGGAGAGGTAGCGCTTCCTGAGCCGCTGCGCGGAGAGCTGGATCGGGGTGAGCGGGTTCTTGATCTCGTGGGCGATCCTTCTTGCCACCTCGCGCCAGGCCGCCATGCGCTGCGCCTTGATCAGGCTGGTCATGTCGTCGAGCACCACCACCATCCCCATGAAGGCGTCCTTCT
The DNA here is from genome assembly GCF_035254065.1 of Geomonas sp. Lineage (GTDB taxonomy): Bacteria > Desulfobacterota > Desulfuromonadia > Geobacterales > Geobacteraceae > Geomonas. The sequence continues at coordinate 246 of NZ_DATFBA010000151.1, forward strand.
CGTCCTTGAGGACGGTCAGGTTGGTGAGCAGCGTCCGCTCGCCGTCCCGCATCGGGATGGTCAGCTGGCGGTTGATGGCGTCCTGCTTGCTGAGCACCATGTCCCGCAGGAGCCCCTTGACGATGTCGAGGTGGGCGGGGAGCAGCACCTCCCGGAAGTTCTTGCCAGCCACCTTGTCCATGTTGATGGAGAGGAGCTTCTCGGCCGACTTGTTCACCGTGGTCAAGAGGCCGTCCTTGTCCACCGAGATGATGCCGGCGGTCACGTTGGCGAGCACCGTTTCCATGTAGACCCGGCGCTGGTCGAGCTCCAGGTTGCTCTTCTTCAGCTCCTCGTTGGTGTGCTGCAGGGCGAGCTGGTTCTCGCGCAGGTCCTGGGTCATCCGGTTGAAGGAGGCGATCAGCATGCCGATCTCGTCGTGGCCGCTCTCCCCCAGGTGCACGTCCAGGTTCCCCTCGGCCACCTGCCTGGTCGCCTCGGCCAGCTCCTGGATGGGGTTGGTGAGGCTCCTCGCCAGGTAGACCCCGAACCAGACCGCCAGGAAGGCGATCACCATGGTGATCAGGAACAGGGTCAGGATGTAGCCGGTGGCGATCGGGTTCTTCATGATCTTCAGCTGCCGGAACTCGTGGTAGGAGAGCGAGATCTCCCGCATCTTGGCAACCAGCGAGTAGGGGACGTAGTAGTTGACCACGATGACCCCCACCACGTCCTTGCTGTTCCAGTTGCTCCTGATCGGCACGATGCCGCGGATCAGGTCGGCCTTGCCGATCGGGCTCACCCGGGTCAGCTGCTCGCCGGCCAGCCCCACGTTGATGTCCTCGGAGGAGGGGTTGGTGAACTCGCCCAGCGGGACCTTGGGGTTGGCGGCCCTGATCAGCTCCTCGCGCTGGGAGGAGAACACCTCCACCACCCCCAGGTTGTACTCCTGCTGCTTCTGGCGGATGAGCGCCTTGAGCTTGGGGAGGTTCTCCTCGTTGAGGAGCTTCTTCTCCTTGACGATCTGGCTGATCTGATTGCCGTAGTAGAGGGCGTTGGCGGCCGAGCTCTTGTAGAAGGTCTGGGCGACCTCCATCGACTCGTTGAGCGAGCTCTCCACCTGCTTGTTGAACCAGTTGTGGATGGAGTTGGTGATGAATCCGGCCGAGACGAAGAACAGCAGCAGGGTGGGGACCAGCGACAGGGTGACGAAGGCGAGCACCAGCTTGGTGCGCAGATGCGCCCCCGGTGCGTTTTTGCGCCGCTCCAGGAGGAGCTTGGTGATGTTCCGGGAGACCAGGTAGACCAGCAGGATGATCAGCAGGATGATGACGTTGATGATGCCGAAGATGATGACGTTGCTCCCCATCGGCACCTCGGAGGAGAGGCGCGACAGGTGGATCTCGAAGGCGGTCAGGATCAGGATGGAGAGCAGCGACAGGCAGACGAAGAACCCCTCGCGCTTTCTCTTCCTGATCTCGGCGGCGCGCACCTCCTGGGGGGCACGCGGTTTTTTATCGGTATCCGTGGGCATCAGGTCACTTTATACGAAGAACAGGTGTCTTTTCAAGGCGCTTGCCGCCTGCAACGAAAAAAAGCAGCCCCCGCGAGGGCTGCTCTTGGTCTGCTTTTTCTGGCTGTACTCTTGATCGTGCTCTTGATCTCGCCTTAAGCTGCGACGGTCGCCAGCTCCGGCATCGGGAGGAAGGGGGCGTTGGCCGGCTGCTGGGTGAACTCCTCCAGGGTGTAGCAGTCGGGGCGGCGGAGCAGTTCGGTGACCAGCTTGTGGTTGAGGTCGTGACCGGACTTGGTCGACTTCACGTGGCCGATCAGCCGGTAGCCGGCCAGCGACATGTCGCCGACCGAGTCAAGGATCTTGTGGCGGACGAACTCGTCGGTATAGCGGAGCCCTTCCTCGTTGAGCACACCCTCCTCGCCGATCACCACCGCGTTCTCCAGCGAACCGCCCAGGGCCAGCCCGTGCGCCTTGAGCATCTCCACCTCGGCCAGGAAGCCGAAGGTGCGGGCGGCGGCGTATTCCTCGGTGAAGATCTCCCGGCTGAACTGCATGGAGCGGAACTGGCTGCGCACCGCGCGGTGGGCGAATTCCATGTCGAAGGAGATCTTGTAGGTGCGCGAGGGGATGATGGTGATCTTCTTGTCACCCTCCACCACGCTGACCGGCTTCTTGACCACCAGGTACTTGCGGGGCTTGCCGCATCCCTTGGCGCCGGCCTTCTCGATGGCCGCCACGAAGGGGGCCGCGCTGCCGTCCATGATCGGGACCTCGGGGCCGTTGATGTCGACGTGGGCGTTGTCGATGCCGCAGCCGTAGAGCGCCGCCATCAGGTGCTCGATGGTGGATACGGTGGCCTGGGCGTTGCCGATGGTGGTGGAAAGCCGGGTGGAAACGACGTTGGCCGCCTTGGCCTCGATGGAGACCGAGGGGGAGACGTCGACCCGATGGAAGACGATGCCGGTGCCGGCCTCGGCCGGACGCAGCGTGAGCGTTATGGTCTTACCCGTATGCAGGCCGATACCGCTGAAAGTTACTTTGTTGCCCAAGGTGTTCTGGAAAGTCATTGGCTTGCTCCCGGGATTGCATTTAATCAGTATGCGGATCATTTAGCAAGGAACGAGCCAACGAAGAGGAATCACTCATCTTTATGTAAAGCCAAGCGGAGTGGACGTTTTCGGAAAGGGGAAGGGTGGGAGGGAAGGGGGGGAGCTGTGGCGGATCGGCCTCGTGTGGTGTAAAAGCAACGGGGAGTGTGGCGTTTGTGCAACAGTTGGCGACGGTGCTGCATTTTTGCCACCAGGGCGACACGTCGACGGCAAGGGGGGACAGGCACCTGCGGAGCCGGTCCCGGCTACAGTCTCCCGGAACGGATGATGGCGATCATCCACCAGAAGCCGACGATGCCGGCGCACAGGTAGCCGAAGAAGGCGAAGGCGGGAAGCCCCCAGAGCAACGGGCCCCGGTTGGCCTGCATGGCGATGGAGGAGCCGATGATCAGGGCGGTGATGATAAGGCTCAAGGAGACCCGGTTGGCCGAGCGCTCCAGCTCCTTGCCGAAGCGGTCGAGCCCCCGGTGTTCCAGGTCGATCCGCAGCTTGTTGCGGTTGATCTTGTTGAGGATCTCCCGGATGTCGCGCGGCAGGTTCCTGGCCAGCGAGAGGTAGGCCTGGAACCCCTTTTCCACCTCGTGCATCATGCGGGTCGGCGAGTGCTGTTCGCGGAGCGCCTCCTCCATGAAGGGGCGCAGGTGGCCGACCATGTCGAACTGCGGGTCGAGCTCGCGCCCCATCCCCTCGATCACCACCAGCACCTTGACCAGCAGGGTGAGGTCGGGGGGGATCTTGATGCGGTGGGTGGAGACCAGGTCGATGAACTGCAGGAGCATGCGCCCCACCTCGATCTCCTTGAGCGGGATCTCGAAGTAGCCGTCGATGAACTCGGCGAGCCCCTTCTTGAGGCCGCTCACGTCGAGGTTCTCGCTCACCTCCACGTTGGCGGTGATGGTGGCGACCAACTCGTCGACGTCGCGGTTGATGACCGCGGTGAGCACGTCGGTGAGGTACTGCTTCACGGAGGGATCGAGTCTTCCCACCATCCCGAAATCGAGCAGGGCGATCACGTTGCCCGGCAGGATCAGCACGTTGCCGGGGTGGGGGTCGCCGTGGAAGAAACCGTGCTCGAGCACCATCTTCAGGAAGGCGACCGCGCCGCGGCGGGCGATCTCGCCCCTGTCCAGCCCCGCCGCCTCGATGGCCGCCACCTCGCTCACCTTGATCCCCTCGATGTACTCCAGGGTGAGCACCCCCTTGGCGGTGGCCTGCCAGTACACGGTCGGGAAGTAGAGGGTGGGGTCACCCTTGAAGTTATCCCGGATCCGTTCGATGGCGTGCCCCTCGCGCGCCAGGTCCATCTCGCGTCGGATGGTGTAGGCGAACTCCCTGACCACGCCGACCGGATCGTAGATGTCGCTTCCGGCGGTGTGCCGCTCCAAAAGCAGCGCCACCCCCATCAGGATGTCGATGTCGGTCTCTACCGTTTCCACCACCCCCGGGCGGCGTACCTTGACCACCACGTCCTCGCCGCTGATAAGCCTGGCCCGGTGCACCTGTGCGATGGAGGCCGCGGCGATCGACTCGGAGCCCAGGGAGGAGAAACGCTCCTCGATGGGGACCCCGAGCTCGCGCTCGATTTCGCTGCAGACCTCGGAAAAGGGGATGGAGGGGATGCTGTCCTGCAGGCGGGAGAACTCCTGGATGAACGGTTCCGGGATGATGTCGGGACGGGTGGAGAGGAGCTGCCCCAGCTTGATGAAGGTGGGGCCGAGCTCCTCCATGGCGAGCCTCAGCCGCGTCGGCGCCGAGAGGTGGGCCGCCTTGGGGGTAGGCCGGCGCAGCACCCGTCGCGAGGCGGCCATCACCTGGGAGAGGTTCAGGTACTCGAGCAGGTGCTCGAGCCCGTAACCGGCAAACACCGTGATGATCTGCCGATAACGCCGGATGCTCCGGACGTTGCGGTTGAGCTGGATCAGTCTCAGCATTCAGTACCCCGGTTGAGCTAAGTCAGTCTCAGCATTCAGTCCCCGGTTCCTCGTCGGCCGGCGCGATCGCCTCCAGTACCCGGACCCGGTGCTCCAGCTTGTCGAAGTCCTCGCGGGTCACCATGCCCATCCGCTCCAGGGCGCCTTTGATCTCCACCTCGGCCGCCTCGGTGGTCCGCTCGCGCCCGGCCTTGGCCAGCTCCTGGATCCGATCCAGGAAGGCCCGACCTTCTTCCTCGCTCATCTTGTAGCGGGACCTCATCTCCTTAACCAGCTCCTCACCCTTCTTCTGGGTGATCGCGGCGGCCCCAAGGGCGGTCATGGCTGCCTTCTCCAGGATTTCAAACATGGTGTTTCCTCCTTTGACGGGCTGGACCTGAAACTGCATGTTGCCTCTGTCTAATGATATTCGCACCTCATCCCGATGTCAACGTCCACCCCCTTGACTTTATTAAGGTTCTAGCTGATACTGCCTCCATCCTCACAGGGGGCGGCTGCCGGCATGAACAAGAAGAATTCGCTGACCATAAAGAACGTGGGACAGATGCTTTTGAAGCGCCGGCTGATCGACGAGACGCAGTTCGGCGAGCTGGTCGCCAAGGGCGAGCCCCAGCAGCAGCGGCTGGCCGGCTCGCAGCAGGCGGGCTACTCGCGCAGGCTGAACCAGACCCCCGAGAAACCCTCGCCCGCCGAGGTGATCGCCTCCTTCAACCTGGAGGTCCCCGAGTCCGGCGGCCGGCTGTTGACCGAGGACGGCATCACCGAGGTGCTGGCCGCGGTGGTGGGGCTCCCCTACCTGAAGATAAATCCCTTGAAGCTCGACCTGGAGATGGTCACTGCCCACATCTCGCGCCCCTTCGCCCTCAAGAACCTGATCGTGCCGGTCGACTATAAAGACGGCACCCTCACGGTGGCGGTCGCCGACCCCTTCAACGACGAGGTGATCGAGGAGCTGAAGAGCATCAAGCGGATCAAGGTCGAGCGGGTGCTCGCCTCCCGCAACGACATCATCAAGATCCTCAGGGAGTTCTTCGGCTTCCGCGCCTCGGTGAAGGCGGCGGAGAGCGAGGTGGGGACTTCGGTCGACCTCGGCAACCTCGAGCAGTTCGTCCGCCTGAAGATGGGGCACGAGATCGAGAGCACCGACCGCAACATCGTCTCGGCCGTGGAGTTCCTGCTCCAGTACGCCTTCGACCAGCGGGCGAGCGACATCCACATCGAGCCCAAGCGCGACAAGTCGCTGGTCCGCCTCCGGGTGGACGGCGTGCTGCACAACGTGCACATGGTCCCCAAGCAGCTGCACCCCCCCATGGTCTCCCGCATCAAGATGCTCTCCCGCATGGACCTGGCCGAGAAGAGGCGCCCCCAGGACGGCCGCATCAAGACCAACCACCAGGGAAAGGAGATCGAGCTGCGCGTCTCCACCCTGCCGGTGGCCTTCGGCGAGAAGGTGGTGATCAGGGTCTTCGACCCGGACGTGCTCATGCAGGACCTCGACCAGATCGGCTTCTACCCGCGCGAGTACCAGCTCTACAGCTCCTTCATCCGCCGCCCCAACGGCATCATCCTGGTCACCGGCCCCACCGGCAGCGGCAAGACCACCACCCTCTACTCGTCACTCAGGACCCTCTCCTCCCCCGAAGTGAACATCGTCACCGTGGAGGACCCCATCGAGATGGTGATGGAGGAGTTCAACCAGGTCGGCGTGCAGGGGGCGATCGGGGTGACCTTCGACAAGGTGCTCAGGAACATCCTCAGGCAGGACCCGGACATCATCATGATCGGCGAGATCCGCGACCACGAGACGGCGGAGAACGCGGTGCAGGCGGCGCTCACCGGCCACCTGGTGCTCTCCACCCTGCACACCAACGACGCCCCCTCCTCGATCACCAGGCTCCTGGACCTGGGGGTCCCCTCCTTCCTGATCTCCTCGACCGTGATCGGCATCATCGCCCAGAGGCTCTTGCGCAAGATCTGCCCGGCCTGCAAGGCGGAGCGTCAGCTCTCCGAGGGGGAGATCGAGTACCTCTCCCTCAAGCAGGGGGGGAAGGTCTGGTACGGCAAGGGGTGCCCGGAGTGCCGGGGGACCGGCTACAAGGGGAGGACCGGCATCTTCGAGGTGCTGGACGTGAACGAAGGGATCAAGACGGCCATCTCGGAGCGTCCGGAACTGGGCGCCCTGCAGGCGGCGGCCAGGGAGGACGGCATGGTCCCGCTCAGGGACCTGGCGGTCAGGAAGATGCTGGAGGGGATCACCACCTACGAGGAGGTCATCGCCGTCACCTGACCTGGCGCCGCCCTCAACCCCATCCTCACCCGCCTCCGCCAAGGCTACGGCGGGCAAGCTCCTGATCCTCCCCTTGAAGGGGAGGGGATGTTGGAGGTAAGCTGTGAGGGGAGGGAATGGGTGAACCGCCGGATGCAATCCCCCTGTCCCACCTTTATCAAGGGGGGGACCTCATTCCGTGACTCCCGATATCTTCGCCCCACGTTCCCTCCCCTTCAAGGGGAGGGACAGGCTGAGGATGGGGCTCGGTCTGAGGGGGAGCCCAACAGATGTGGAATCGTGGTTGGAGGTGAGCCGTGATGGAATCTGCGACGCAAAAGGTTGAGACCGCCATCTTTGCCGGTGGCTGTTTCTGGTGCATGGAGCCGGTGTTCGACAAGATGGACGGGGTGCTTTCGGTGATGCCCGGCTATACCGGCGGCGAGGTCCCCGATCCCTCCTACGTCGAGGTCTGTGAGGGGGAGACCGGCCATGCCGAGGCGGTGCTCATCCGCTTCGACCCGACGTTGGTGAGCTTTCGGGAGTTGATCGACGTCTTCTGGCGCAACATCGACCCCACCACGAAAAACCGCCAGTTCTGCGACTTCGGAACCCAGTACCGGACCGCCGTCTTCTACACCAGCGATGAGCAGAGGTCGGTTGCCGAGCAGAGCAAGCGCGAGCTGGAGGAGAAGGTCCCAGGCGGCATCGTCACCGAGATCGTCCCCGCCGGCGCGTTCTATCCCGCCGAAGAATACCACCAGCAGTATTACAAGAAGAATCCCGAGCGCTACAAGATGTACCACGACGGCTGCGGCAGGAATTGGAGGCTGAAGGAGCTCTGGGGGCAAAAGTAACCGGCTGGCGAGCGTAAGTGCCCGTTTATTAGCACTTATTTCGTAGACGTTTCTGCCGCCGGCAGGCTACAATACGGCCACTATGTCTACCGGCCCCTCTCGCATCAGCAACAGCGAACTTCCGCGTCCCGCATGGGCGCTGGCACTCTGCACGCTGGCCATCCTGCTTCCCCTGGCCGGCTGCGGCGGGACCGCCCAGCGGGCGGGCTCCTCCCGACCCTTCCCCGACCCCGCCGGCACCTCTCTTCACGGCTCTTCCCGGCAACCCCCCTCCGAACAGTTCCAACTCGGCGTCAGGTACTACAAGGGCGATGGCGTTGCCAAGGACAGCCGCCGTGCGGCCGGCCTCTTCCGGGAGGCGGCGGAACAGGGACACGCCGGCGCCCAGTACGACCTGGGCCTTCTCTATCTGAAGGGAGAAGGGGTGGCACTCGATCACCGCGAGGCGTCTCGCTGGTTCCGGCGGGCCGCCGAGCAGGACCACATAAAGGCCCAGCTCAACCTGGGGCTCATGTACGGCAAGGGGGACGGCGTCGACAAGGACCTGCGGGAGACCTTGCGCTGGTTCCGCGCCGCCGCCGAACAGGGGAGCGCCCGGGCCCAAATCTACCTGGGAGAGATGGCCTTTCGCGGCGACGGCGTCGCCAAGGACCTCTCCGCGGCCTTCCGCTGGTTCCTCAAGGCCGCCCGCCAGGAAAGCGCCGAGGCCGAGCTCTACCTGGGCATCATGTACCTGCGCGGACAAGGTGTCGCAAAGGACCCGCGGCAAGCCGCTGACTGGCTGCGAAAGGCGGCTGAGCACGGGCTACCCCAGGCCAAG
>NZ_DATFBA010000152.1:0-6476 GCF_035254065.1 Geomonas sp.
AGCACCGGGCTGCGCGTTTTCAGCTCCGCCATCCCCAACCTGACCCTGCCCGGCATCGCTGCCGGCGGCGGGTCGCTGGCGGGATGCGTGCAGTTCGCCGACGGCTCGTCGCTTTGGGGACCGATCAAGATGGCGAGCGTCCAGGTAGGGGGCGAACCGGCAGTGCTGGTGCCTATCCAGGTGATCGATTCCAGCTTCGGAGGAACCCGCCCTGCGGGCTGCGCCAACGCAGATCCCACCCCGGTCTCCGCCGGGTTCAACGGCATCCTCGGCGTGGACGTCTTCGCCCAGGACTGCGGCCCAGGCTGTGTAAGCACCGCTAACAACGGCTTGTATTACAGCTGCTCCGGTGGCACCTGCACCGGCACCATCGTCCCCACCGCCAACCAGGTGGCCAATCCCATAGCCAGCCTCCCGGTGGACAACAACGGCATCATGATCCAGCTGCCGCCGGTCCCGGCTGGAGGGGCACCCTCCATCACCGGCAGCCTGCTCTTCGGCATCAACACCCAGGCCAACAACACCGCCGGAACCGTCACCGTCATCCCGGAAGATAACACCGGCGAATTCAGGACCCTCTACCCCAACGCTAATACCAGCAATAGGAGTTTCGTGGACACCGGCTCCAACGCCCTCTTCATCCCGAACCTGAACCCGTCCGTGCTGCCGCTTTGCGCTGCCCCGAACCAGGAGTGGTATTGCCCGCCGGTCACCAGGGCAGTGCTTGCCACCGTCACCGGCTTCAATGGATCTCCTGCCCTTGATGTCCCGTTCACCGTGGGCAACTTCATCACGGAGGTAAGCACCGGCAACAGCGTCTTCAGTGACGTTGCCGGCAACTCCACCTTCGGCTTCGACTGGGGGCTCCCCTTCTTCATGGGTCGAAACGTTTATCTCGGCTACCAGCAGAAAAACGTGCCCACCCTCGGAACAGGTCCCTTCGTTGCTTTCTAGCCCATGCTAACAAGGTCAACGTGCCCCTCCCTCCCCGCAAGGGGAGAGGAGGGGTTAGCATATGTGGTGCAGGAATCTGCTGCAAAAGAGAGAATGACTGTGATGAGCGATTGTCGTGGAGGTGCTTCTTTGTTGCGAATGGTACTTGCGGTGAGCTTACTGGTGGCAGGATCGCTGTTTCCCTTCCCGTTGTCCGCAGCATCGGATCAACCCTCCGGGAAAGCCTCGACGGAAGAAACGAAAAGAGAGCCGAGCAAGGAACGCGTCCCGACTTCGCAATCCAAGACCTTTATCACCCGGCACCAAGTAAGGATCGACGGCAAGGAGCTCTCCTACACGGCGACCGCGGGTGAACTTCCCATTCAGACCGAGGCTGGTGAAACCGAAGCGCGGATGTTCTACGTCGCCTACCAGGCCGAATCGAAGGAGCGCTCCAAACGCCGTCCTCTGCTTTTCGTCTTCAATGGAGGTCCAGGAGCGGCATCGGTCTGGCTGCACCTGGGGGCCCTCGGTCCCAGGCGGGTGCAGATGCTGCCGGACGGCAACATGCCACCCCCCCCCTTCCACCTGGTCGATAACGCCTACAGCTGGCTGGATCTCGCGGACCTGGTATTCGTGGACCCGGTGGGAACCGGCTACAGCAGGGCAGAAAAACCTGATCTCGCCAAGAATTTCGCCACCGTACGGGGGGACATCGAATCCCTGGGGAGCTTCGTCAGGCTGTACCTGACGCGCAACGACCGCTGGGGTGCGCCGCTGTTTCTGGTCGGCGAAAGCTACGGCACCTTCCGCGCCGCCGGCCTCTCCGATTTTCTGTTGGAACACGGCATCGCCTTAAGCGGGATGATCGAGGTCTCGATGGTCCTCAACATGCAGACCATATCCTTCGACAACGGCAACGACCTGCCGTATCAGCTGTTCCTCCCCAGCTACACGGCCACCGCCTGGTACCACAAGAAACTCGATCCCGACCTGCAGGCGGACCTCGACAAGACGCTGTCGGCTGCCGAGCAATGGGCTGCCGGGGAATTCCAGGACGCGCTGAACAAGGGAGACCGGCTTTCCGCAGCAGAGCGTCAGGCCGTGGTGGCCAAAATGGCCCGCTTCACCGGTCTTAGCCCTTCCTTCATCGACAACCGTAACCTGCGCATCGACCAGACCACCTTCGCACGGGAACTGCTGCGCGACAGCAGGCGGATCACCGGTTGGATGGACAGCCGCCTTACCGCGGCCGACGTGGATCCCTCGGCTCAGCGCGGTTTCGACCCGACCGTCACCACCATCCGTCCCCCCTTCACCTCGGCCATGAACAGCTACCTGCGTGACGAACTCGGCTACCAATCCGATCACGAGTATTTCACCTTGGGCGGCGGTGTTGGGCGCTGGGACTGGGAGGCTAAGAACAGTTACGCGGACACCAGCGACAACCTGCGAAACGCCCTGGCGAAGAACCCGTACATGAAGGTGATGGTTGCCTCCGGACTGTTCGACCTGGCCACGCCGCACTTCGCCGCCGAGTACACCCTGGCCCATCTCGGCCTCACACCTGCACTTCGCAGGAACATCACCGAGCGCCGCTACCGCTCCGGCCACATGATGTACCTGGACAGCAACGCCCTGATACAACTCAAATCCGACGTTGCCGACTTCATCACCCAAACCTTGAAGGAGCAGGCGAAGTAACTGGCGGCGACTGAAATTAGCTGAAAATGTCTGCTGAGCGTGAAACCCGTTCGTGCTGAGCCTGTCGAAGTGCGAATTGCGGACGCCAAGCCTCATCAGCTTATCAAGCCGTATCAGTTCCACTTCACCCTTCGACAGGCTCAGGGCGAACGGCTTTTCGATATCCTACCAGGGTGACTGACTTCCTTTTGATCGTTCCTTCTACTTCAGCCCCAGCGCGGCGACCTCGGCAATATCCCTTACCTGGACGGCACTTCCGCTAAACTCCTTAACGCCGTCCTCGAACATGGTCATGCAGAACGGGCAGCTCACGCAGATGGTGGAAGGCTCCTGCTCCAGGGCCTCCTTGACGCGGTTCCGGTTGATCGGCGTTCCTTCGTGCTCCTCCAGCCACATCCTGCCGCCACCTGCTCCGCAACAGAAGGCGTTCTCCCTGGTTCGCGCCATCTCCCTCACCGGCTTTCCGGTCACTTCGCTGATGACTCCACGCGGCGCATCATAGACCCCGTTGTGCCTGCCGAGATAGCAGGAGTCATGAAAGACCACGCTCCCCACCCCTTCCGACTGCTGGGCGAGCCTCAGTTCCCCCTGATCTACCAGGTTCTTGATGAACTCACTGTGATGCACGACGTCCAGTTCGATGCCGTACTGCCTGAAGTCGTTCTTCAGAGTATTGAAGCAATGCGGACACTGGGTAATTACCTTGGTGATCCCTTTCGATTGGAACTGCTGCACACTCTCGCGCGCCATCATATCGAAGAGGTACTCGTTCCCCAACCGGCGGACACTTTCCCCGCAGCACTTCTCCTCTTTCCCTAAAATGCCGTAGGAAACGCCGGCTGCGTCCAGCACCCTGGTCAGCGCGGTGGTGACCTGCTTGTTCCTGGCGTCGAAGGCACCGGAACAGCCGACGAAGAGAAGGTACTCGGTTAGTCCCGCCTCGAAAGCAGGGACCTTCAGCTGCGAGGCCCACTTGCCGCGCTCCGCAGGCGCCATCCCCCAGGGATTGGAGCGCTGCTCCATGTTCTCGAACAGGTTCAGAAGCTCTTCCGGGAAACGCGCCTCCATCTGGACCAGGTGTCTGCGCATCTTCACGATTTTAGGGAGGTGCTCGATGAAGACGGGGCACGATTCCATGCAAGCGCTGCAGGAGGTGCAACTCCACAGGGCTGACTCGCTGCAGTTGCCACTTCCGTCCTCGCCGATCAGGGAGGCGCCTTGTTCGGATTTGGTCCGCGGCCTGCCATTCAGAAGGAGGTTCTCCTTGATGGCATGGATCACCAGCCGCGGGTTCAGCGGTTTCCCTGTGCTGGCAGCAGGACAGGAGTTCTGGCAGCGGCCGCATTCCGTGCAGGAGAAGGAATCGAGCAGATCCTTCCAGCTCAACCGGTCGACACTGGTTGCTCCATAGGCATTCCCCTCCTCGAACCGTTCGCGTGGCTGGCAGTTGGGTATCTCGAGGCTGCGCAGAAAGACGTTGGGGATGGCGGTCAGGATGTGCATATGCTTGCTGTAGGGAAGAAAGTTCATGAAGCTGAGCAGCAGCACGGCATGGCCCCACCAGCAGGCTGCATGCACACCGTGCAGATCGGCTGGTACCACACGCCCCAGCACCTTGGCCACTGCACTGGAAACCGGCAGGGTTGCGCTGGCCGGCATCATGCCGAGCGCGATCTCCGCGCCGTGCACCCCGAAATAGGCCACCATCAGCCCGGCGATCATGGTGAGGATAAGGAAGGCCTCGAAAGTACGAGCTCCTTCGTAGGGGGGATTGAAGATCCTGCGAAGGCAGGCCACCACAACCGCGGCCAGAGCCGCCAATGAGCAGAGCTCGAACAGCAAGGAGAGCGCACCGTGGAGAGGCTCAGGAAGGCGCGCGAACGAGATGCCGGGGAAGAGCCCGGAGACCAGGAACTCTCCGTTGGCGAGGGCAAGAACCAGAAAGGCCCAAAAAATAACGCCGTGGTTGATTCCGAAAGGACCGCTCACGACACGTTTTTGACCAAAGGCGAAAACCAGGGCATCCTTCAACCGGCTCACTGGTCGATCGAAACGGGGCTCGCCGGTGCCAACGGTGACGAGGGCAAGACGGCGGTAGCAGCTGAAGGCGAAGGCGGCCAGAGAGCCGGCAAGAAGAACGGCAAAAATCGATTGCTGCATACGTAGAAATTCCTCCCTCAATAAACTCGTGTGAGTCTCTGCGCGGAAGGAGTTCCCCCTCCCTAGCCCTCCCCCTTCGGGAGAGGGGACTTTCTGACAATGGACTTGGGGTGAGCAGCGCCCACCTTCGCCGAGATGGCCGGTGCACACGAACCATCTCCAGGACGTCCCAGGTATTACCGCGCTTCTTTTAGCTCCCTGAGCCGCCCGGTTAGCACCGGCACCACCTGAAAAAGGTCGCCGACGATGCCGAAGGTGGCGACTTCGAAGATCGGCGCCTCCCGATCCCTGTTGATGGCGATTATGACGTCGGAATCCTGCATCCCAACCAGGTGCTGGATGGCACCGGAGATGCCGCAGGCGATGTAGATCTTCGGCCGTACCGTCTTCCCGGTCTGCCCCACCTGGCGGTCCTGCGGCAGCCACCCTGCGTCAACCGCGCTGCGGGAACCGCCGACCACGCCACCGAGCAGATAGGCCAGCTCTTCCAGCATGCCGAAGTTCTCCTTGGCCATCATGCCGCGCCCGCCGGAGACGATGAACTCGGCGCCGGCCACGTCCACCTTGTCCTTGCCGGCCTTGTCGGTGATGACTTCCAGCACCCGGGTGAAGATGGAGGACTCGGGTATGGTGAAATGCTCTTCGATGACGCGGCCGGTTGCACCGGAGCGTCGCTCGGGCATGGGCATGACGTGCGGGCGAACCGTCGCCATCTGTGGGCGGAAGCGATCACACATGATGGTGGCCATGATGTTGCCGCCGAAGGCGGGCCGCGTCTGCATCAGGTTGCGCTTCTCGTCGATGTCCAATCCCGTGCAGTCCGCGGTGAGGCCGGTCTTGACGCGGGTGGCCACCGCTCCAGCTAGGTCGCGCCCCATACCGGTGGCCCCCATCAGCACCACCTCAGGCTTGTGCTTGTCGATCAGGTGACACATGGCGTCGAGGTACGGCTCGGTGCGGTACAGACGGAAGACAGGATCGTTGATGACAATCGCTTGATCGGCGCCGTAGCTGAAGGCGTCGTTGGCAAGATGGGATATCTTGTCGCCGATGATGACGGCGGTGAGCTCGACCCCCAGCTTCTCAGCGAGCTCGCGTCCAACGCCGGTCAATTCCCAGGAAACACGGGCCACTTCGCCTGAGTTTTGCTCGATGAAGACCCAGACACCACGGTAGGCGCCGACCCTGCGACGGCGCTCAAGTTCTTCCTCGTCCAGATCCTCTTCGCCCTTGCCGGAAAGCCGGGCCAGGATCTCCAGCTCTTTTGCGGTGTAGAACATCTCCAGCGCGCCGGCAGGGCAGACCTTTACGCACTTCAGGCAGCCGATGCATCTTTCAACCACGATGATCGGCTCGCCCCCCTCACTCATCTCGACGCCGTCCACCGGGCAGGCGCTCTGACAGCGGGCACCACAGGCAACACATCTGCCGGTTAGCACCCGCGCCTTACCGCGCGGTTTCTTCACGTTCTCCACATCTTTCATTTGGTCACCTTTAGATCTATACGGCCAACATATCGCCACTGATCAGGCGATCGACCAGCAGATGGGCGGCTGCAACGGGATCGTTAAGGCCGTCACCGATGATCTCGCCTTCCGCCCGCTCGGGAGAGAAGATGCGGCTCACCCAGGTCGGCGAGCCTTTCAGCCCTACGCTGTTCACGTCGAGCTGCAGTTCCT
>NZ_DATFBA010000153.1:0-14761 GCF_035254065.1 Geomonas sp.
AGAGGCTGACGGATTTTCTCTGCGGGATCAACTGTTGGCCTCTGGAGCTGAGGTGCTTATGAAGAAATGTCTGGTTGTCGGGGCGGGCGGACACTGCCGGGCGCTGTTGTCCATCCTTCAGGAGCAGGGAGATGCCTACGACATCGTCGGCATCGTCGACCTGCAGCCATTGCGGGGCAAAGAGACCATCCTCGGTGTGGAGGTGGTCGGGACCATTGCCGACTTGCCGCGTTTCAAGGAGAGCGGGGTCACCGCCCTCTTCCTCGCCCTGGGCGACAACGCCGAGCGTGCCCGCCACTATCGGCTCGCCAAGGAACTCGGCTTCGAGCTACCCAACCTGATCGCGCCGGGCGCCTACCTCGCGGCTTCCGCCACCATCGGCGAGGCCAACCTGATCTGCCACCGCTGCCACTTGGGACCGGTCTCCCGCATCGGCAACGGCAACATCCTCAACACCGGCTCGGTGCTGGAACACGAATCCACCGTGGACGACTTCTGCCACCTGGCGCCGCTCTCGGTGATTTCAGGGCGCTCCCATCTCGGCAGTCAAGTCTTCTTGGGGGTGAATGGCACCGTCATCGACAAGGTGAAGGTCTGCGATCGCGTGATTATCGGGGCGGGATCTGTGGTGGTGAAGGATATCACCGGGGAGGACGCCACCTACGTCGGGGTCCCGGCTCGAAGCCTCGCTGCAGCCGGGGGGCCGAAGCAGCATTAGGATCTTGCGCCGTCTGACGCGGCCCGGAAGATTGCCAGGCGTAACGTAAAAAGGGGGCCCTCACAAAGGCCCCCTTTTTACGTTCGTCCTATACTTATTTTTTCTTTTTAAAATCTTTTTCCACGCGTAGATGACGGCGACGCAGACGCATCTGGCTCCAACGGGAAGGAGCTTCTTTCGACAAGAGATGAATGCACTTGCTGCCGGCGAACTCCAGGCTTGCCCACCAGTGCAGGTTTGCCTTAGCAGCAACCGCTTGAAGGCCCATTGAGGAGAGGAACGATATATGCTGACCGTAGTCTTGTGCCAGGTAGGTCCACTTCGACGGGTCAGGGAAACGGGTGGAATCGTACAATTCGGTACTCAACAGAAGGGTCCCTTTCGGGCTCAGCCGTTCAGCCAGTTCTTGTACGAAATCAATGGTCTCAACGGTGTGCTCTATAACTTCGATCGCAGTGATCAGGTCAAAGAACCCGGCCGGCAATTCACGTGAGATATATCGTTCGGCAAAGACGGGTTTGGCGTAAGGATCATGCCCCCACGCATCATAGCCATCGTCCCGCAAAAGACAAACCAATAAACCTAATCCGGCACCTTCATCAAGGCACCTGGGAACCTTTGGCAAGAGGCTTTCGGCGCGCAGGCAGCGAATGACGCGTTGAACCGCAAGGCTTCTCATCAATCTGCTGACGTCAGGGTCGGGATAATGGTTTAGTGAATAGGCTTCGTCCAGCCAGTTCGGGGTATGAAGCTGCAGGGTGCCGCAGGCAGGGCAGGCATGATAGGTAACCGGAATCTTCTGGAGAACGATGCCGGTGAATGCCGCATTCGTCTCAACTCCACAGGCCCTACAAGGGTTAGAATTTGCGTCCTCAGAAAAAGTCGCTTTTAGTTCCGTCAATTCTATTACTCCTCCATGGTGTCGCTTTGCCCGGCGTAATTTGAATTCAAGTCATGACACTCATGATCCTGCCTGAACACACCTTTAACATGTAGCTCTCATGTTTACAAAGTAAAAATCCCTAACTTTTCATCTTGAGAGCGGCGTCAAAACTTCTCCTCACAAAAAAAGCGAGGTATATGTCGATTTTGTCGGGAAAGTATTTGCGGAATCTGCTATCATGGCCGGCCGTAGTGACGGCCCTCGGCCCGGCTTTGGCTTTTCCGGCCCGGTTTGTCGTGCGAGGCCCGGTTGGCAAGGCCCCCGCGGTGACCGGACTGTCGGCAGGTCTCTGCTCCCCGCTGCACCGTCTGCGCAGTTTTAAGTACATGGAGAGTTTTTTTGATGTTCGGCCAAAAAAAGTACCGGCGTTTTCTCTGCCTTTTCTTCGTCTTCACCCCGCTGCTGTGTGGCATGGCTGCGGCGGTCAATTACTACATCGATCCCATGTGGTGCTTCAGGCACGCCAACCGCTACAACGGCGTTCAGTGCGACATCGACGACCGCCAGCAGAAGACCAACTACCTCAAGTGCCGGGCGGGTGAGGGGTACGACACCCTGATGATCGGCAACAGCCGCGTCATGCTCATGAACCAGAACGACTTCGGCCCGCACACCTTCAACTACGCGGTGGCCGGCATGCTCCCCATCGAGTTCCCCGAGTACATCAACTACGCCAAGAAGGTGAACGGCAAAAGCTTCCAGCGGATCGTGATCGGCTTGAGCTTCGCCCCCACCAACGAGGAGTGCAGCTACTTCGCGGGCAAGGCCCCTTCCTATTACTTCAAAAACGCCGACAATCCGCTCTACCGCTACGGGCTTTTGTTCAGCCGGGACGTGCTCAACAAATCACTGTACAACTACCACAACTCCAGCCGCTTCGGGGTTACGGTCTACACCGATCGCTACAACGTCCGGCACGTCCGGAAGGAGCGGGTGAAGCTGGAAGAGAATCTGCGAGCGAACCTCGAGGATACGGTCAACAGCTATCGCAACCACTTCCGCTACCTGGAGGGGTACCGCTCCATTCTCGAGTCGATCAAGAAGGACAACCCCGGCACGGACTTCAAGGTCTTCACCACACCGGTGAGTAAGCCGCTTTTCTGCGCCGTGGTGAATGAGGGGAGGCTCCCCGACTACGAGCGGTGGCTCAGGGAGTCGGTGGAGGTGTTCGGGGAGGTCCAGCATTTCGAGTACCTCAACTCGGTCACCCGCAACTACCAGAGCTACTACATGGACGGGCACCACTACTATCCGGAAGCGGGCACCCTGATCGCGCATAAGGTGATGGGGGTAGCTGACCAGGCCATCCCGGCCGACTTCGGGATGCTGGTGACCCGCGCCAACATCGACGAGAAACTGAAGGAGATCGAGGCGTCCGCTGCCGAGTGCGCCGTCACCGCAGGTGGCAAGGCTCCCGCCGGCTTGGCCCTCCCAGCCCCGGCGACCGGCAAGTCGACCGCGGCACCATGACCCGCAGGGCCCGCGCGGCCTATCAATTCCAAAGGATCTAACATGCTGTTCAACTCCTACCAATTCATCCTGGCATTCCTGCCGCTGACCCTGTTCGCCTACTTCATGCTGAACAGGATGCGGCTCACCGCGGCCGCCAACGCCTCGCTGCTGCTCGCCTCGCTGGTCTTCTACAGCTGGTGGAACGTGAGCTACCTGCCGCTCATCCTGATCTCCATCCTCTTCAACTACACGATCGGCTACCTTTTGGTGGAGTACGATACGGCGAAGAAGCGCCTGGTCACCCGCAAGTCGATCTTCCTGTTCGGTCTCGCGGGCAACCTCGCCTTCCTCGGCTACTTCAAGTACATGGACTTCTTCATCCAGAACGTGAACGTGCTGCTGAAGGGGAACCTGCCGCTTCTGCAGATCGTGCTGCCGCTTGGTATCAGCTTCTTCACCATCACCCAGCTTGCCTTCCTGGTCGACTGCTACGAAGGTCTGGTTGAGGACAGAAATCTGCTCAGCTACGCGCTGTTCGTCACCTTCTTCCCGCACCTTTTGGCCGGCCCGATCCTGCACCACAAGGAGATGATGCCCCAGTTCGAGGCGACCAGGAACAAGGTGCTGAACTACCGCAACATCTGCCGCGGCCTGTTCCTGTTCTTCATCGGCCTCTTCAAGAAGGTGGTGGTGGCCGACGAGCTCGCCCACTGCGTGAAGGCGGGGTTCGACAGCGGCGTCGGCCTCAACATGGTGGAGGCGTGGGTGGTGAGCCTCTCCTACACGCTGCAGCTGTACTTCGACTTCTCCGGCTACTCGGACATGGCTATCGGGGTGGCGGTGCTCTTCAACATCGTGCTGCCGGTCAACTTCAACAGCCCCTACAAGGCGGCCAACATCATCGACTTCTGGAAGCGCTGGCACATGTCGCTCACCAGCTTCATCACCACCTACCTCTACTCGCCGATGGTGCGCTCCTTCAAAAAGATCACCTTCGCCAAGTCGATGCTGGCCACCTTCCTGGCCATGCTGATCGCCGGCATCTGGCACGGCGCCGGCTGGACCTTCATGCTGTGGGGTGCCTTCCACGGCGGCGCGCTGGTGGTGAACCACCTCTGGAAGCGGAAGAAGCTCCCCATGCCCAAGCCGCTCGGCTGGCTTTTCACCTTCCTGTTCGTGAACTTCTCCTTCGTGCTGTTCCGCGCCAAGACCATGGCGGACGCCGGTCGGGTCCTGAAGGGGATGGTGGGGCTGAACGGTGTCCTCCCGGCAACCGTCACCCATTTCGCCCTCTCCGATCTGGGGCGCGGTCACTTCTGGAAGCTCCTGATGAAGGAGGTCAACGGCAACGACGCCACCATCTGGACGGTGCTGGTCTGCCTGACGGTCACCCTGGTCTGCAAGAACTCCATCCAGCTGGAGAAGGAGTTCAAGCCGTCCTGGGGGCACTTGGTCTTCCTGGTGCTGGTGAGCTTCTACGTCATGATCAACATCAACAAGGTAAGTGAGTTCCTCTACTTCCAGTTTTAGACGCAAGGAGAACGTAGCGTGTCTGGCCGAATAAAATCGCACCGGGTGTTTCTCCTGCTGTTTGTGCTGCTGCAGCTTCCGCTGGCAGCCGGCGTCGCCCTTTTCAACTACTACATCGACCCGATGTGGTGCTTTGACCACGCCAACCGGTACAACAGCACCCAGGAGGACATCGATGACCGTCAGCAGAAGACCAACTACCTGACCTTCGTGAAGAAGGGGTTCGACACCCTGATCATCGGCAACAGCCGGGTCAAGATGATGAACCAGTTCGAGTTCGGCCCCAAGGCCTTCAACTACGCGCTGAACGGCATGACACCGAAGGAGTACAACGCCTACATCGACTACGCGAGGAAGGCGAACGGCAAGGACTTCGACGTGATCGTGGTCGGCCTGAGCTTCGCCATGACCAACAGCGCCTTCGAGTATCCGAGCGGGCACGAGCCCTCCTTCTACTTTAAGAACGCCACCCGTCCCGGCTACCGCTGGCAGATGCTGCTCAGCGGCGACGCCTTCAGCCATGCCTGGACCAACCTCCGGCACTCCCTGAAAAACGACAGCACGGTATCCTTCGACCGGAACACGGTGGAGCACGTCAATCTGGGCCGGGTGAACGTGGAGCAGCAGCTGCAGATGGGGCTGATCGACACCCGCGACACTTACCGCAAAAACTACCACTACCTGGAGGAGTTCCGCTCCATCCTGGAGACCATCAAGAAGAACAACCCGCACAGCCGGATCGTCGCCTTCACCACGCCGGTCACCGAACCGCTCTACAGCGCGATGGTGGAGCAGGGGCGCTTCCCCGAGTACCGCAGGTTCCTGAAGGAGGCGGTCGAGGTGTTCGGCGAGGTCCATCACTTCGAGTACCTGAACAGCGTGACCAAGGACTACCGGCGCCATTTCATGGACGGCCATCACTACCTGCCGGCCACCGCGGACCTGATGATCCATCGCATGCAGGGGAAGCCCGATCCGGCGGTGCCGGCTGATTTCGGCATGCTGCTCAACAGCTCCAATTTCGAAGAGAAGCTCGCCCAGTTGGAAACCGAGAGCGTCGCCTCCCTCAAAAAGACCAACCCCTCCGCCGATCCCGCCGCCAGCGCCAGCACTTCCCGCAAATAGCCTGCTCATGTCCGCCGTGCCGGCACGGTCGTGCTGACAGCCCTCGCCCCTGGCTTGATCCCCTCGCCCCTTCAGGGGAGAGGGTGGCCGAAGGCCGGGTGAGGGCGCCTCACCAGCTCAATCAAACCTCTGCCAGCTCTCCCTCGCCCGTGGGGAGAGGGGACTGTTGGCGGTAGTGGCGATGAGCCAATGGAGACAAAGTAAGAACACGACCGGTCAACAGTGGCGGGAAGGGAGCGGGACCACGCACTTTTCGGTTGACGTTCCCTCTGCCATGGCTTATTTTTTGCGCTTCCGGGGAACCGGACGCATTTCACCAGGGGGCTCGGCAGGCGTCGATCAGGCGTGGCAGTATCCGGCCCGGCATCCCTACAGAGAGTGGTGAGCCATGGAGATCGTCGTGGACAAACAGTTCAACATCGGAGATATCTGCAGCGCGGCCCAGTGCCGGGCCGGACACGGCGACAAGGTGGCCATGCGCTGGATCGCCGCCGACCTCTCGAAGCGCGACTACAGCTTCGCGGAGCTTGACCGGGAGAGCTCCCGCTTCGCCAACGTCCTCAAGGGGCTTGGCCTTTCCGCCGGGGACATCTTCTTCACCTTCCTCCCCAAGATGCCCGAGCAGTTCTTCTCCTTCCTGGG
Organism: Geomonas sp.; assembly: GCF_035254065.1. GTDB lineage: Bacteria > Desulfobacterota > Desulfuromonadia > Geobacterales > Geobacteraceae > Geomonas. The sequence continues at coordinate 6,411 of NZ_DATFBA010000153.1, forward strand.
GGCGCTCAAGCTGCAGGTGGTCTGCGGCACCCTGTTCTCCAACTTCGGGGAGGAGGCGGTGCTCGACCGGGTGGGCGATTCCGGCGCCAAGGGGATCATCACCAAGAAGAGCTTTCTGAAGAAGATCTCCCGCATCCGCGACCAGCTGCCGGCGCTTCGCTTCATCATCGTGGTGGACGTCGACGAGCACTTGGCCGAAGACACCCTGAGCTACTCCAAGCTGATGGCGGCGGCCTCCGACGACTTCACCGCCCCTCTCACCCCCCCCGAGACCCCCTCGGTGCTCCACTACACCTCCGGCTCGACCGGCAAGCCCAAAGGGGTGCTGCACGCGCACCGCTCCATCCTCTGGCAAAGCCACACGGCAGCCGAGGTCCTCGGTCTCACCCCCGACGACATCTTCTGGTGCACCGCCGACCAGGGGTGGGTGACCGGCACCTCCTACGGTATCATCGGCCCCTGGAGCCTCGGCGTCACCCAGGTCCACTTCGGCGGCGGCTACGACCCGGCCGAGTGGTTTCGCCTCCTGCAGGACGAGAAGGTGACGGTCTGGTACTCGGCGCCCACCGCGCTGCGCATGCTGATGCGCGAGGAGGACGCGCTGTACCAGGGCTTCGACCTCTCGCGGCTCAGGCACATAAGCTCCGTGGGCGAGCCGCTCAACCCGGAGGTGAACCACTGGGCCCGGCGGGTGATGGACAAGGAGATCTACGACACCTGGTTCCAGACCGAGACCGGCGCCATCATGATCGCCAACCGTCCCGGCCTGGAGGTTCGCCCCGGTTCCATGGGTAAACCGGTGGAGGGGATCGAGCCGGCCATCATCGCCGACGATGGCTCGATCATCACGGACGGCACCCCCGGCAACCTCTGCCTGAAGGTCGGCTGGCCCTCGATGTTCACCACCTACCTGAACAACCCCTCGGTCTACCAGAGCCGCATCCGGGACGGCTACTACTACACCGGCGACACCGCCTACCGCGACGCCGACGGCTACTACTGGTTCCGCGGCAGAAGCGACGACGTGATCAACACCTCCGGGCACCTGGTCTCCCCCTTCGAGATCGAGAGCTCCCTGATCGAGGTGGCGGAGGTGGCCGAGGCGGGGGTGATCGGGGCCCCGGACGAACTGCTCTTCGAGAAGGTGGTGGCCTTCGTCTCCCTGCACAGGGGGATCGAGTACGACCGCGCCCTGGAACTCAAAATTCGGCTGCACGTGAGCAACAAGCTCTCGTCGGTGGCGACGCCGCACGAGATCATCTGCGTTGACTCGATCCCCAAGAACAAGAGCGGCAAGATCATGAGGCGCGTCCTCAAGGCCCGCTACCTGGGGACCGACGCCGGCGACATCTCAACACTGGAGGAATGACATGGACATACTGCAGGAACTTACCCCCATCTTCCGCGAAGTCTTCGACGACGACAGCATCGAGCTGACCCGAGAGACAACCGCCAACGACATCGACGCCTGGGACTCGCTGACCCACATGAACATGGTGATGGCGGTCGAGGTCAAATTCGGCATCCGCTTCGCCCTGGGTGAGCTCCCCTCCCTGCGCAACGTGGGCGATCTCGCGGACCTGGTCCAGAAGAAGCTGGCCAAAAAGTAGGAGAGGCAGACTTCAGGCGCCCGCTGGGTGTGCCGGGCGCTTTCGAGCGCTCGGCACCGAAACGGCGCCTCCGCCTCCGCCTGAACCAGCACGATCGGCTGGACCGCCCCAGCCGCTGCTCGTCGACACGCCCTTCCCCTGCCTGACCCCGGGCCGCTCACGGCCCAGATTCCGTTAATTTTTTGAGAAAAAATGAGGTGAAAGGTCGCAGAATCTGCTAGGATGTCGGTTTGCGGAACCAGCAGGACGTGAATCTTTGGTGCACACTTCAGCTCACAGGCATGCCAAGGAGGAGAATCGTGAATATTCTGGTTACCGGCGCCGCCGGCTTCATCGGCTTCCACCTGTCCAAGAGGCTCCTGGAGGCCGGGCTCACCGTGGTGGGGCTCGACAACCTTAACGATTACTACGACGTCAACCTGAAGCTCGCGCGGCTGGAGCAACTGAAGGCCCTGCCGGGCTTTCGCTTCGTGAAGATGGAGCTCTCGGACCGGCAGGCGATGGCGGGGCTCTTCGCGTCCGAGCGGTTCGACCGGGTGGTGAACCTGGCCGCCCAGGCGGGGGTGCGCTACTCGCTGGTCAACCCCTACGCCTACACCGAGAGCAATATCGAGGGGTTCATCAACATCCTGGAGGGATGCCGCCACCAGGGGGTGAAGCACCTGGTGTACGCCTCCTCCAGTTCGGTGTACGGTGCCAATACCGAGATGCCCTTCTCGGTGCACCACAACGTGGACCACCCGGTCTCGCTGTACGCGGCCACCAAGAAGGCCAACGAGCTGATGGCGCACACCTACGCGAGCCTGTATGGGCTGCCGACCACCGGCCTGCGCTTCTTCACGGTGTACGGGCCGTGGGGGAGGCCGGACATGGCGCTCTTTCTGTTCACCCGCGCCATCCTGGAAGGGCGTCCCATCGACGTGTACAACTTCGGCAAAATGCAGCGCGACTTCACCTTCGTGGACGACATTGTGGAGGGGGTCGTGCGGGTCATGGAGCGGATTCCGGCCGGCAATTCCGCCTGGAGCGGGGCGAGTCCCGACCCGGGGAGCAGCTACGCTCCCTACAGCATCTACAACATCGGCAACAACCAGCCTGTCGAGCTGATCCGTTTCATCGAGGTGCTGGAAGAAGAGCTGGGGCGCAAGGCCATGAAGAACCTGCTGCCGATCCAGCCGGGCGACGTGCCGGCTACCTATGCGGACGTGGACGATCTGATGCGGGACGTCGGCTTCCGCCCGGCCACCTCCATCGAGGACGGCATCGCCCGCTTCGTCAAGTGGTATCGCGGTTATTACCAGGTGTAAGGCGGTAACAGTTTTTGCACACAAGGAACAACGGTTATATGGGTAGAGGAGCGGCCTATTCGCCCCTGCGGCAGCTCAAGCAGTTCTCGGCATTTCTGGTCCCCTACGCGACGTTCTGGCTGGTCTACTTCCTTATCTGCCGGCTTGCCTTCGTGCTCTACCACGGCTCGAAGTTGGCCGGCTTTTCGGCTTCGACGGTGGCTGGCATCTTCGCTTTCGGCGCCTACGCCGACCTCTCGACGGCCTGCTACCTGGCCTCGATCCCCTATCTGATCTGGTTCGCCAACTCGCTGTTTCCCTTCGGTGCGGCCCGGGCGCTGATCAAGGGGTACAGCTACCTTTTCATCGTGCTGGCCTCGCTCATCTGCGTGGGCGACCTGCAGATCTACCGGGAGTGGGGAACCAAGCTGAACGCCCAGGCGCTCGCCTACCTCCGCTACCCCAAGGAGGCCTTCGCCTCGGCCGCCTCCTCTCCCTTGCTGCTTTTGGTGGCGGTGGCGATTTTGCTCTGCTTCGCCGGCATCTTCCTGTACGGGAAGCTGTGCAACGGGCTCCCCTTCGCCGACCGGCCCGAGCGCTCGCTCATCAGGCTGCCGCTCTTCGTGGTCTTCGCCGCCCTCATCTTCCTGGGAATCCGCGGCAGCGTGGGTGTAGCGGCCATGAACCCGAGCTTCGTCTACTTCTCGAAGCACCCCTTTGCCAACCATGCCGCGCTCAACAGCGCCTGGAACCTGTTCTACGACGCTAAGTACTACTTCAAGGAGAAGGGGAACAACTTCGTTTACCTCGCTGATGACGAGGCGAAGCGGCGGGTAGAGCGGCTGATGGCAAGCGGAATTCCGAACGACACCGATGAGATCCTCACTACCAAGCGTCCCAACATCGTGCTCTTCATCCTGGAGAGCTTCACCGCCGACGTGATCGGCGCGCTGGGGGCCGAGCAGGGGATCGCGCCAACCTTTGACGAGCTCGCCAAGGACGGCCTGCTCTTCACCGACTTCTACGCCAACGGCTACCGGAGCTCCTACGGGATTCCGGCCGTGCTCGCCGGGTATCCTTCCACCCCGGAAGGGAGCATCCTCACCCATCCCCTGAAGATGGAGCGGTTGCCGACCCTGTGCGGCTCCCTCAAGAAGGCCGGCTACGCCACCCAGTTCCACTACGGTGGCGACGACCGCTTCGACGACATGATCGCCCTGTTACGGCACTCCGGCTTCGACAAGGTGGTGGACCGGGAATCGTTCGACAAGAAGGACATGAACTCCAAGTGGGGAGCCCAGGACCACGTTCTGTTCAACCGGGTGATCGACGATCTGAAGGGGGAGAAGGCGCCCTTCTTCAGCGCCATGTTCACCCTGAGCAGTCATGAGCCGTTCGAGGTGCCGATGGCGCCGGTCTACCAGGGGAAGGACGAGGCGACGCTGTTCAAGAACGCGGTCCACTACAGCGACCAGAGCCTGAAGGCGTTCTTCGAGCGGGCTCGCAAGGAGCCCTGGTACTCGAACACCCTCTTCGTGTTCGTGGCCGATCACGGGCACCCGCTCCCGCTGCACCGCTACTACGACTTCCTGCCGGAGCGCTCCCGGATCCCGCTGCTTCTTTACGGAGAGGTGCTTAAAAAGGAGTACCGCGGCATGCGCAAGGCGACCGTCGCCTCGCAGTCCGACATCGCGGCCACCATCCTGGCCCAGCTCGGTCTGCCGCACGACGAGTTCAGGTGGAGCAACAATATCTTCAACAGGAACCGGCGGGACTTCGCCTTCTACAACTTCCACACCGGCTTCGCGCTCCGCACCCCGGAGCAGACCACTGCGTGGGACAACGTGTCGAAGAAGGTACTGTTGAGGACCTCCACGGCCAGGAGCGAGGCACGGAACGCCGAGTCGCTGAAAGACACCCAGGCCTACATGCAGTACCTCTTCAAGGGGTATCGCGCTCTGTAGCCGTGGTTTTTACATTTTCCCGCTTCCTTAGGCTCTCACTCCCCTTCAAGGGGAGGGCAGGGGTGAGGATGGGGTTAGCTACACGCACAGCTCACTTTGCAAGGAAGGACCATCTCATGAAATACAAACCGCTCGACTTCTCCGGTGTCAGCACCTATCCGCTCAAGACGCGCAACAACAAGGTCAGCGTCGCCAACGACTTCGCCGGCACCGTCCGCTCCGGCATGAGCGTCTCCGAGCTGTTGGCCGCCATGCCCAACCAGCTCGGCTCCCAGTCGCTCAACCGGGTCATCGACGCCGTGGTGGCCGCCCGCGAAAAGGGCAAGCCGGTGGTGATGGCCATGGGTGGGCACGTCATCAAGTGTGGGCTTCAGCCGGTGCTGAAGGCGCTGATCGAGGCGGGTGTGGTGACCGCGGTGGCCCTGAACGGCGCGGGCTCCATCCACGACTTCGAGATCGGCCTGATCGGCGCGACCAGCGAGGACGTGGGAGCGGTGCTGCACGCCGGCAACTTCGGGATGGCCGAGGAGACCGGCTCCCAGATCAACGCGGCGCTCAAGAAAGGGGTTGCCGAAGGGCTCGGGCACGGCGAGTCGCTGGGACGCACCATCCTGGAAGAGGAGTTCCCCTTCCGCGAGCAGAGCCTGATGGCGACCTGCGTGAAGAACGGCATCCCGGTGACCGTGCACGTGGCGATCGGCACCGACATCACCCACCAGCACCCCAGCGCCGACGGCGCCGTGCTGGGGGCTGCGAGCTACACCGACTTCAGGATCCTCACCTCCGTGGTCTCCGAGTTGGGTGACGGCGGGGTTTACCTGAACATCGGCAGCGCCGTGCTGTTACCCGAGGTGTTCCTGAAGGCGCTTTCCATCGCCCAGAACCTCGGCCACCACGTCGACCACTTCACCACCGCAAACTTCGACATGCAGCAGCACTACCGGCCGCTCACCAACGTGGTCAAGCGCCCCACCTCCGGCGAGAGCCGCGGCTACACGGTGACCGGTCACCACGAGATCATGATTCCGCTGCTCGCGGCCGGAATCCTCGACAAGATCAAGTAAAAAGCCTGACCACGGAGGTCACGGAGGGTGCGCAGAGGGCACAGAGGAAACCCTTCTTGGTAAAAACCTTTTGTTTCTTCAGTGTCCTCCGTAAAACCTCCGTGTCCTCTGTGGTATGCTTTTAGAATTTTCTGGAGAGCTTGAATGGAAAGACGAGAAGTTGAATCGTTTCTGGAAAAGGCCGCTTCGGTAAGGGCCCTGGTTATCGGCGATCTGATGCTGGACGAATACCTGTGGGGGCGCGCGGAGCGGATCTCGCCGGAGGCCCCGGTGCAGGTGGTCGAGGTGGCCCGTGATGACCTGCGCCTGGGAGGCGCCGGCAACGTGGTCAACAACCTGGTGGCGCTGGGGTGCACCGTCTCAGTCTGCTCGGTGATCGGCGCCGATGATAACGGACTCACCCTGCGCAACGCCTTCGCGGAAAAAGGTATCGACCTGGAAGGGCTCTTCGAGGACCCGGAGCGCCGCACCAGCAAGAAGACCCGCGTCATCGCCGCCAACCAGCAGATCGTCAGGATCGACCGGGAGACCAAGTCCGCCATCGGCGCCGGCTCCGAGCAGGAGATGATCCACTACATCCTCTCCTGCTGCGGCAACTTCGACGTCATCATCGTTTCCGATTACCTGAAGGGGGTGCTGACCCCGCAGGTGCTGGCCACCGTCTGCAAGGCGGGAAGGGCGCTGGGTATCCCGGTGGTGGTCGACCCGAAGGGGAGCGACTACAAAAAGTACACCGGCGCCACCCTGCTCACCCCCAACCGCAAAGAGGCGGAGATCGCCTCCGGCATCGCCATTGGCGACCTGGAGAGCCTGGAGCAGGCGGCCGACCGGCTCCTCTCCGAGCTGGAGCTGGACGCGCTGCTCATCACCAGGAGCGAGGCGGGCATGTCGCTCTTCCACGCGCAGGGGGGCGGGGTGCACATCCCCACCGTGGCCCGGGAGGTCTTTGACGTGACCGGCGCCGGCGACACCGTGATCTCGGTGCTCTCCCTGGGGCTCGCCTGCGGGCTCCCCATGGAGGACGCCGCCTGGGTCGCCAACGTCGCCGCCGGCATCGCGGTCGGCAAGCTGGGGACCTCCACCGTCTCCCCGCAGGAGATCGTGGCGGAGGTGGGGCACAGCCTCAAGGACAGCGACTCCAAGATCAAGAACCTGGACGTCCTGGCCCACCAGGTGGCCATCGAGCGCTGCCGCGGCAAAAAAGTGGTCTTCACCAACGGCTGTTTCGACCTTCTGCACGTGGGGCACGTCAAGTACCTGCAAAAGGCGCGGCAGTTGGGGGACATGCTGGTGGTGGGACTCAACTCGGACGCCTCGGTGCGCCGCCTGAAAGGGGAGAAGCGTCCCCTCATCGAGCAGTCGGAAAGGGCCCACATCCTGGCGGCCCTGGACTGCATCGACTTCGTGGTGATCTTCGACGAGGACACCCCCTTGAAGGTGATCGAGGCGGTCCGCCCGGACGTGCTGGTCAAGGGTGGCGACTACAGCCTGGACGGCGTGGTCGGCCGCGAGGTGGTCGAGGCCAACGGCGGCAAGGTGGAGCTGGTCCAGTTCGTGGACGGCCGCTCCACCAGCCGGATCATCGAAAAGATACTGTCGAGTTACTGAAATAACGACTAGAAACGAAGTAGGTTACACCGGAGGACGTACATGAAAAAAGCGCTCATCACGGGCATCACCGGGCAGGACGGCTCCTACCTCGCCGAACTCCTCCTGGAGAAGGGGTACCAGGTGCACGGCATCATCCGCCGCTCCTCCTCCTTCAACACCGGCCGCATCAACCATATCTACCGCGATCCCCACGAGGAGGGGACCAGGCTCCTGCTCCACTACGGCGACCTGAACGACGCGAGTTCCATCAACCGCCTCTTGCGCGAGATACATCCGGATGAGATCTACAACCTGGGGGCTCAGAGCCACGTCAGGGTCTCCTTCGACGTCCCCGAGTACACCGCCGAGGTGGACGCCCTGGGGGCGGTCAGGATCCTGGAGGGCATCCGCGAGAGCGGCCTCAACACCCGCTTCTACCAGGCTTCCTCTTCCGAGCTGTACGGCAAGGTGGTGGAGACCCCCCAGAAGGAGACCACCCCCTTCTACCCGCGCTCCCCTTACGCCTGCGCCAAGGCCTACGCCTACTACATCACCATGAACTACCGCGAAAGCTACGACATGTTCGCCTGCAACGGCATCCTCTTCAACCACGAGTCGCCGCGCCGCGGCGAGACCTTCGTGACCCGCAAGATCACCCGGGCTGCGGCCAGGATCAAGCTCGGCCTGCAGGAGCGCCTCTATCTGGGGAACATCGAGGCCAAGAGGGACTGGGGCTTTGCCGGGGATTACGTCGAGGGGATGTGGCGCATGCTGCAGGCGGAGCGCCCGGACGACTACGTGATCGCGACCGGGGAGACCCGCAGCGTCCGGGAGTTC
>NZ_DATFBA010000154.1:0-11400 GCF_035254065.1 Geomonas sp.
AGTGTGGACGGCTCTACGTCGCCCTCAGCGCTTCTACGATGTTCATCCTGGCCGCCCGAAAGGCCGGGAGGACGCCGCCGATGAAGCCCATCACCAGGGAGAACACCAGTGACTTCCACAAAATCCCGAAGGTCAGCGTGAAGGAGAAGGCGAGCTCGGCGAAGGACTGCCAGTTCATGGTGGAGATGGTGATGAGCTGCATGAAGGAGGCGGCCACCACGCCGAGTATCCCGCCGCAAAGCCCCAGCAACAAGGCCTCCATGATGAAGGCGGCCAGGATGCTGCCACGCTGGAAACCGAGCGCGCGCAAGGTGCCGATCTCGGTCACCCGGTTGGCTACCGCGGCGTACATGGTGATGGTCGCACCGATCACCGCCCCTATGGAGAAGACCACGGTCAGCACCATCCCCAAGATGCGCAGGAACTTCGCCATCGACTCCGACTGTTCCAGGTAATACTTGTTCTCCCGCTTGGCCTCCACGGTGAGCCTCGGATCGCTCTCCACCCGCGACCGATAGGCCTCGAAGGCTCTGGTGTCGCGCAACCGGAAGGTCACCGACGAGTACACCTGACGCCGGAAGGCCTGCATCATCTGGTCGACGTCCCCCCAGATCTCGGAAGAGAATCCGGTGGCACCGGCATCGAACACCCCCACCACGCGCCAGTCACGCATCCCGAAGCGGATGGTCTCCCCCAAGCCACAGCCGTTGAAACGGCGCGCGATGCTCTTGCCGGCGATCACCTCCGCCGAGCCGGGATGCGGCATGCGCCCCTCGGCCAGGTGGACGGCCGGGCGAAGCTGCAGGGAGGCGGCATCGATCCCCCTGATCACTACGTTGGCGGGCTTGTTGGAGCCGCGCTTCTTCAGGTTGATCAGCACTACCAGCTCCTTGGACAAAAGCGGGTTGCCGTCCGGGCCGATGGCAACCTCCGGCTCGCTGGATAAAAGGGAGGCCTGGCTGCGCTCCACGCCGCTTTGCACCTCGGAGTTGGCCGACTTCCTGATCACGATGACGTTCTCGGGGGAGCCGGTAGCTACCAGGGTCTTCTGCAGCCCTTCTGCAAGCATGAGGGTGGCAGCGAAGACGAAGACCACGAGCCCCATGCCGCTGGCGGTGAGCAGGGTGGTGAGCCGGCGGGTCCAGAGATTGCGGAAGCTGTAGGAGTAGGGGATCATGTCAGTTCGTGCTCAACTCGCCCTTTTCCAGGTGCCGGATCAGGTGGGCCTTCTCGGCCGCCCGGGGGTCGTGGGTCACCATGATGATGGTCTTCTGGAAGGTGTGCACCAGCCGGTCCATGAGCTGCAGGATCTCTTCGGCGGAGACCCGGTCCAGGTCGCCGGTCGGCTCGTCGGCAACCAGGATGTCGGGATCGGTGACGATGGCGCGGGCAATGGCGACCCGCTGCTGCTGGCCGCCGGAAAGCTGTGCCGGGTAGTGATCCATCCGGTCGGAAAGCCCCACCACGTTCAAGGCTGCCTCCACGTGTTCGCGCCGCTCCGCTCTTTTGAGTGGGGTCAATAAAAGCGGCAGTTCCACGTTCTCGAACGCGGTCAGCACCGGGATAAGGTTGTAGAACTGGAAGATGAAGCCGACGTTCCCGGCCCGCCAGTGGGCGAGCTCGCTTTCGGAAAGGGAGGTGATCTCCACCTCGCCAACCCGGATGGAGCCGTGGTCGGCGGAGTCGATACCAGCTATCAGGTTCAAAAGGGTGCTCTTGCCGGAGCCGGAGGGGCCCATGAGTGCCACGAACTCGCCGCGAGAGATATCGAAGTTGATGCCGGTCAAGACGGGGATGACCTGGCTGCCGCGCCGGTAGCTCTTGGAGAGGTCGCGGATCTGGACGATGGGGGTATCAGAAGCTGCCATAAAATTGTGTACTCACAGCCTACAGGTGATGAGTTATTGATCTCGGTCGTGCTTCGACAAGCTCAGCACGAACGGTGTCGGTGACGTAGACACCCGCATCCCGTTCGTCCTGAGCCTGTCGAAGGACTCCTTTTTCTACTTCTCGGGCACGCTGACGCGGGACTGGTCGTGCAGGTTATCGAGGGGCTTCACCGCGATGCGCTCGCCGGCCTTCAACCCGGAGATAACTTCCACCATGTCACCCAGCTTCCCGCCCAGCGTGACCTGCCGCTCGACCACCTTGTTCCCGTCTATCACGAAGACCACGCTCTTGCCGTTACGGGTAGCCACGGCGGCCGGGGGCACCGCTACCCGCGGCTTGCCACCCCCCTGCTGTACCGGCTGCTCCAGGAAGGCCACCTTGGCGCTCATCTCCGGCAGGACGCGTTTGTCCCGGTCCACGAAACGGACCTTCACCATCACGCTTCCTTTGCTGCGGTCGGCGGTGGGGACGATGGTGTGCACCTCGCCGCGGAAACGGCTGTCCGGCAAGGCATCGAGCAGGATCTCGCAGGGCTCGCCCACGTGGACCTTGCCGATGTTGGCTTCGGAGACGTCGGCCTCGACCTCCAGCGAGTTCATGTCGGCCAGGGTGACCACCGCCGCCTTGGCGTCGGCCTGGGCCGCCACCGGGGAGATGACGTTACCGACGTCGGCATTCTTGGTCAGCACCACGGCGTCGAAGGGTGCCCGGATCAGGGTGTATCCCAGCCCCGCCTCGGCCCCCTTCACCGCATACTCGGCGGCCTTCATGGAGGCCTGCGCCCCCGCTGTTGCCGCCACGTCCTTGTGGTAGCGGGCCTCGGCGGTATCGTAGTCGCTTTGGGAGATGATCCCCTGGCCGATCAGTTCCTTGTAACGGCGCAGGTTGCGGGCGGCATCCTTCTCCTCCACCTGGGCCTGTACCAGCGTATCGCGCGCGGCCTTCAGGTTCGCTTCCGCCTGGTCGCGGGTTGCCGTCACGTCGTTATTCTCCAGCCGTGCCAGCAGTTGCCCCTGCTTGACGACGCTCCCCTCCTCCACTCCCAGCCAGGCCAGGGTGCCGGTCGCCTTGGAGGAAACGGCGGCTTTTCTCTGCGCAACCACATACCCGCTGGCATTCAGAAGAGAGAGCGTCTGGGAGGGATAGAGCATGGAGACGGTGGCGACCTCCACGTCGACGCTGCGGTTGACGGCGAAGCGCCAGGCGGATACGCCCACCAGGAGCGCCACCACGATGATCCAGACCCAGAGGCGGCTCGTGCGCCGTTTGGGTCCGGCAATGCGCTGCTTGTCGATCGAAAGCTTACTCAGGTCCTCATCAGCCATGCATTAACTCCATCAAGCAGATTGGCAATTTTTGAAAATTAACACATTTTGGCTTTTCAAGCCTCACAATTCTTCAACCTGCAGGTCGGTTACTTCCACGTCCGGGCGCTCCTCGACCAGCCACAGTTCGAGTTCCTGCATGAGCGCTCTGCCACGCGTGTGGCTGTCGGCGACGGTGACAAAGGCAAGCTCGGCATCGCCGGGGTAGTCGTGGAGGTCGGATTCGCGGCAGGCGACGTTGAACCTGTTGCGCGCCCTCCCGAGGATGCTCTTGACGATGCCCCGCTTGTCCTTGAGCGTGCGGCTCAGCAGACGGAGGCGGATTTGCATGAGGACGACGAACACTGGCTCCTCCTTTGTCGAATGGCACCGGCCTATCGTGCGATCCTCACATTCTAGCACAGCGGAGCGGTAAAAAGGCAGTGATTCGAGATGTTTAAAGTTGAAGAGACCGGACGGTTCTTCTGACGGTGGGAGTCGGGAGGTCTTCTGGTTGTCTTGCGGGATGGAATCGGGTAGACTGGCGCCTCGCCACAGGAGGCCTGCCATGATCCGTCTGTCCGTTGTTCTGCTCTCTTTGCTGCTCTTTTCCCTCTCCGGCTGCGTCGGGCTCGGCAAGATGCTTTCCCAGTTGCCCCCGGAACTGCAGATGAAGGAGGTCGGCAAGACCGATTCAGCTTCCCCCTTCGCTGTCAGCCGAGACGGCAAGATCGCCGCCGTCCACGAGGAGGAGATCGAGATCATCTCCCCGGACGGCCACGTCGTGAAAACCGGCAAGATCGTCGGCCAGCGGCCCAACATCCTTTCCTTTTCCCACAACGGCACCCTGCTGCTGGCGGCGCTGCCGACCGCGACAGGAAGCAGCTTGCGGCTTTTGACACTGGATGGCAAGGTCCTGGCGGAGGCGACCTTGCCCGGAAGGGTGACGGCGGCACTCTGGCGCGACAACCAGCAGGTGGAGGCAGCCGCCCTAAACATCAGGCGATCCAGTGACGGCACGCAGCTCACCTCCGTTCTCTATGATTGGGACAACTCCGGCACTCCGCTCGTCACCACGCTCAGTGCGGTCACCATCCATTCCGACCTTTCCAAGCTGTCGGATGAACTGCTGCTCAATACGCTCAACCTGTCCCTTTCCCCCTACGGCGACGAGATCGCCTACTCCATGATGAAAGACTTACCAAAGTTTTCACCGTATCAGGCGGTGATCACCCGCCGTATCGACAGCGGCAGTGAACATGAGGTAACCAGGACCTCCGTCGGCTCCGGCGGCCCCATCTACGGCCCAGACGGCGACACCCTGCTGGTGGGAGACTCCCGATCGGTAACCCGCCGGGTCACCATTCCGGACGGGCGTGAAATCTACGCCTGGCCATCCCAGGGAAGCTATCCCTCCATGTCTCCCTCAGGGAAATACCTCTTCCTGGATGGACACCTCTACCGTGACGGCCAGACCTTGGCGACCTTCCCCAAGGAGAGCAGGGCCGAGTTCCTGTCGAACGGCTCCGGGCTGGTGCTCCTCTATGGAAGCCGGCTCTACCTGGTCTCGGGACTGGAGGACCAAGCTGCAGCCAAGCCCGCCGCCAACACGAAACTTCTGGAACTGCGCAAGCTGAGGAGTCAGGGGGTGATCAGCGAGAGGGACTACCGGGCCCGGCGGGATAAATTGAAGGGGCAGAAATGATTTTAACTTGCCCAGAGAGGGCAAAAGGTGTATCCATGCTGTCCCGTTAAAACCACATCAGTACCAGCACAATCTGAAGGAGAACACGATGGGCATCCTTGCCAACACAGTTAGCGTCTGCCATTTCAAGGTCCAGGGGGAGCTTCCCAAGGAGGACCTCTACGGCTGGACGTTGAAGCAACTCGCAGCAAATAGGTTCAACCCGATCGACCAGGGAAACGAGGAATTGTCGGTGGGCTGGGTGCATCTGGACGACCCCAAGGTTTCTGAATTCGACACTCCCGTCGCCTGCTGGCGCGACCACTACCTCATGTTCACCCTGCGCAGGGACAAGCGCTCGGTACCCTCTGCCATTCTGAAGGCGGCCCTGGAAAGGGAGTACGACAAGTGGCTGGTCGAAAATCCGGGCTACAACAAGGTTCCCAAGGACAAAAAAGAGGACCTCAAGGAAGCGGTGCGCGCCATGCTCCTTTCCCAGACCCTGCCGACTCCGGCAACCTACGACGCGGTCTGGGACACCAACAGCGGCCTGCTGACCTTCAGCTCGCTTTCGCCCAAGGTGATTGAACTTTTCGAGGAACAGTTCAAGAAGACCTTCGAGGGTCTCCGGGTATCGGCCTTCCACCCCTTCGCGCGCGCCGAGAGCGTGCTGGACGAGGGTAACAAGGTACTTCTCATCCAGGCCAACAAGGCGACCAGCGAAAACTACCTGGACCTGATCAAGGAGAACCAGTGGCTGGGGACCGACTTCATGCTCTGGCTCATGTTCCAGACCATGAACGAGGCCTCCGAGTACGCCGTCAACCAGCCGGGCATCCTGCTGGACAACGAGCGTTTCGTGGGCTACCTGGACGACCGCGTCGTGCTGCTCGGGTCCGGGGAAAACGGCGCCCAGAAGATCACCGTGGCAGGTCCCCAGGACCACTTCAACGAGGTGAGGAGCGCGCTTTTGAACAGGAAGCAGATCACCGAGGCGACCCTGCACCTGGAGACCAGCGAGGATGAGCACTGGAAGATGACCCTGAAGGGGGAGCTGTTCCATTTCGCCTCCTTCAAATCCCCTTCCGTGAAGATCGAGAAGGACAACACCACCGACGAGGCAATGGAGCGCGAAGCGGTCTTCTTCGAGCGGATGGTGCTCCTCGAGAAAGGGAGCCAGCTGTTCGACTCGCTGTTCGCCACCTTCCTGAAGCTGAGGCTGGGGAGCGAATGGCCTGAGCAGGAAGCGCAGATCCAGCGCTGGCTGAACGTCTGCAGCTTCTGTGGCGGCGCGCTGTAGTTTACGCCGCTGGGGCCGACACGAGCAATGGGGGACTGGCTCCGACAGGTGCCAGTCCCCTTTTTTTATTCAGTCCCCTTTTTTTATTCGGCCCTCCCGAAAAGCAGGCAGTGCTCCCCCTCCCTAGCCCTCCCCCTTCGGGAGAGGGAACATTCGGACAGATGCAAGGGGGACTGGCACCTTCGGAGCCAGTCCCCTTTCTGCGTCGCGGGCCCCCTTCACTATTCCAACCATTTGCACCACCTCTTTTGGATTAAAGATAGAGAGATGCCGGCCGATAAGGAATAATATTTTCCCTTAGGAGATCTGCATGGCCCTCTCGCTTACCATCAGGCGGCTGCTGACTATTCAACCGATAGAACTCCCGGTTTTCCATCCCATAGCGATCAAACTGCAGCACCTGCTGGAGACTCCCAACTTCAAGATGGATGAGGTGATCGACCTCGCCAACGAGGACCAGTCGCTGGCGGGTCAGATCCTGAAGATGGCCAACTCCACCATCTACATCGGCCGGGTCCGCACGGAGACCATCAAGGACGCCGTGATCCGCCTGGGCGCGCAGCAGGTAGCCAACCTGGCGATGGCGGCGTCACAGGCCAGCCTGCACGCGTCTGAAAACATCGTGATTCACGGCTTCATGCAGTCTCTCTGGCTTCATAGCCACGCCTGCGCAATCGGCAGCCGGTGGGCGGCCCGGAACGCCGGTTATCCGCAGTACGCGGAACAGGCGTACATGGCGGGGCTCCTACACGACGTGGGGAAGCTGTACCTCTTGAAGGCCCTGGAGCGGCTGAACAAGGCAGGGGTGGCGCAGGCGGCCCTGGAAGAGGAGTTGCTGCTGGAGATCTTCGCGGAGCTGCATGTCGAGCAGGGCTGCCGGCTCATGCAGCACTGGAACATGCCCAAGATGTACAGCAACGTGGTCGCCAACCATCATGACGTCACCTTCGACACCTCGGACACCGTGCTGACCACGGTGCGCTTTCTGAACGCCGCCTGCAAATACAAGGGGATCGGCACGGTCCGCGACACCTCCATCGACATGTTGGGTCTGCCGGAAACCTCCCTCCTCCAGTTGGGACAGGAGGAGCTGGATGAGCTCTACGAGCTGATCGAGGACACGCAGGAGTTTGAAATGTGAGGTGCGGGTACTGGTGTTGGGGGTGGACGAAGTGGACGGCCTGGACGGGGTGGATGAGATGGACACGCCGGAGGCGGTGGCGGCGCGGGGCTATTCTGGACGGGTGAGGCGCTGGTACTCGGCTATGATGGGGAGGTCGGCGTCGGCCCAGTCGAGTTCGTGCATCTGCTGGGCAGGGAGCCACGTGATCTCGGAATGCTCGTGCAGGACTATCTCGCCGGAAACGATGCTGCAGATGTACGGATAAAGGGTGACGGTGAACGCTTCGTAGTGGTGGGTGGCCGGGGTAAGGGGGCGCCCCACCGAAATCTGCACCCCCATCTCCTCGACCAGCTCGCGCTGCAAACACTCTTCCTGGCCTTCGCCCGGCTCGATCTTCCCGCCGGGAAATTCCCACTTCAACGGCAGATGCATGGAGGCGCTTCGCAACGCGGAAAGCACCAGGCCGTCCCGCTCGATGATGGCGCAGGCGACGTGGATATGCCTTCTTTCCTTCAACCTGCTATTTCCCGTTCATCTTGAAACTAACGGACCTCAGAACCTTACCGTCCTCGTCCTGGGCCTCGCAACGCCAGTCGCCCGACATCCCCTTCTCGACATCCTTGCTGCTGTAGGTGCGCCAGTGGGAGCCTTTCACCGGCATCTCGTCTTCATGCACCACTTTCCCGTCCAGGAACCAGACATGCTTGATGGTGGTGTCGGTCCCTTTGGGGGCAGTGATGCGGGTGAAGCAGTAGAGCGCCTTGACCGAGGAGGACGAGATCCGCCAAACGGAGTCGATGGGATTCCCCTTGACGATCTTGGTGGTCACCGCCATCTCCGTGATCTTCAGGTCGCTCGCCTGCGCCTGCGAGAGGAGGGTCAGGCAGAAGAGTGTTGCTGCAAGTGCCGAAGTTAGAAGCCTGGTAAAAGTCATTATGCCTCCAGCAGATGATTCAACTTTCAGGGTAAGCAGTTTGGCGCCGGGCGCGCCCCCATCCTCACCCTGTCCCTCCCCTTGAAGGGGAGGGGACGCTATAGGTGGGACAGAGCAAGATCCGCGAAAGTGCTCTTTACGTGCGGTAGTCGGCGTTGATCCGCACGTAGTCGTAGGAGAGGTCACTGGTGTAGACCGCGGCTTCGCCGGCACCGATATGAAGATCGATGGTGACCGTGAATTCCTTCTGCTTCAAGACTTCGGTTCCGGCCGTCTCGGCGTCGCCACCGGCAAAGATGCCGTGCCGGGCCATGACCACGTCGTCGAAACGGATCTCCACCCGGTCGGGGTCCATCGGGATGCCGGCGTAACCCACGGCGGCGATGATCCTCCCCCAGTTGGCGTCCTGACCGAAGAAGGCGGTCTTCACCAGCAGGGAGTTGGCCACCGACAGCGCCGCTTTCTTTGCGTCGGCATGGCTTTCGGCACCTTTCACCCTGATCTCCACGAACTTGGTGGCGCCTTCGCCGTCTTTCACTATCTGCTTGGCCAGCGACAAGAGGACGTCGTGCAAAAGGGCCAGGAACGAGGCGCCCTCGGGGGTGCCCGCCTTGATGACCGGGTTGCCGGCAGCACCGTTGGCCATGATCAGCGCGGTGTCGTTGGTCGAGGTGTCCCCGTCCACCGTGATGGCGTTGAAGGAGCCATCCACCGCCTCAGTGAAGGCGCTCTTCAGGAAATCGGGATCGACGGCGGCGTCGGTGACCAGGAAGGAGAGCATGGTTGCCATGTTGGGCTGGATCATGCCGGCGCCCTTGGCGACCCCCTCGATGGCGTACCCTACCCCACCGGCCTCGCCGCGGCGGCGCTCCAGCTTCGGGAAGGTGTCGGTGGTCATGATGGCGTCGGCCACGTCCTCCAGGGTCCCCACGGCAACCCCGTCCACCAGCGGCTGGATAGCCTTGCGGAAGCGGTCCATGGGGAGGGCCTGGCCGATCACGCCGGTGGAGGCGATCAAGAGCTCGTCGTCGGGCAGGCCGAGCAGTTCGGAGACGCGGCGGCCGCACTCGAGGGCGTCGGTCATCCCCTGCTCGCCCGTGCAGGCGTTGGCGTTGCCGCTGTTGACGATGAGCGCCCGGGCGCTGCCGTTGGCGGCGCGCTGGCGGGAGATCACCACCGGCGCGGCCTGCACCTTGTTGGTAGTGAAAACCGCGGCCACCTGGGCCGGGTCCTGGGAAAAGATCAGCGCCAGGTCGAGACGTCCCGGCTTCTTGATGGCCGCCTCAACGGCGGAGAACTGAAAACCTTTCAGTGACATGGCAAACCTCTTAAAAGCGGGATCAAGGTCGAGATTGAGATTAAGAAACCCTGCCATCTAATTTTAATCTTGCTGCTGGCCTTACCTCAATCTTAATCTTAATCTTGATCTCGTCTTGCTGCCTTTCGGCCTTTCCTCAATCTTGATCTTGATCTCGATCTCGCCGTTGGCCTTGCTACTTGCCGCAGCACTTCTTGTACTTCCTGCCGCTGCCGCAGGGGCAGGGGTCGTTGCGGCCGGTGGTCCTGGCCCCTTTGGCGGGAGCCTGCAGGACGGGGGCCTCCTCGGCCAGGTTGAAGGACATGCGCGGCGCCATGGGCACCATCACCGACTGCCCCTCTTCGTCCGTCTCCTCGACGTACTGCATGTCTTCCTGACGCGCCACCTGCACCCAGAAGATCTTCTCCACGACCTCTTCCCGGATGCGGGCCATCATGTCCATGAACAGCTTGTACGCTTCCCGCTTGTACTCCTGCTTGGGGTCCTTCTGCCCATAGCCGCGCAGGCCGATCCCTTCCTTCAAGTGGTCGATGGAGAGGAGATGGTCCTTCCACTGGGCGTCGATCACCTGCAGCATGATCACCTTGATCAGGTGGTCCATCAGCTCGTCGCCGAACTCGGCCGTTTTCTGGGAGAAGAGGCGATCGGCTTCCTCACGAAGGTAATCGCCGAAGTTGATCACGGTCAGCCGCTCGATGGTCTCGGCCGGCAGGTCCAGCTGGTAACCGAACACCTTGAAGACGGTATCGGTGATGGACTGCCAGTCCCACTCGCGGGCGGGGGTCTTGTCGATGGTGAAGGCGGTGACGATATCGGTGACGGCCTCCTCCACCATGCCGAGGAAGCTCTCCCTGATCTCGTTGCCGGCCAGGATCTCCTTGCGCTGGGTGTAGATCACCTCGCGCTGCTTGTTCATGACGTCGTCGTACTCGATCAGGTGCTTACGGATCTCGAAGTTGTGTGCCTCGACCTTCTTCTGGGCGTTCTCGATCGCCTTGGTGATCAGGCCATGGGTGATGGCCTCCCCTTCCTCGATCCCCAGCTTGTCCATGATCATGGAGACGCGTTCGGAGCCGAAGATGCGCAGAAGGTCGTCCTGCAGCGAGAGGTAGAAGCGGGAGGAGCCCGGGTCGCCCTGGCGGCCGGAACGGCCGCGCAGCTGGTTGTCGATGCGGCGCGACTCGTGGCGCTCGGTGCCCAGGATGTGCAGGCCGCCCAGGCTGACCACCTCGTCGTGCTCCACCGCGCAGCCCGGCTTGTACTTGGCCACCAGCTGATCGAACTCCCGCTGGTTTTCGGCCAGGACCAGCGCACGCAGATCGTCGAAGACGAACTCGTCATGCTCCTTGATGTAGTCGCCGGCGATCTTGCTCACCTCGCGGAATTTCTCGACCATCTTCAAGAGTTCCTGCTCGGACATCTCCTTGGCCACCGCCAGTTCGAAGGCATCCATGAACTCCTCGGTCTTCGACTCGGGGGTGCCGCCGAACTCCTGCCTGGCCAGGCCGTCGGGGTTGCCCCCCAGGAGGATGTCGGTACCGCGGCCTGCCATGTTGGTAGCGATGGTGACCATCCCCTTGCGACCGGCCTGGGCGACGATCTCCGCTTCCTTGTCGTGCTGCTTGGCGTTCAGGACGAAGTGCGGGATGTTCTGCTTCTTCAAGAGCTCGGAGAGCTCCTCGGACTTCTCGATCGAGATGGTGCCGACCAGGATCGGCTGCACCTTCTCGTTGAGCTCCTTGATCTCGTTGATGACCGCGTTGAACTTCTCGCGCTCGGTCTTGTAGATGACGTCCGGGAAGTCCGGGCGCAACAGCGGACGGTTGGTCGGGATGACCACCACGTCC
>NZ_DATFBA010000155.1:0-3732 GCF_035254065.1 Geomonas sp.
GCTACCGCACCGCGGAAAACGGCCTGGAGGGGTTCCGCTCGCTGGCGGAGAACCTGGCGGACCTGGTGGTGTGCGACGTGGAGATGCCCCACCTGGACGGGCTCAAGTTCCTGCGGCTCGTGCACAACCGTCCGCAGCTCAAGGACATCCCGATCATCATCCTCACCGGCAACCACGACCGCGACGTCAAGCTCAAGGGGCTCGAGGAGGGGGCCAGCGACTTCCTGACCAAGCCCTTCGACATGGCGGAGCTGGTGGCGAGGGTGAAGATCCACCTGAAGATAAAGATGCTGCAGGACGACCTGAGGGCGGCCAGGAGCCACTTCGAACAGCTCTCCAACACCGATCCCCTGACAAGCCTCTACAACAGGCGCTTCTTCACGGAGATCCTGGAAGCCGAACTGCAGAGGGCGAAGCGGCTCGACTCCGAGCTTACCCTGCTGGTGGTCGACATCGACCACTTCAAGGCGGTCAACGACCAGTACGGGCACCAGGCGGGAGACGGGGTGCTGGTGGCGGTAACGGACACCTTCCGCAAGGTGCTGCGCAGCTACGACGTCGCCTCGCGCTACGGGGGGGAGGAGTTCGCCATCATCCTCCCCGGCACCTCCCTGCAGGCGGGAGTCGAGGTCGCCGAGCGGCTGCGCGAAACGGTCTCCGCGCTCCGCTTCGAGGCCCTGCGGCAGGAGGGCGGCGTCACCATAAGCGTCGGTGCAGCCTCGCTTATGGCGGACGGTGCCGACAATTCGGAGTCGCTTCTGAAGCGGGCGGACCAGGCGCTGTACCTCGCCAAGCACAACGGACGCAACCGGGTTGAAGCAATGCCGGGGGGCGCCCCCCCGGGAAGGGCCGCGCTGCGCCAACCGGCCACCACGTGAGGATCCCATGTTTTCCTTGAGTCTCAAAACCAAGATCACCGTGCTGGTGTCGCTGCTGGTGGCCGGGCTGCTCTCGCTTTTGACCCTGGTAACCCTGGCAGACGTCGAAAAGCAGCTCAAGGTCGCGATCGCCGAACAGCAGGCGACCCTCGCCTCCGCCATGGCGAAGCAGCTCGACTACAAGATCTCGCTGTACCGAAACGAACTGGTGGACGTTGCCAGGTCCATCCCCGCCGGTGCGCTGCGGGACCCGGCGCTGGCAGGGCGCTTCCTGGCCGACAGGATCGATACCGCCTCCATGTTCGAAAGCGGCCTGTTCCTGGTCGCCCCCGGCGGGCGTTTGCTGGCCTCCACGGTCGACGCGCCGCAGGAGTTCCGCAAGGACTGCCCCTTCGCGGAGGAGACCGCGCGGAGCATCAGGGAGAGGTCGCCGCGCATATCCGACCCCTACCTGTGCGGCAACCGGCAATCCGACCCCATGGTGCTCTTCACCGCCCCGGTGTTGGGCAAGAAGGGGGAGGTGCTGGCCGTGCTGGCCGGCAGGCTGAACCTCATGAAGGAGAACTTCCTGGGGGAGGTGGCGGACGGCAAGATCGGCAAGCAGGGGTACTTCTACATCCTGAACCAGCAGCGGGTGCTGGTGGTGCATCACGCCCGGGAGAGGATACTCACCCGCATCCCGCCAGGGGTCAACGCCGGGATCGAGCGTGCGCTGCAAGGGGCGCAAGAGACCGCCGAGAACCGCAACTCCGCCGGGGTGAGGCTTTTGAGCTCCTTCCGGCAACTGCACAGCACCGGCTGGCTCCTCTCGGCCAACTACCCGCTGCAGGAGGCCTACCTACCGATCGAGCGGATCAGGACGAGGATGCTTTCCGCCCTGGTCATCATGGTGGCGGCCGCCGTCTGCCTGGTGGGGCTCGCCATGCGCACGCTGCTCGCCCCGCTGCTCTCCTTCACCAGGCAGGTCACCACCCTCTCCGGCGTGGACACGGTGGCGGAGTCGGTGCGGATCGATTCCCGCGACGAGATCGAAGAACTGGCGGTCGCCTTCAACGCCCTGATGGGGAAGATAGCGAGCAACAAGAGCGCGCTGCAGGCGGAGAAGGAGTTCGAGCTGAGCCTTTTGCAGCACTCCTCGCTCCCCACCTTCGTGCTGGGCGCCGACCACCGGATCTTGCACTGGAACCGGGCCTGCGAGAGGATCACCGGGGTGACCGCGGCGGAACTGGTGGGGACCGCTGGGCACGGCCGGGCCTTCTTCGGCCACGACCGACCTACCCTGGCCGACCTGGTGATCGACGGCGGCACCAAGATCGCCTCCTTTTATCCCTGCTGCCGGGAAACCGGGGAGGGCTTCCACGCCGAGGGGTGGTACCGGCATCTGAACGGGATGGATCGCTACCTCTCCTTCTACGCGGCCCCCATCCACACGGCGGCAGGGGAACTGGCCGCGGTGATCGAGACCATCGAGGACATCACCGACCGCAAGAAGAGCGAGGAAGCGGCGCGGCATACCGTCTCGCTGCTGAACGCCACCCTGGAGTCGACCGCCGACGGCATCCTGGTACGGGGCCTGGACGGCAGGATCACCACCTACAACCGGAAGTTCGCCGAGATGTGGAACCTCCCCCAGGAACTGCTCGACATCGGCGACGACATGCAGATGAGGCTGTACGCCAAGGAACAGGTGAGGGATCCGGAGAAGTTCTTCGCCATCACCCAACTGCTCTACGAACAGCCGGAGCTCGATTCCCGGGACGTCGTGGAGCTCAAGGACGGCCGGGTCTTCGAGCGGGTCTCCAAGCCGCAGCGCATCGACAACATCGTGGTCGGGCGCGTGATCAGCTTCCGGGACATCACCGAACGCGAACAGGCCAAGGCCGCCTTGTGCGACAGCATCAACCGCTACCGCTCGCTGGTGGACAACATCGACCTGGGCATCACGCTCATCGACGCCGACCACCGGATCGTGATGACCAACGCGGCGGCCGCCAGGATGTTCAACCGCCATCCGGCCGACATCGTCCACAGCCACTGCTTCCGCGAGTTCGAGAAGCGCGGCGCCATCTGCCGCCACTGCCCCGGCACCCAGGCGATGCGCAGCGGGCAGCCCGCCAGCGTCCAGACCGAGGGGGTCCGCGAGGACGGCAGCCGCTTCTCGGTCAGGATCAGGGCCTTCCCGGTGCTGGGCGCCGACGGCACCGCCACCGGCTTCATCGAGGTGATCCAGGACATCACCGAGCAGCTGCAGGCCGAGGCGGACAAGAAGCTCCTGGAGGCGCAGCTGCGGCAGTCCCAGAAGATGGAGGCGCTGGGGACCCTGGCCGGGGGTATCGCCCACGACTTCAACAACATCCTGACCGCGATCTTCGCCTACACCTCGCTGATCGACCGCAAGCTTGAGCGGGAGTCCCCGGCCAGGAACTACCTGAACAAGCTGATCGCCTCCAGCGAGCGGGCCTCCACCCTTACCCAGCGGCTGCTCACCTACAGCCGCAAGCAGCCGCTCGCCCCCCAGCCGGTGGACCTGAACGAGGTGGTGGACAAGGTGGCACACCTTTTGTCGCGGCTGCTGGGCGAGGACATCGAGCTGGCCATCCAGCCCGCCAGCCAGCCGTTGACGGTGATGGCCGACGCCTCCCAGCTGGGGCAGGTGCTGATGAACCTTGCCACCAACGCCCGGGACGCCATGCCGGAGGGGGGGCGCCTCACCATCGCCGCCAGCCGCCAGCAGGCAGACGACGAGCTGGCACGGAAGCACGGCTTCGAAGGAGCCGGTAGCTACGCCGCGCTCACCGTGTCCGATAACGGCCTCGGCATGGAGGAGGCGCTGCTGGACAGGATCTTCGAACCC
>NZ_DATFBA010000156.1:0-9828 GCF_035254065.1 Geomonas sp.
GTCGAGCTGGAGGCGCGCATCCACGAACTGGCGGGAGGCCCCTTCAACATCAACTCCCCCAAGCAGCTGGGGGAGATGCTCTTCGTGCAGATGCAGCTGCCGGTGGGGAAAAAGACCAAGGGGAAGACCGGCTGGTCCACCAATGTGGAGGAGCTGGAGCGGCTGGCCGATGAGCATGAGGTGGCCAAGCTCCTTCTGCAGTACCGGAGCATCTCCAAGCTCAAGTCGACCTACACGGACGCGCTTCCCAAGATGGTCGATCCGGTCACCGGCCGGGTGCACACCTCCTACAACCAGGCGGTCACCAACACCGGCAGGCTGTCGTCGAGCGAGCCCAACCTGCAGAACATCCCGGTGCGCGGTGAAGAGGGGCGCGGCATCCGGCGTGCCTTCGTGGCGGAGCCGGGAAGCCTGGTGCTCTCCGCCGACTACTCGCAGATCGAGCTCCGCGTGCTGGCCCATATGTCGGGCGACCCCGTGCTCCGGGAGGCCTTCGCCCTGGGCGAGGACATTCACCTGCGGACCGCGGTGGAGGTGTTCGGGATGTTCCCGGAGATGGTCACCCCCGAGATGAGGCGCCAGGCGAAGGTGATCAACTTCGGCGTCATCTACGGGCAGGGAGCCTTCAGCCTCGCCAAGGAGCTGGGGGTCACCCCCAAGCAGGCCAAGGCCTTCATCGACAGCTACTTCGAGCGGCACGCGGGCGCCCGGAGCTTCTTGGACCACTGCATCCGCGAGGCCGAGATGTGCGGCTTCGTGACCACCATCCTGGGTCGCAGGCTCTCCATACCGGACATCGCCAGCAAGAACGGCAACGTGCGCGCCTTCGCCCAGCGAAACGCCACCAACTACCCGATCCAGGGATCGGCGGCCGACGTCATCAAGGCCGCCATGATCGCGGTCACCCGCCGAATGCGCGAGGAAGGGGTGAAGAGCCGGCTGATCATGCAGGTGCACGACGAACTGGTCTTCGAGGTCCCGGAGGCGGAGCGCGAGCTGATGGAGGAGCTGGTGAGGACCGAGATGGAGAACGCGCTGCCGCTCGCCGTGCCGCTCAAGGTCGATCTGAACTTCGGCAGGAACTGGAGCGAGGCACACTGATTGAAGGCTCGCAACGAGCTGTAGGGGCACCCCCGTGGGTGCCCTTTTTTTGTGCTCTGGGCCCCTACCGCTCGCCGTTGCGCCCCACCTTTTCCGCTGTAGACTGGTCTAGATTGCGTCCAGCCGGGGGAGGGCCATGTCAGGGGAATCGGCAGCATACGCCAAACAGTTCTTCGCCGGGCGGAGGGTGCGGCTCGCGGTACCGCTTGCAGAGGGGGCGCCCTTCCAGGAATGGGGGAAGGTCTGCTCGCTTGAGCGCGACCTGGTGGAGATCGAACTCTCCCGCGACTTGCTCCACCCGCAGGCCTGCCTCCAGCTCGGCCGCACCATCCACCTGAACCTCTTGGATGGCACCAGCGGCCTCGGCTGCAACGGCAGCCTGATCGCCCTGAAGAGGCCGCACCGCCTGGTGCTGCGCCTTTTGGACCAGGTCGCCCCCTACGAGCAGCGGGAGTTCTACCGCCAGGACCTCTCCCTTCAGCTGGACTTCCGGCTCCCCCCCTCCCAACTCCCGCAGGAGATACGGGAACGCTGGCGGCAGTGCCGCTGGGCCGCTGAGTTCGCCTCCCAGCTACCCGACCCGGGCGAGGCCCCGGAACTCGACTCACTCAGGAAAGAGATCCTGGCCGGGGTGGAACGAAGAGAAGCCGCCCCCCCGGTCGCGGTCAACATCAGCGGCGGCGGGATGCGGCTCAACATGAAAGAACGGCTCCACCCGGGGATACTGGTGGAGCTCGGTATCTACCTTCCCCCACCCCGAAAGGTGCTGGAGGTGGTCGGCGAGGTGGTGCAGGTTACCGCCTCCGCCGATCGCGACCACTTCAGCACCGCGCTCCGCTACCGGCTCATCGACGAGGCCGACCGCGACCGGCTGATCGCCTACATCTCGGCCCAGCAGATGTGGCAGCTTTCCCAGCAGCCGGTCAGGCCGGCAGCCCCCGCCCCGGCTCCCTACCAACCCTCGCTCGGCGCCCGGCGCCTGGCGGTCGGCCTGCTGCTATTGACCGCCTTCCTCGGCTGCCAGGTCCGCTCCACCCTGGTGGCCCGCGAGCGGGGCGAGAAGCAGGAGATCGCGCGGCTCTTCGACCAGGCCATGCTGGAGTTCCTCAGGCAGCGGAAGTGACCATCTCCATGGCGTCCTCGATCATGATCTCCAGCTCGGCCAGCAGTATCTCCTTGATACCCATCGCCTGCGCTTCCACGGTGGCGGCCAGCATCAGCTGGGGGTCGGGGTTGCCGGCGATCCCGAGCTTCCGGCAGGTGTTGTCCACCAGGCGCACCAGGCTCAGCAGCACGTTGTTGGTGTCGGCCTGCTCCTTGTGGTGGTCGCGGACGATGGTGCAGTAGACCTCCGGAAGGTTCCATTTCTGCAAAAGCGCGTACCCTGACTCGGTGTGCATGGCGCTCATGATCTCCGTCATCAGCTCCCGCGAGGGGGCCCCCTTCCCTTCCTGCTCCGCCAGGGATATCCCCTCCATCACCTTGAGGATCAGCAGGTTGCCGATGTCGTGCAGCAGGCCGGCGATGAAGGCCTCCTGGGCCAGCTGTTTGTAGCCGGTCTTCTCGCTCAGCCACCTCGCGCCGATGGCCGAGCCGATGGCGTGCTTCCAGAGCTGCTGCGAGTGGCTCTTGATGTCGGGGACCGTGAAGCTGTGGTAGCTGTTCTGCTGGGAGGCCAGCATGGCCACCGAGGCGATCTCCCGGGCCCCCAGCCGCACCACCGCCTCGGTGATGGTGGTCACCTTGGCCAGCCCGCTGAACATGGCCGAGTTGGCGAGCCTCAGGATCTGGCTGGTCAGCGCCTGGTCCTTGATGATGAGCCCCACCACCTGCTCGATGGTGAAGTCCTTGGCCGCCAGCACCGACTGCAGCTTGAGGGCGATGGGGTGGAACATCGGCAGGTTGAGGGTTTCCGACTCCAGCTGCTCCCTGATCACTTCGACGAACGGTCGTGTCTGCATCGCTCATTCCCCCAAGAGTCGCCGGATCTCGGCGATCGGACGAGGCTTCCCAATCCTGGGCAGCATCCTGACCACATCCTGCAGTGAAACGATACCCCTGGCCGCCTTGCAGAGCCCCGACTCCAAAAGGGTCACCAGGCCGGTGGTTTCCGTGGAGATCTTGCGGATCTCGTAGGAGGTCTTCTTGGAGAGGATGGCATCCTTCACCATCTCGTTCATGATCAGCACCTCGAAGATGCCGATCCTGCCGTGGTAGCCGCTGTAGCGGCATTTGGCGCACCCCTTGCCGATCCTGAACTCCGCGCCGGCCAGCTCCTGGTGGCTGTAGCCGATCCTGCGCAGCTCAACCGGGGTGGGGAGGTAGCTCTCGCTGCAGGAGCTGCAGACCCGGCGCAACAGCCGCTGGGAGAGGACGCAGACCACGGTGGAGGCGATCAGAAACGGCTCCACGTTCATGTTCATCAGGCGCAGAAGGCCCCCCACGCTGTCCTCGCTGTGGAAGGTGGTAAGCACCTTGTGGCCGGTGAGCGCCGCCTGGATGGCGGTATCGGCCGAGAAGCTGTCGCGGATCTCCCCCATCACGATGACGTCCGGGTCCTGGCGAACGATGTGCCGCAAGGTCTCCTCGAAGGTGACCCCGATCTTCTGGTTGATGGAGCACTGGGCGATCCCCTCGATCACGTACTCGACCGGCTCCTCGGCGGTGACGATGCAGGTGTGCAGGTTGTTCAGGTAGTGGACGCAACTGTACAGGGTGGAGGTCTTGCCGCTGCCGGTGGGGCCGGTCACGATCAGCACCCCGCTCGGGGTGTCGACGGCATCGTCCATGAAGCGGTCGAGCATGCGCGCGGGCATGCCGATCTCCTTGAGGTCGAGCAGCTGCTCCCCTTTCTTGCTGAGCAGCCTCAGCACGATCTTCTCCCCGTACACCGTCACGTAGAAGGAGACCCGCATGTCCAGGATTACCCCGCTTTTGGCGCTCTCGTAGCAGATGCGGCCGTCCTGGTGGCGCCTCCGCTCGGCGATGTCGGCCTCGGCCATCACCTTGATGCGGCTGGCGATGGGGAGCGCCAGCTCCTTGGCGAAGTCGCGATAGAGGTTGAGCATGCCGTCGCGGCGGAAGCGGACCCTGAGCACGCCGCGCATCGGCTCGATGTGGATGTCGCTGGCCCGGTCCTTCAAGGCCTCCTCGAAGATGGAATTCACGATACCGGTCACCGTGTGCTCGTCGGTGGCCGGCCCCTCCCCCTGCACGATGCCGCGCTTCAGGGTGGTGAAGGCCTCCCTGATCCCCTTGTGGGTGGCGATCGCGAAGATGGTACCGGCACCGAACAACTTCTCGGCGGTCTTTCTCCCTTCCATGTTGAGGGGGTCGGCGATGGCCACCAGCACCGAGCCGTTTTGCTGCCTGACCGGGATGAAGCTGTGCTGCGCGACCCAGTGGGGCGGCACCTTGGCCAGCAGGCCCCGGTCGATCTCGGCCGCGTCCAGATCGAGATAGGGGTAGCCGAGCTGGAAAGCGATCACCTCGGCCAGGGTGTATTCCTCGATGAAGCGCTGCTCCACCAGGATCTCGCCGAGCATCTTGGAATTGTCGGTGTCGCGCTGGATGCCGAGCGCCACCTGCAGTTCGGCCGGCTTCAGGTAGCCAAGCTCCACCAGCAGCGCCCCCAGCTTGACCGAGACGATGTTGCTGCGCAGGGTCTCCCGAAGCTGCTCGGTGCTGAAGAAGCCCAGCTCCAGCATGACCGCCACCAGGGTCGGCTGGGAAACGAGCTTCCCCTTCACCCGCTGCGCGTAGCGCAACTGCTCATCGGTGAGATGGCCGGACCTGAGCAGCAAGGTGGCGATCTCCAGCCCGGAATCGGTAGCTCCCTCCTTGCGGTCGGCAAGCCGCCCGCCTGCTTCGCTTACCATGGCCCTCCCCCCCCCGCTTGGACTGACACCCCCTTCGCATGACGCCCCCGGCTAGAGACTCCTCATTGACATCCCCCGGGAATTTCTGTAGTATACCACGCCCAATTGGAGGGAGCTAATGCGCGCCACATTGTGCAATAGGCACCCCTCCCCTATGTCAAGGAACCTCCCCTCGCCGTTCACGCCCCGGCTCACGACGGAAATTTTTTCATTGAAACATCCACCCCACAGGCAATAATTACAAGTCGGGCCCCCACCGACCAGGCCGGGGGCCCACTTCAAACCGGAAGGAGCAGCTATGAAGGGACGTCGTATTGGCATGTTGGCGGTGTTAGCTCTGGCATTGTCCGGCTGCGTGACCAGCGGGACCTACCACCAGAAGGAGCTGGAGGCCGAGGGGCTAGCCAAGAACCTGCAGGAGCAGCAGACCGCCTATGGCAAGCTGCAGGAGGAAAACAGGCAGCTCAAGAAGGAGGTGGAGGCCCTGAAAGGGGACCTCTCCGCCATGACCGGCGAGCGGGACGCCCTGTCCGCCAGCAAGAAGGGGCTCGAAGAATCGCTGAAGACCACCTCGGACAGCAAGAACCGCCGGATCGGCGAACTGAGCCAGAAGGTGACCGACCTGGAAGAGGAGAACAAGAAGCTCAAGGACGAGAAGAGCCAGCTGCAGGCCCAGCTGACCCAGATGCAAAAGCAGAAGGAGATCGAGGTCCAGAAGACCAGCAAGACCTACGAGGACCTGCTGGAGCAGATGAAGAGCGAGATCTCCAAGGGCGAGGTGACCATCTCCGAGCTGAAGGGGAAGCTGACCGTCAACATGGTGGAGGCGGTCCTCTTCGCCTCCGGCCACGCGGAAGTGAAGCCCGAGGGGCTGGAGGTGCTGCAGAAGGTGGTCGACATCCTCAAGAACATCAAGGACAAGTCGATCAGGATCGAGGGACACACCGACAACATCCCGATCGTGGGAGGGCTCGCCAAGCGCTACCCCAGCAACTGGGAGCTCTCCGCCGCGCGCGCCATCAACGTTACCAAGTACCTGCAGCAGCAGGGGATCGACCCCTCGCTGTTGGCGGCGGTGGCCTACGGGCAGTACAAGCCGGTGGCAGCCAACGATACCGACGAGGGGCGGGCCAAGAACCGGCGTATCGAGATCGTGCTGGTCGCCAAGGAGTAGGCGAATTTAACTGACAGGAACAGGCCATGAAGAAGAAAGAGAAGCCGAAACCAAAGGAGAAGGAGTTCTCCGTCTCTCCGTTCAAGGCCTTGAAGGGGGTCGCCCTCGCGGGGGGCGATCAGCAGAAGGAAAGTGCCGGGAAATCGGGAGCGCCGCAGGGGAAATCCGCGGCCTCCTCCGCCAGGCAGCCTGCGCCCAAGGCCAAACAGGCGGCGCCCGCCAAGCCCGCCAAGACCAGGGAGGAAATGGAGGAAGATCTCCTCTTCTTCGAAGCGATGGCGGGGGTGCAGCGGATCGGCTCCGCCCCGCCCCCTCCCGCACAGGTCAAGGCCCAGGCGGAGGCGCGCGGCCAGCGTAACGCCGAGGACGACCAGCTGTTCATGAAGGCGATCGAGGCGCTCAAGATCGACGTCCGCTTCGCCGACCAGCTTCCCGAGCAGGATGAGCGGCCCCACCCGGTGCCGGTCAACCGGTTGCGCCAGGTCAGGCGCGGCACCATCCGCATCGACCTGCAGCTCGACCTGCATGGGCTGACCAAAGACGAGGCGCTGGAAAACCTCGACCGCTTCGTGCGCGGCGCCTATAACCGCGGGCAGAAGGGGGTGCTGGTGATCACCGGGAAAGGGAACAACTCTCCCGGCGAGCCGGTGCTCAAGGCGGCGGTAGCCGGCTGGCTCAGGGAAACCGGCAAGGGGATGGTCTCCGAGTTCGTGCAGGCTCCCCAGGACATGGGTGGCGAAGGCGCGGTGGTGGTCTTCCTCAAGGAAAAAAAGGCGGAGCCGGAACCGGCTGCCTAGCCTTGAATAGGGACGAGAGAGCACGCTAAACAGGGATGGAGAGGATAAACGGGATGACTGTGCTCATGCCGTTTGCCCCCTTCATCCCTGTTGTTTTCCAACACTCTGACCTGTCTGACCAGACAGAAGGTGTAGTGAGGCAAAAAAAGTTACCGGAGGGTGGCAGTGAGCGAAGGACCGTACCGCATCGGCATCGACCTGGGGGGGACCAAGACCGAGGGCATCCTGCTGGACCCGGCGGGGGGCGTCCTGTTCCGGAAGCGGCGCGCCACCCCGCTGGCGGAGGGGTATGAGGCGGTGCTCGCCTCGCTAGCCGAACTGGTGCGCGAGGCCGCCTCCGCTTGCCCCTGCGGCAGCCGCTACTCGGTAGGGATCGGCATCCCCGGCTCGGTGGATGCCGAAAGCGGGCTGGTACGTAACGCCAACTCCAACTGCCTGATCGGGCACCCGCTGCCGGCAGACCTGGAGCGGTTATTGGGACGACCGGTGCAGGTGAGAAACGACGCCGACTGCTTCACCCTCGCCGAATGCCGGCAGGGTGCCGGCCAAGGCTACGGACTGGTCTTCGGGGTGATCATGGGAACCGGCTGCGGCGGCGGCATCTGCATCGACGGCGTGGTCAGGGAGGGTCCCCACCGGATCTGCGGGGAATGGGGGCACATGTCGGTCGACCCCCACGGAGCCCCCTGCTACTGCGGCAGCCGGGGGTGCGTGGAGACCAAGATCAGCGGCTCCGGCGTGGAAAGGGCCTTCCAGGCCCGCTTCGGGGAGAGACTCCCCATGGACCGCATCGTGGAAGGGGCCAGGGCCGGCGAGCCGCGCTGCGAAGAGGTCTTCGAGACCTTCCTAGAGGACTTCGGGCGCAGCCTCGGGGGTATCATCTCCATCCTCGACCCCGACGCGGTGGTCTTGGGAGGCGGGCTCTCCAACATCGAGGAGCTCTACGGCGCCGGCCTCGACTGGGTCCGTCGCTACGTCTTCCACGAGGCGCTGCGCACCCCCATCCTGAAGAACGCCTTGGGCGACTCCGCCGGGGTGTTCGGCGCCGCCTGGATCGGCGACCAGCGTTGATTGTATAAAGGAGGCCGTCTGCTATAGTTTGGGGCAACGGAGGTCTGACATGGACGCGCACAAACCCCAGAAGGTAAGGCTCAGATATCGCTGCAGTTTGCAGGACGGACGGATCTGCCACATCGGTGAGGGGGAGACCATGGAGTTCTGGCTGGGCGCCGGCCGAATTGCCCCCACCCTGGAACGCGCACTGGCCGAGATGCAGCCGGGAGAGCGGCGCCTCGTCCGGATCCCCGCCGCGGAAGTGCCGCTGATCCCCTTCTCCAAGGAAAACGAATCCCCTCCCGGCATCTCCTACGAATTCGGCCCCGGCGATGGCGGCGATGTCGAGGAGTACATCCCCCAACGCCCCCGGCACCCACGGGAGGAGATCCCCGCCGACAGTGACGTCGACCTCGAGATCCAACTGCTGAGCGTCGGAGAGCCGGCGTCGGAATAGCGCCGGCCTCTACATCTTCGCCTTCACACTGTTGATCTTGTCTTCCATGCTCTGCAGGCGGTCGGTTCTCGTCCCCACCTTGATGGTGGTGGTGACGCGGGGGGCGCCCATCTGGTGGATGACCTCGTGGCAGCGCTTCACCGCCGCAAAGACCTCGTCCCACTCCCCCTCGATGTTGGTGCCGTAGGAGTGCAGTGCCGTCTTCAGCCCGGCCTCCTCCAGCACCTTCTGGCAAGCCGCGATGTAGGGGGACAAGGAAACACCCACTCCCAGCGGTACCACACACAGATCAATCATAACTTTCATAGTGATTATTCTCCTTTCCTGTTCTTGTTCTGCCTGTCCGGAACTATCTGCGCCGCCTCCCGGCGCTGCAAGGCAAAATCACGCCCCCGCCTGGTCGTCTGGCTGCGGATCTCGCAGCTGTTGACAGATGGAAGCGACCAGCACCGCCACCCTTCTCCTGGTGTTCTCCCCCTGCCTCGCTCTCCTCTCCGCGCCGCCCCCGGCGCAAGCTACGGCACCGGCAGCGGCAATCGGGTGGCCGTCGGCATCGCTTCGGATCGTGGAGAGTCCGCGCAGGCCGGGGTGCTTTATGAAGACCATGCGCGGGCGGTGCCGCAGCCGCAGCAGCGGCGCCAGCGCTTTCGCCCTCCCGCCGCAGAAGATGACCAACTCGACCACCTCGTCAAGCTCCCGCTTGAGCCTCTCCACGTTCTCCGGCGCCAGGACCTCCCGCACGCCCGCCTCCGTCCGCCCCGTCCTCTCCCGGTATTCCACCTCCGGCCAGGCGTTGGTGATGGTAATGTTCTCCCGTGTCAGATCGTCGCGGCCAAGGGCCTCGCCAAGCAGCGCCAGCAGGAGCTCCAGGTTTCTTCCGGTGGCCCGGGCGGCGGGGTAGCCGGCTGCTTCCTCATGACGCCCCGGGCAGGAGAAGACAACGCCGACCCTGTTCAATCTGCCGACCTGCAGGTGCACCGATCTTTCTCTATCGGGAGAGATTTCCATAGTGCTAGATAATGCCCCAGCATCGATTTTTGGCAAGGGCGATCCTGTTCTTGATCAATGCCCGCCTCTTGTTGTCACAGCGTCTTCGCTGTGACTTTCTTCGATGTCGAAGGGATGACGGAGGACTGCCCAATCCCGTGCACGACCTTGCCTTTCCCATTCCTGCGACTAGACTTTATGGATACCATCACTACCAAAACCAAGGGGGAATCCATTAACAGAGGGAGGGACGGTGACAATGCGAAAGAAGAACTTCATATCGACGGTCTGTGCTTGTTCCCTGTTACTGTGCGCCATCGCGCTGATCCAGCTGGCCGCCTGCGGAGGCGGCAGCAGCGGAGGCGGAGGCGGGGCGGTCCC
>NZ_DATFBA010000157.1:0-9784 GCF_035254065.1 Geomonas sp.
GTGCCGAGCCAGACCAGGTGGCTGGCGATACGGAACAACTCGGCCAGCATGACCCTGATATGAACCGCTCGATCCGGCACTTTGATGCCGCACAGACGCTCCACCGAATTTACATAGGCAAGGTTGTTCTGCACCCCGGCAAGGTAGTCGATCCGGTCGGTGTAAGGCAGAAACTGGTGCCATGATTGGCGTTCACCGATTTTTTCCGCCCCCCGGTGATGGTAGCCGATATCCGAATCGATGTCGACGATTTCCTCTCCGTCCAGCTTCAGGATCAGGCGGATTATTCCGTGAGTACCCGGATGTTGGGGTCCGAGATTGAGGATCAGGGTCTCCTCATCCACGCGGTTGAAAAATTCGGCTGCATCGAGCGGGCCGTGCCGCCGGGCGTCTTCCGTAGTATAGGGTGTCATTTCCGTGGCCCGAAACGGGTGCTCCTTGCGCAGGGGATGCCCTTCCCAGTCGTGCGGCATCAGGATGCGGCGCAGGTCCGGGTGGCCGCCGAAGCGGATGCCGAACATGTCGTAGGCCTCCCGCTCGTACCAGTTGGCAACGGGGAAGACCTCTGTGACGCTGGGGATTTCGGGGTGCTGGCCGTGAAGGTCGGCCTTGATCCTGATCCTGCCGGGGACGTCGAAACAGGTGAGATGGTAGTTGACGGTGAAGTCGGGGAACTTGTCGCGCTCCCTGCGGCAGGACTCGTCCACGCAGGCGATGTCTTCCAGCCTGCGAAACGGCGTCCTGCCGTGGTTCTTCAGGTACTTGAGCACCTCCGGCACCAGCCGGGCGGGCACCCGGTAGGTTTGCATGTCCACTCCGGAGGGATCGAGCCGCACCTCCTGGCCGAAGGCGGCCGCCAATTCCTGCTGGAGGCCGTAGTCGGGGAAATCGAGTTTGGGCTGGGGCGGGCGCCACATCTCGTCGGAGCGCGGCGCCGCAAAGTAGGGGGGCTGCATCTCGGAGCCGCGGATGGCGATCCCCTCCATGCCGGGGCCGCGGGTGTCGCGGGCCTTGCTCACCCCGTCCACCAGCACCGGCGCCGTGGTCCCCTGGCTCCCCCCCTGCATGTGCAGCACGCGGCGGGTCGGGCGCTCGTTCGCCTTGATCTTCTGCTGCAGCTCGATGAGCCCCTGCAGGAAGGACTCCGGCCGCGGCGGGCAACCCGGCACGTAGACGTCGACCGGCAGGATCTGGTTCACCCCCTGCACCACGCTGTAGACGTCGTACATCCCCCCCGAGTTGGCGCAGCTCCCCATGGAGATCACCCACTTGGGCTCAGCCATCTGGTCGTAGAGCCTCAGGATGCTGGGCGCCATCTTTTTGAAGACCGTGCCGGCGATCACCATCAGGTCGGCCTCGCGCGGGGTGCCGCGCAGGACCTCGGCCCCGAAGCGCGAGATGTCGTAGCGGGAGGTGAAGGAGGTCATCATCTCCACGAAGCAGCAGGAGAGGCCGAAGAACATCGGCCACAGCGAGTTGGCGCGCCCCCAGTTGATGAGGTCATCGAGGGTGGTGAGGATGACGTTATCGGGTATTTGTTCGCGGTCGGTGTCGGTCAACACTTTCTCCGAAGATTCCAATTGCATTGCAGGTAGCGTGGGCTTCGCCCACCGTTAAGATGCCGGCTACGCCTTTCTTCCGCCTCGGCTTGCCGAGGGGCCCCAATCCAGGCCTCCCTTCATCCAGAGCCAGACCAGCCCCAAAAGGAGGACCACGATGAAGACGGTGATATGGGCCAGGCCGGGGATCCCCAGAAGGTCCCAGGAGGTCGCCCAGGTGAGGATGAAGGCGCCCTCGACGTCGAAGACGATGAAGAAGATGGCGATCAGGTAGAAGGGAACTTGCGAGGCGTGGCGGGCGGTCCCGGTGGGGAGGACGCCGGATTCATAGGGAGCTTGCTTGTCCATAGCGTCCCGGCCGGAGCCCAGGTACCACGCGGCCACAAGCAGGCCGGCGATCAACGCGACAGCGATGAAGGTATAGAGTGCGAGGGGGATGAGTTCGGCCTGTCGGATGGAGACGTGCATGCTGGCCTTTCACTTACTAGCAGGTGGTCGTTTTCAGATACCCGTATAATCTAGCGTAGAGACCGTGAAAGTCAATCTGGCCTGGCTTTGCGGCTGGTACTCGTCTAATCCAGGAGAAGGAAGTTGCGGTCGCCTGCGTCGGTAGAAGTTGTTGTGCGAGCGACAGAAAAGGTAAGTCTGTTCCCGGTGCCGTTATCTCAGAAAAAAATTTCCAGCTAAGGGAGAACTGATTCTTGTCGAAGGTGGCGATACTATGACAGTGATAATGAACTATGTCAAAAGGATTTTGTTCTTCAAAATGAGTATTTCGAAGGCCAGAGACGCCTTGGTCATCAGCCTCTGCAGGTCGGCCGCCGCTTCGTCGGGACGCAGGGTCGCTCCCTCGGCATAGAGGATGGCGACCACCCGTCCTGCCATCACCAGCGGCACCAGGATGTTGTTGAGAGGGGTGCCTCCCCCCAGGACCTTCAGCAGCGCGTTGTTGGCGGGGGTCGGCGGGATGGGACCCATGTAGAAGGTCTTGGTATCGGAGACCACCTTGAGCACGGACGGCTGCTCGAGGTCGATCTCCAGCTTGTTGAAGTCCGCCACCGCCACCTTTTCGCAGAGCGCCTTCCAGCCGCTCGCCTTGCCGTTTTTCAGCAGGAAAAGCGCCGACCGGTGGAACTCCTGCGCGGCGTAGTTGACGATAAGATCCGCTATGTCTTCCCTGTCTTCGGCCTCGGTGAAGCCCAGCAGGACCCCTTTCAGGCTGTAGTCCTTCTCCGGTTCGCGCGCTTGCGAGCCGATGGGGGGCATGATCGGCTGGACGAACTCGATTTCTCCGCCAAACGAGCTTTTGCCGCTCACCGGCGGCAGGTTCCCTGCCTGAAACTCCTCCATCTCCTCCAGCGGTTCCAACTCCGACAACAGCGGCAGGTCGAGGATCTCCGCCTCCTCCAGTTCGATCTCGATGGGAGTCGCGCTCGCCTGGGGGCGCCTGGTCGGCATCGCCTGCCTGGCCGGTTCCGGGGCTGGGGTGGTCGGTGTGGTAACGGGTTGGCGGCCGCGGTACCTTCCTCCCCCCTCCACCTTGATGTAGCGCATTTCGCGCCTGATGTTGTAGTGCTTCTCCAAGGCGGTGATCAGTCGGATTTCCGGGGTGATGACCGGTTGCACGATATAGCCGGTGACAAACGAGATCTCGTCGATGGCGGCGAAGTTGGAGGGATCTGCCATGGCCAGGATCAGCTTCCGGTTGTTGAGCCCGACCGGGATCACCCGGTACTTCTTCACCATCTCTTCCGGCACGAGCTTGAGTATCTGGTGGGGGACGTCCATGAGCTGTTCGGTGGTCGCGTTGGGCACCCCGGTCTTCTTGCTCAGGAACAGGGCGAGCTCGCGCTCGTCCAACAGTCCCATTTCGATCAGGTTGGTACCAAACCTGCCGCCGAATATGGCCTGTCCCTTCAGGGCCTCTTCCACTTCGGCCTGAGTCAGTTTCCCCGCCTCAACCAGTAAGTCACCTAATCTCATCTGCAAAACTCCACTGATACTGTGTCGGCAGTGTCCGACACCGGCTTGTATAAGAGTTCCATTTCTGGAGTGAGGATCTGTGCGGAAAAAGTCAAAGGCTTAGACCACGGATGACACGGATTGAACGGATCTTCGCGGAAGATAGTGAGCAGGAAGCCTTTTAGTGCCGCTAATTTAGAGCGACCGCCGGCCAATGTCAACAGCAAACAGAGAGAGGTGGTTTAGGTTGGATTGGGAGGCGCGAAAGGGGCAGGGTGCGGTGAATTGTTGCAGCGCGCGGATTTTAGACAAAGTCAAAAGCGTGACCACGGATGACGCGGATCTAACGGATTAGCGCGGAAGGATAATCAGGCATGAACGTAAAAGCTGTTGGATGTTCTTTCCGTGTAGATCCGTACAAATCCGTGTCATCCGTGGTCAAAGGTGTAGGTTTGCCGTAATCCGTGAAGATCGGGCTCAGGCGTCGATGAGATTGACCACCGTGCGGCCGCGCGATTCCCCCTTCAGTATGGCGTGGAAGCTCTCCTCCAGTCCGTCGAGCGGCACCTCGGTGGCGGTTTGCAGCAGGTGCTCCGGCCTCCATTCGCCGGCCAGCCGCTGCCAGACCTCCCGACGCAGCTCGGTCGGGCATTGTGCGGAGTCGATGCCGACCAGCGAGACGGCCCTGAGGATGAACGGGAAGACGTTCAGCGGCAGCTCGGGAGAGGCCGCCAGCCCGCAGCAGGTGACCACGCCGCCATAGTTGGTGGACTTGATGGCCGCGGCCAGCATCTCCCCGCCGACCACGTCCAGCACGCCATTCCAGCGGGTCTTGAGCAGGGGGTGGTGGGCGTCGCGCAGCAGTTCTTCCCGGCTGATGATGTGACGCGCCCCCAAGGCCTGCAGGAATTCGTGCTCGGAACTCTTGCCGGTGGCGGCTACCACTGTGTACCCAGCCTTGGCCAGGATGGAGACGGCGATGCTGCCGACCCCACCGGTCGCCCCGGTCACCAGCACCTCGCCTCCCTCGGGCCTGACCCCGCCGCGCGCCAGTTGGTGGAGGGAGAGCCCGGCGGTCAAGCCGGCCGTGCCGAGGATCATGCTTTCCCTGAGGGTGAGCTCCTTGGGAAGCCGGACCGCCCACGCGGAAGGCACCCTGATGTACTGGCTGTAGCCGCCGGTGGTGTTCATGCCCAAATCGTAACCGGTGACGATCACTTGGTCTCCGGCGGCGAAGGCGCCGTTGGCGCAGGAAACGACCTCGCCGGCCGCGTCGATGCCGGGAGTGTGCGGGTACCTCTTGGTCACGCCGGGGCGGCCCAGTGCCGAGAGGGCGTCCTTGTAGTTGAGCGAGGAGTAGTGGACCTTCACCAACAGTTCACCCTCCGGCAGGTCGTTGACCGACCGTTCCCTGATCTGGCGGACGAATTGTCCGTCCTTCTCCTCGGTTACCAGGGCGTGAAAGTAATTGGACATGGTGACCTCCTGTTTGTTCGAGGGCAGTCAATTTCTACCATATATCCTCACAAACTCAATAAAAAGCACCGATAAAGTCGAAGGCATTGGACCACGGATAATTCGGATCTAACGGATTTGCGCAGAAACAGCAAAAAGGGCACGCCGAATCTTTTTCCGCGTAAATCCGTACAATCCGCGTCATCGGTGGTCAAAGCCTTTGACTTTAATCCGCCCCTCAAATTGAGCCCTCCAGCATAGGTGCTATACTCCACTGCTGTTGTCACAGGTTTTCTGCAGTCGCTATGACAGATCAGGAGGCACTACATGAAAGCTATTATGGTGAACAGTTACGGAGCGCCGGAGGTGATGCGGATCGAAGAGGTGGCCGATCCGGTCCCTGGTGAGGGGCAAGTTCTGGTCAAGTTGTACGCCGTCGGCGTCAACCCCGTTGACACCTACATCCGTTCCGGCAGCTACGGCAACGTGGCCGTCCCGCCCTACACCCCCGGTATAGACGGCGCAGGGGTGATCGAGGCGGTGGGGCCGGGCGTCAAGCACCGCAAGGTCGGCCAGCGGGTCTACGTGGCCTGGTGCCTCACCGGCACCTACGCCGAAAAGACGCTCTGCAAGGAGTTCCAGACCCATCCCCTGCCGGAGGGCCTTTCCTTCTCGCAGGGCGCCGCCGTGGGGGTCCCCTATGCCACCGGTTACCGAGCCCTTTTCCAGAAGGCACACGCGCAACCGGGCGAGCAGGTGCTGATCCACGGGGCCAGCGGGGGGGTCGGCATCGCTGCCGTACAACTCGGCCGGGCAGCGGGATTGCGGGTGATCGGCACGGCGGGGAGCGAGCAGGGAAGGCGCCTCGTGCTGGAGATGGGTGCCCACCAGGCGATCGATCACCACCAACCCGACCACATGGAGAAGGCCAAGGAGCTGACCTGCGGCCAGGGGCTGGACGTCATCATCGAGATGCTCGCCAACCAGAACCTCGCCATGGACCTGCAGGCCCTGGCGAAGGGAGGGCGCGTCGTGGTGGTGGGGAACCGCGGCACCATCGAGATCGATCCCCGCGCCACCATGTCGCAGGATTCCATGGTGATCGGCATGGCCCTCTTCAACGCCTCCGAACAGGATCTGGCAACCATTCATGCGGCCTTGGGGGCCGGCCTGGAAAATGGCACCCTCCGCCCGGTGGTCAGCAAGGAACTTCCCTTGGCCGAGGCCGCCACCGCCCATCACGAGGTCATCGAATCGAGCACCTTTGGGAAGATCGTGCTGCTCCCGTAGGCTGGGCAGCGCCCACGTAACTCCTTCCATCCCCTGCCAACCCACCCTCGCCCTGCGGGAGAGGGCAGGGGTGAGGGAAGCCCAGCATTGTTAATAAAGCTTGCAGCAAAAAGAGGTACTCTCTCAGTAAAACCTCTTCTCCGCATTGCAATGACATAGCGTAACGCTTACAATTTATAGTAGGTGAAGTTAGGTCTCAGACAACGGATTCGTCCCGGTTCAGACAGCGGCAGCGCAGAGACATGAGGTGAATTGATCCAGCTGTACTCTTTGTGCAATCAGCTATGGTCTCGGCTGAATGGGGACCGACGGGAGGATGGCCATGCAAGGGTATGAACTGATTAAGAAGATAGAAATGGAGAAGAGCAAACATCCGGAACGCGTCTTCATCAAGTGGTGGCGCAAAGAGGAGGACTGGCTCGATTTCGACCTTGCTTCCAGGTTTGTGGAAACTCTCGATTACAGCGCGAAGATTGACGGCTTCGATCTGCTCGACATCAACCAGATGTGGCGGATCCTCGAACAGCGCTGCAACGGCCGGGTGACCAAGGTGCAGAAGGATGACGGCAGCTACGTCCTGATGTACACCCCTCCCAAAGGGGCTGAAATGGAAGAGCGGATGCCGGAGTATCCGTACAGCCCGGAAACCCTGCTGATGATCCTGGACGCCGAGACCGACAACAACTTCGTCGACTAGCGCTCACGCCCTCGAGGC
Source organism: Geomonas sp. (assembly GCF_035254065.1). Taxonomy (GTDB): domain Bacteria; phylum Desulfobacterota; class Desulfuromonadia; order Geobacterales; family Geobacteraceae; genus Geomonas. The sequence goes on from NZ_DATFBA010000157.1 coordinate 6,982, forward strand.
AGCAGGCAGTCATGCCCGTGCCCGCTACCCCCTCGCGGGCCATCCTCTAAAACTCCCCCAATGAGCCCGACAAGCTCTCCCTCCCCTTCAAGGGGAGGGTAGGGGTGAGGATGGGGCGTTCTGTCCCCGCAGTCACCCCCGAACCACCGCTATCTGCAGATCCATCACGTTGGTCCCGGTGGGCCCGGTCTTCAACAAGCCCCTGCATCCCTGCAAAAAGGCATAGGCGTCGTTTTCAGCCAGGTAGGCCACCGGGTCAAGTCCCGCGGCCCTGGCCAAGGCCACCGTGTTGCCATCCACCACCCCGCCAGCCGCATCCGTCGGCCCATCGATGCCGTCCGTCCCACCGGAAAGGAAGGTGATGCCGGGCTCACCCTCGATCGCCATGGCAAAGGCGACCGCCATCTCCTGGTTGCGTCCCCCCTTACCCTTGCCGACCACCCGCACGGTGGTCTCTCCGCCGCTGATCAGGCAGGCCAGTTGGCCGGGGGCAAGCTTTCTTCTCCGGGCAACCGCCAGTTCCGCCAGCCTGCGGCCCGCCTCGCGCGCTTCCCCGCAGATGGGAGACTCCAGCAGATGCACCTCCATCTTGTGCTTGCCGGCGGCGTGCGCAGCCGCCTCCATGGCGTCCCTGTTGCGGGCCGCGATCACCGTGGTGACCGAGGAAAATAGAGGGTCACCCGGTTTGGGCGTTTCCTTGATGGAGCCGGCGGCCCCCAGTTCCAGGCGTTTGCGGACCGCCGGAGGGACGCGGCCGCTAAGGTGCAGCCGTGCCAGCACAGCAAGCGCATCAGCGAAGGTGGTCGGATCGGGATAGGCGGGGCCGGAGGCGATCACGTCGGGACGGTCGCCCGGCACGTCCGATACCGCCAACGCAAAGATGCGGGCGGGGTGGGCAAGGGCGGCCAGCTTGCCACCCTTCACCTTGGAGAGGTGCTTGCGGACCGTGTTCAGTTCCTGGATGTCCGCTCCCGCATCCATCAGCAGGCGACAGGTTTCCATCTTCTCTTCCAGGGTGATTTCATCGGCTGGCGCGGTGAAGAGTGCCGAGCCGCCCCCCGAGATGAGCAGCAGCATCAGCGTCTTCTCGTCCGCCGCGTGGGCGAGTTCGATGATCCTCCTGCTGGCGACCACGCCGGCGGGGTCCGGATGGGGGTGCCCGGCCGTGGCGACCTTGATGCGCCGCGGCAGCGCCGAGAGGTTGGCGCCGTGCGGGGCGATGATCAGGCCCGCGCCGATCTGCTGATCCAGCATATCCTCCACTGCCAGGGCCATCGGCACGGAAGCCTTGCCGAAACCGACGACTATAAGTCTCCGGAAGCCGCCGGTGCGGAACATCTCCTTCACCTGCACGAGGTGCGGTGGCAGCGTCACCAGCGGATCCACCGCCGCCAGACCAGCAGAGAAGATAGTGTCGATAAGTTCGCGATCAGTCATAAGACCAGCCTCCCCTCCTCTTATCGAACTTAGGCAACTCCCCCTCGCCCTCCGGGAGAGGGTCGGGGTGAGGGAAGCGACGCATCTTCGAAGAAATCACCGTTCCCCTTGGTAACAGATGAGTGGTGAACCGTTCGTGCTGAGCCTGTCGAAGCACCCTTCCCCAACTTTTCACGGCTGAGACTTGCCGTAAGGGTTTCACTCACCCTTCGACAGGCTCAGGGCGAGTGGCGTCGGTTACAGTTTTTGCCGAATGCTGTTACTTTGGCAGGCTCTTCACGAACTCCAGCACTTTATCCGGATGCTCCGCCGCCTTGGGCACCTTGGCCCAGTGCTTGAGCACCACACCTTCCGGAGAGATCACTACCGTCGAGCGGATGGTCCCCATGGTCGTCTTCCCGTACTGGACCTTTTCACCGAACGCACCGTAGGCCGTCATCACCGCAGAGTCCGGGTCCGACAGGAGCGGGAAGGTGAGCTCATACGCGCAGATGAATTTCTCGTGCGACTTGAGGGAATCCTTGCTGACCCCCACCACCGTCGCGCCCAGTTCGTCGAACTGCGGCTTGAGCTTGGCGAAGCCGATGGCCTCGCTGGTGCAACCGGGCGTATTGTCGCGAGGGTAGAAGTAGAGAACGAGGAGCTTGCCAGCGTAATCCTTCAGCGCGTGCAACGTGCCGTCGCTCCCCTGCAACTGGAAATCGGGAGCCGGCTTACCTTCCAAAGACATGATGACCTCCTGGGGGTTAAATCGAAACAAGAGTAAACGATACCAAAGGGTTGCAAAGGTGCAACATCTCTCCGGAAACTGACAACATCCGGAGAGCTGCCACATGCCCTCTCCCGAAGGGGCAACAACATCTCCTCTCCCGAAACCAACGACATCCCCTCTCCCGAAGGGGGAGGGGCAGGGGAGGGGGAGCGCTGCCGCGCATAAGGCACAGTGCCTCAATGTGAGCTGCACTGCTGTGAGCTTGTGTCCGGCGCAAATTCAGGCTATCCTGCGGCCGACTTCACCACCGGAGCAAACATGAACCTCGCCCTGATCCATCCCCTCATCGCCGGAAACCAGCCATGGCACCACTTCGCCGGCATCCTGCTGGTGATCGTGCTGGCCGTGCTGCAGGAGCGGATCGGCAGGGCGGGCGCCTTCTGGCAGATCAGCTGGCTCCTCCCCGGTACCATCCTGCACGAGCTCTCCCACCTGCTGCTGGGGGCCGTCACCGGAGGGCGCCCGGTCGGCTTCAGCATCATTCCGCGTCGGGCGGGGCAGGGGCGCTGGGTGCTCGGCTCTGTCACCATCAGCCGGCCTGGCGTCATCTCGGCCCTCCCCTCCGCTCTCGCCCCCCTGGCGCTGAACATCGTT
>NZ_DATFBA010000158.1:0-11630 GCF_035254065.1 Geomonas sp.
GTACCCATGCCGCCGCCAGTGCCGGTACCCATGCCGCCGCCAGTGCCGGTACCCATGCCGCCGCCAGTGCCGGTACCCATGCCACCGCCGGTGCCGGTACCCATGCTACCGCCGGTACCCGTGCCCATGCTGCCCCCTGTGCCGGTGCCCCTGTTAGTACCGGTCCCCATGTTGCCGGTACCACTCCCCATGTTGCCGGTGCCAGTCCCCATGTTGTTACCGGTTCCCATGTTGCCGGTGCCGGTCCCCATGTTATTTCCGGTACCCATGTTGTCGGTGCCGGTCCCCATGTTGGTTCCGGTACCCATGTTGTCGGTGCCGGTCCCGGTTGTGCCGCCGGTGCCCGTGCCGGTGGTTCCGCCGGCACCTACCGTTCCGCTCTCAGTACCCATTGTGGTGCCGGTACCGGTCGTGCCGCCCCCCGTGCCGGTACCGAAGGTGCCGCCGGCTCCGGTGCCCACCGAACCGCCTCCGCTAGGCTCTACGGTGAAGTCACTGAACGTTCTTGTGTGTGCCCCCGTTCCAGCGGGAAGATCGGAGCTGGAGGTCCCCATACTGGACGACCCTCCGGCGCCGGTACCCATGCTGGAGCTGGCGGAGAAGCCGACTCCGGCATTGAGGCAGATCAAGCCGGCTATTGCCACTGTCGTTAACAGCAATGTTTTAACCCTTTTCATGGTTGTACCTCCTCTCTACCTCCGAGGTATATCCCTCCCCTCCTCCGGAGAGGGTGGCTGACCCGTTGGAGCACATCCGCGCGTGCTCCCCTTGCCGCTCTTCCAGATTGTGCTTCCCCGCACTCCGGGAGAGGGCGCTGTTGCAATTTTCACAAATATTATTTATCGCCATATGGACTTTTTATTCACAACATCAGTTTATCTTACTAATATCTCTTGCAGCCTGAAGCTGTCAACACTTGTTAAAAATACGGGTAATCTACAATTAACATACACAACACAAATAAAAGTATAACTTATCCGTATTTTTTTGGCAAAGTATTTGGTTTTTTCGCTTTAATTAGTATTAAATATTATACGCACGCCCTTTTTTTATGCTTAACTTCATAGTTGTTTGAAATATGAAGCAACATCGAAGGGTTAGTCATATCAATTGCACCCCCTTCCGAAGCAGCGACTGCACATCAAGATACTGCACCATCTCTCATTATCGTCCTCACATGCTTCCGTGCCCCTCCCGCTTGTGAAGAGTACCAAGACGGCACCCCTCCACAAATCCGTTGCAGTCGCCGCCCAGGAAGCTTGATGTCCTGCCATGAAAAATTACAAGAAAACTGCTTGCTTGCACCTCCGTGTTTCTATAGAATTGCTCCCTGCCCTCGCCCACAGCACGCTAGCTGCCAACTCCAGGATATGGAGGCTTTGCCATGACCGGTCGTCACGAGATCCAATCACACCTGAAGGGGGAAACCCTGGTTCGGAAGGGATTGATGCGCAGACATGCCGAGACCACGACCTTGAGGCTGGTCCCCGACCTCAACGTCATCAAGATCGGCGGCCACGGCATCATCGACTACGGCCGTGAGGTGGTCTTCCCACTCATGGAGGAGATAGGGACCCTTTCGCAGCAGCAAAAGGTCCTGGTGGTGACGGGGGGCGGCGTGAGGGTCAGACACATCCTCGACATCGGCATCGACCTCGGCATGCCCACCGGCGTGCTGGCCGAGCTCGCCAGCAAGATCAGCGAGCAAAACGCGGAGATCGTCACCCTGCTCCTCTCCAAGTGGGGCGGCACCCGCGTCAAGACCGGCGATCTGCTGGAACTTCCCACCCTGCTCCACCTGAACCTGCTGCCGGTCATCCACGGCACCCCGCCCTACGGGCTGTACGAGCATCCACCCGAGACCGGGCTCATCCCGCCCCACCGCACCGACACCGGAGCGCTCCTGATGGCCGAGGTACTGGGTGCCAAGAGCTGCATCCTGGTCAAAAACGTGGACGGCCTCTACACCGAGGACCCCAGGGTCAACCCGAAGGCGGAGCTGATAGAGGAGATCACCGTCGAGGAACTGATCAAGCTGGACATGGAAGACATGGTATTGGAGCGGAAGATGCTCTACCTGCTGCGAGACACCACCAACGTGAAGGAGATCAGGATCGTCAACGGCCACCAGCGCGGAAATATCGCCAAGGCGAGCAGAGGGGAGAAGGTGGGAACGGTGATCAGAGTATGACAGCCGGCGGGTGGCGGTGCATACGGCAAATGCTTTTATAGAGGTGAAAGATTAGTGTATACTCCTTGCTATACCCTCCGAAGTACCCAGGGAGGACAAAGGAAAGGAGGCACCCTTTTATGGCAGGAAAGATCTTTTATCGGCAGAGAACGAAGATGCAGGACGGGGCCAGGCAGCCGCGTTACATCCTGGTGGCCGTCCACGACCTCAACCTCAAGGTGTACGGGCAGCACCTGCGCATGAGCGAGCTCAAGTTCATCGCCGAATCGGTGGGAGCCGAGCTGGTCGAGCTGCCGCGCGGCCCCAAGCACGAGCACGACGACGAGGTCGAAAGCCACCACGGCCACGAGCACGCCGCCTGACCTCGCGGGCAGCACAGACAAAAAGAGGGGGAGCCGATTCGGCTCCCCCTCTTTTTTTGCGGCACCGGCGGATGGGGTCCACCCCGTCCACCCCGTCCACTCGCGTCCATTTCGTCCACTCCCCGCAGACCGCCCCCGTCACACCCGGTTCGCCTTCAGCTCCTTCAGCGAATAGAAGGTCCCCCGCCAGTAGATGCCCCCCTGCAGCAGGTTCAGCAGCATGGTTCGCAGCATGATATAGACGAACAGGACCGAGGTGAGCGGATACCCGACGGCGTACCAGGAGCGGGAGCCGTGGAAGCGGGTGCTGTCGGCCACCGCCAGCAGGATGAGCGCCGCCACCGCCAGGTAGACCAGCCTTACCGGACCTGCCGTCACGAAGATCGCCACAAACGGCCAGACGCTGCAGAGCGAGTGAAAGAGGACCCCCAGCAGCACCAGCGGGATGTTGTAATCCGCCCCCGAGAAGGCATTTTTCTCCAGCCCCCTGATCACCTCTCCCACCGACGCGTACCACTCCACCGACAGCAGATCGGGAGCGTAGGCAACATCCTCCCGGAAGCCGGCCCCCTTCAGGACCTTCCCCAGCTTGATGTCATCGTCAGGACGCAGCCGTATCGCCTGGTGGCCGTCCACCTGCCGGTAGGCGGCGGCGCTCACCATGTTGAAGGCACCGATCCCGATGTGGCAGCGGCTCTTGGGGTCGCGCGCCTTCCAGGGGCGCGCGAAGAGGGAGAAATAGATGATGAAGGAGGCGCCGAACATGGCCAGAAAAAGGGTAGGCATATGTACCGACGGGGTCACCGCCAGGTGGTCGAGCCGGTGTTGCCTGAAGAAGGCGACCGCACGTCCCAGCACGCTTTGCTCCATGAAGATGTCGGCGTCGGTGAAGAGCAGCAGCTCCCCGGTGGCCCGCTGACTCCCCACCCACAGGGCGTGGTTCTTGCCGAGCCAGCCGGGGGGGAGGGAGTCCACGTGGATGACCTTCAGCCGCGTATGCTTGTGCGCCAGCCGGTCCAGGATCGCCCCGGTATCATCCTCGGAGCGGTCATCCACCGCGATGATCTCGTAATTGGGGTAGCCAAGCCCCAAAAGTGACTGCAGCGCTTCGCCTATGTGGCGCTGCTCGTTGCGCGCCGCCACCACGATGGAGACCCGGGGGGCGTCGTCGCCGGCAACCGGCGGGACGTCGCGCAGGGCGACCACGCGCCGGTTTCCTATCACCAGGTCCAGCACCGAGAGCAGGGTCAGTACAAGCGTCGCAACAGCAACAGACAACAGGATGGTGGTCACAGGGGCATTCTCCGGGTTACTTCTTCATCCTCGTGGTTAGCGCTTCACCTGGCAGGGCTCATTATCCGCTGGATCTCCCTGGGGAGCGAGCCGATCCAACCCAGCTCCAGCACACCCCAAATCCCGACCAGGATCGCCTCCGCCGCATCGTGGCGAAGGGAGGTTGGACGCGAGGCACCGGACCAGTCGATGATCCTGCGCGCCATCTCCCCCGCGTGTCTCTTGGCATCGGAGCCGCTTCTCTGCTCGCGCGGCAGCAGGAAAGCCTGGCGCCAGACCTCGGCCCCCACCCTGCGCACCGCGATCCCCCGCTGCTCCGCCTCCTTCTCCCAGACCACCGCCAGGTTGCCGCCCCCCTCGATCACCAGGGCGGCCACCCCCGGCACCCCGTTCAGGATACCGTGCGCCCCGCGCCTGAGCCTTTCCGTGCTGCCGAAGTTCTGCGAGCGGTACCATATCAGCCTGCCGTCCTCACCGTAGAGGGCAAGCCCCGTTTTCAGGCCGAGGTCAACGGCGAGCAGCAACCTCATCAGGGCTCTCTCTTCGAGAAATGGATGCTCACCCGGTCCCGCACCTGCTGGAGCTGGAACCCCTGGTTCACGACCTCCTGCTCGATGGCCGGCATGTGCAAGGCCCCCCAGGGGACCACCACGTTGTCGTAGCGGTCGAGCGCCTTGCGGAGCTGTTTGATCACCACCTGGTTGCGGCGGTTGAGGATGTCGTCCATGATGGTCTGCTGCATGGCCGGCGTCACGTTCTTCTCCGACCAGGCGACGGAGGCGAGCAGCTGACTGGACAGGGTCGGGCTCTCGTTCATCTGCTTGCCGAGGCTGTCGAGGAACCAGACGGTTACCGGCTGGAAGGAGCTGATGTCGACGTCGGCCCGCAGGATGTCTATCCCGCCGCGGTCTTTGCGTTGCCGCGCCGGCAGGGAGCGCTCCAGTTCCTCCTGGTCGATCATCCTTCCCTCGAAGCGCATCCGGTCCTGCTGCGTGGCGAGCCCCAGGTAACCAGCCAGCTTGCCGTAATCCGGACGATTCTTCAAAAGCTCCCTGCTGTCGGAGACCCCCTCCGCCAGGATAAGGGTGCGGCCGGGCGCCGCCGCCCCTACCACCTTCTCGTAATAGTCCTTCTCACCGACGTGGATCATGCCGGCCAGCCTGATGGTCTGGCTGCCCCGGCGGTAGACCTTCTCGGACATGTGCAATCCGTCCGGGGCGATGTGCATGAAACCCGAGGTGAACTTCTCCATGTAGGCATTGACGGTGACCGCCAACAGAAGCACCAGGAAACAGGGGAGTACCAGCAGGTTGACGGCGGCGAAGGTGACCGTGTTCTTAGGACTGAAAGAGGGACGGTCGAACAGCTCGGGCGGCATGGTCAAGGAAGGGCGTCCCCGCCTGCTGAAACAGTTCAACGGGAGCAGGCAGAGAGCGAGCTGCGCCGCGGAGATCAGGAGGCCGAACGGTGTCGAGCCAGACAGTGAGGGGACCAGTAACAGGGCGAACAGGCAGGAGAACACGAAGATGATCAACGGCAGGAAGACCCGTTTGGGAAGCCGCCGGTCGATCCCCAGGCAGAGATAGACGACCGGGGCCACCAGGATCACCAGGTTGGCGACCATCCGCTGCAGAGAGTCCAAAGGAGAAAGCGGGGCGATCAGCCGGACGAGGTGGTCGAGAAAGGAGATGGCCCCGTCAGCCAGGAACAACAGCAGGAACAGATTGCCGAACCGTCTCATCATCGCTTTCATCCCCCTCAGGAAGCCATCGCTTGCCACTGGCCCCATCATACGGGGTGCGGAGGTGCTTTGTCTACTCTTGTCCTCCCCTCAAGCTGGCCGCCCGTTTTCCGCTCCAGGGGGGCGCCGGTTGGAAGGCGCGGGTGCCGCACGGCATCAGGCTGCACCCTTTCGCCCGACGTACACCGATATGGGCACCGTGTAGATCACTTCTCCCCCCTCTCTTCGGGCGTTGATACCGAGGCGGTCGACGCCGATATCGTTCACCACCATCTCCCTCAGCACCAGTTCGTCCCCCGGCTTCGGGAAGGAGGCCCGCAACTGGTCCTCAAGTTTGATGTGGACACCGTAGTTCGTGGTCCGGCAATCGAGCAGTCCCGACTGGCTGAACAGCCCGGCCAACTCCTCCCGGGTCAGCGCGTGGGTGTGGGAAGGGTCCCGGATCAGCTCCAGCCGGTCATAGGCTTCCACCTTGTCGCACTCCATCGCTACGTCGGCGACCAGCACCCGGCCGCCCGGCCGGCAGACCCGGATCATCTCCCTCAGCGCCTGGGCCGGAGAGAGGAGGTGGTGGAAGCTGTACCTGGTGACCACCAGGGAAAAGGCGTCGTCCGGGAAAGGGAGCGGGAGGGCATCGCCCACCAGCCAGGCCAGGTTTGTCAGCGCTGCCTCCTGCTGGCGCTTGGCCGCCTGTTCGATCATGGCAGGGGTGATATCGATGCCGGTGACCGATTCGGCATGGCGGGCAAACTCACAGGCGACGATCCCCGGGCCGCAGGCGACATCCAGCACCTGGTCGCTTGCCGAGACCTCGGACATGGCGATCAGCACCTGCAGGGCGTCGTAGTGTCCGGGCACCTGGGTGAAGGTGACCGACTGCCGGGAAAACTGTTCGACGATCTCCGCCTGATGCCGCGACCTTTGCTCATCCACATTTTGCGCATCCATCTGCTTTCTCCTTTCCTGTCCCGCCGATAAGAGAGCGCTGGCAAGCTCGGCCCCACCGTCCCGTGCCAGCACCACGTGATGATTTCTGATGCTGCAATATAGCTTGTCTCCCCCCTGTCAGTCTTGCTATATGTGGACAATGGATACCGAGAAACTGCCAAAGTTGCCACCGGTGACGGTGGGGTTCACCATCGATCCCTCCCTGCCGGTCATACCGCTCTCCATGGAGGTCAGTCAGGCCGGCTGCGCGGCTCCCCACGCCCACCCGCGCGGGCAACTGATCTACGCAAGCAGCGGGGTGATGCGGGTCATCTGCCGGCATGACATCTGGGTGGTGCCGCCCTCCCAGGCGGTCTGGGTACCGCCGGATATGGAGCACGAGGTCTATTTTCCCGGTGAGGTCTTCCTGCGCAACCTCTTCGTCGATCCATCCTTCTGCCAGGGACTACCGACCAACTGCACGGTGATCAAGGTCTCTCCGCTGTTAAAAGAACTGATCCTTCAGGCCGTCAAGATCGGCGACAGCTACCGCGGGGAGAGTGGCGAATTCCGGCTGATGCTGGTGATCCTCGATCAACTCAAGGAGGCCGAAGCAACCCCGCTGCATCTGCCGATGGGGCGTGACGAACGGCTGCTGCGGGTCATGGAAGAACTGCTGAAAGATCCCGGCGACCGGCGGGAGTTGGAGGAGCTTGCCGGGTTGGCCGGTGCCAGTGCGCGGACCCTGGCGAGACTGTTCGTGCGCGAGACGGGACTGACCTACGGAGCATGGAAGAAGAGGCTTTTGTTGCAGGAAGCCATCGACCGGCTGGGCAGGGGCGACAACGTGACGCGGGTGGCCTTCGACCTGGGCTACCAGAGCCTGAGCGCCTTCATCGAGATGTTCCGTCGCAGCCTCGGCACCTCACCCGGCCAATACTGGCAGCAGTCCCTCTGAAGCAGAAGGTGGATGGACAAAATTATTTTCACGGCCACGTTAAATTTTGTTGACATGAATATTCCATAGTGATATCAGACAACAACATAGTTTCCTCAGATACACGACAATACTAAACCATCCGCGAGGATGGGACGGAAAGCCTAGAGGGTCTCTCTGAGACAGCCGGGATGCCGAAATATCTTCCGATATTCAGGCCCCGGCTTTTTTAGTGTCCGCGTGGGACGCCAAGCCACCCTGCCCGCCAGCGGGGCCGCCAACGAAACAGACAAGGCACCCAAGGAGACCCCATGACCGATTTACTGACAGCGCCTGCCTCGATTTTTGCCATGATCGCCGTTTTCGTTCTCATCTCCGCCTGGCTGGCCGATTACCTGGGAAAGGTAAGCGCCGACCGGATGGAAGACGCGCAGCGACTGCGCAGGAAGAAAAGGTCCTAAAGAAACGCTCCTCCTGAATAAGTACTATCCGCCACATCCCGACACCTTCTATCCAACGGGGAGATCTTGTTATGGGAGCTATTGTAGACGTTCTGCTTGTGGACCGATCGGACGTAATCGCCCTGAGGCTCCAGTACCCCCATGCGGTGCTGACCAACAAGACCAACACCGACCACCGCATCCAGGAATACGACCTCGTCATCCCGGAAGGGAGCTGCACCGAGGAGAGCTACTACGAATTCCTGCTCGATCATCTCATAGCGACCTCGTCCAGGAAGTTCCAGGCCAGGTACTCCCACGACCATAACTTCAGGGAACGGATGAAGGCGAGGGCAGACGAGAACCTGCGCAGAATGAAGAGGAGCATGACCGAGCGGCAGACAACGGAGAAATCGCAGCAGTAAAAGATGCGTCCGCATCGAACAGGGCGGTCAGCGAGGCGGGGGACAGCGCCCCCTCCAGCTACGGAATGACCATGTACTAGAAAACGAGGAGGACCGGCTAACCAAGCCGGTCCTCTTTTTTATGATCACTACCGCCGCCCCGCTCTCCTTCCCCACCTTGAAAGGGGAGTGGGGATTCCCTCTCCCGTTATCACACGTACATGGCAATCAGGCGGAGACCCTGATGGGAAGTATCACCGTGGTCAACCCGCCCCACTGCAGCCGGCGCTGGATGGCGAAGGCGGTCTCATTGTGCAGCATCCGGTGATAGAACTTCTCCAGCCGGAAGGTGAGCTGCCCGGTGAAGACCGTGGAGCGGGGATATTCGCTGGAGACCTCCGAGCAGATCTCGGTGGCGCTCTCCACCACGTCGGTCGCCACCGCCATCCGGTATTCCGCGGCGAAACCAAGCCTCCGTGCCAGGTCGACGTACTTCTCCAGCCCGGCCTTGACCGATTCCTCCAGGGCCTCCACCTCCTCGGCCCCCTTGAAGGAACCGGAGTCGACCACCGCCACCGCCACGAAGACGATGTTCTTGTAGGTCTTGGGGAAGGTGGTGACGATGGAGAGGAGCGTGTGGACCCCGAAGCCGCTGTAGCCGGAGACCAGCTGGATGGCGGTCTGGGCGTTGGGGTCGAGCGGCGCGTTGTTCACCGGTCCCGTGGTGGGGAAGTCGAGCAGCGCCTCATCCAGCTGGCTTACCGCCTTGCGTATCCGGACGTAGTGGCTCTTGATGACGTAGCAAAGGCTGATTACCACCGAGGTGATCAGCAGGGTGATCCACCCTCCTTCCGAGAACTTCTCGAAAATCGTGATCACCAGGATGGAGACGCAGAGCACCAGGCCGACCAGGTGCACGCCCAGATGGCGCATCCACTGGGGGTCCTCCTTGCGCCGTCCGATGAAGAACTTGGACATCCCGAGCTGTGAAAGGGAGAAGGTGATGAAGACGTTGATCGAGTACATGACCACCAGCGCGTCGACCGAGCCGCGGGTGTAGAAGAGGAGTGCGATGGCGGCGGCGCCGATCAGCACGATGCCGTTACGCATGGTGAGCCGGACCGAGAGCGCCGCGAACCGGTGCGGCAGCCAGGAATCGATCGCCATGTTGGACATGACCCGCGGCCCGTCCACGAAGCCCGCCTGGGCGGCTACCAGCAGCAGCGCACCCTCGGAGAAGATGGTCACGAAGGCGACCCAACTTCCCATCGGCCACCTGGCGAACAGCGAGTCGGCAAGCACCGAGTTGAGCGTCTTTCCCTCCACCGGCTTCAGGTCGAGGAACAGGTAGCAGAGCAGGATGAGGCTCGCGGTGAAGGCGAGCGAGGTAGCCATGTAGAGCATGGTGCGCTTGCCGGTCTGCACCCGCGGCTCGCGCATGATCTGCAGGCCGTTGGAGACCGCCTCGATCCCCGTGTAGGTCCCGCCCCCCAGCGAGTAGGCCCGCATGAAGAGGAGCAGGATGCCGAAGACCCCTATGGTGGAGACGTCGTGGTGGATGCCGCTGCTGAAGTTCTTCACCACCGGCGCCACCCGGTCGGCATGGATGCTGACACCGTAGACCAGCATGATGATGTGGGTGATCACGAAGACCATGAAGATGGGGGCGAGCACCGTCACCGACTCCTTGACCCCGCGCACGTTCAGCACGATGAGGAAGAGGATCAGGAAGCAGGAAAAGGGGACCTTGTAGTGATGGAACTGCTGCGGTACGTAGCTGAACATGGCGTCCACGCAGGAGGCGATGGAGATGGTGATGGTCATCACGTAGTCGACCAGCAGCGCGCTGCCGGAAACCACCCCCGCCTTTTCCCCCAGCAGATGGCTCGCCACGATGTACCCGCCGCCGCCGTGCGGGAAGTGCTCGATGATGCGGGAATAGGCGTAGGAGATGATGAAGACGGTGAGTCCGGTAATGAGGGCCAGCAGCAGCGCCAGGTAGGTGTGGCCCCCCAGCGCCTTGAAGGCCTCCTCGGGGCCGTACGCCGACGAGGAGAGGCCGTCCGCTCCCAGGCCGACCCAGGCAAGGATGGGGATGAGCGACATGCTGTGGAAGAGACCTCGGTCCTTGAGATGCTTGGGCGCTCCGAAGATGGCGCGTTTCACCCTGTGATAGATTGAATCGCTGGCGACAGAACTGGAATGCATATAACCTCCCGGGCTGCAGCGCAACCATGTTGATCACGCCCACCCGTAATACTGAAGAGCTGACCGGAAGGTTAGCAAATCCCGCATAAAGGCGATGTTAAGATGGGTCTCGATGACATCAAGAAAACATCAAGATCGCCGTCTGGATGGGGTTCAAAAATGCAGCACACCGTGGTAAGGTACCCGGACCGACACATCTGAGGGAGGTAGGGATGCGCATTGCCATTGTGGGCGCCGGCGCCTTGGGACTTTACTACGGAGCGATGCTGCAGCGAAGCGGAGAGGATGTCCACTTCCTGCTGCGGCGCGATTACGACGCCGTTTCCAGAAACGGCCTGCGGGTCTTTTCCATCAACGGAGACTTCCAGCTGCCCAAGGTGCAGGCCCACCGCACCCCGGACACCATCGGCGTGGTCGACCTGGTGCTGGTGGGGTTGAAGACCTTCGCCAACGTCCACTACCGGGAGCTGATCACCCCCCTGGTGGGCGAGGGTACCGAGATCCTGACCCTGCAAAACGGCCTGGGGAACGAAGAGGTGCTGGCCGAGGTATTCGGCGGGGAGCGGGTCATCGGCGGCGTTGCCTTCCTCTGTTCCAACCGGGCGGAGCCGGGGGAAGTGCATCACCTGGGAGCCGGCCGGATCGTGCTGGGAGAATACCGCCGGTTGGAGGCAGCCCGCATCGAGCGCCTCGCCGCCCTCTTCAGCAGGGCCGGCGTCCCCTGCCAGACCACACCCGACCTGACCCGCGCGCGCTGGGAGAAACTGGTCTGGAACATCCCCTTCAACGGGCTGTGCGCCCTTGTGCAGCAGCCGGTCGACCAACTGCTGGCGAAGAGCGCCACCCGGAAGCTGGTACGGGAGCTGATGATCGAGGTGATCAGCGCCGCCAACACGCAGGGGCTGCTGTCGCCCATCGGAGAGCGCTTTGCCGACGCCATGCTCGATTTCACCGACAAGATGGGGGTCTACAAACCGTCCATGCAGATCGACCGGGAGGAGGGGCGCCTACTGGAGATCGAGGCGATCTTCCGCACCCCCCTCTGCTACGCGGAGAAGCAGGGGATCGCCATGCCGCGAGTGGAGATGCTGGCAACCCTCCTGGAGCAGGCCACCCTGGTGTGAGGT
>NZ_DATFBA010000159.1:0-6615 GCF_035254065.1 Geomonas sp.
ACCACCCACGACCGTACCTATGAGGAGATGGTCTACAAGTTCATCGAGCACTTCCTGTTCATCGCCTCCGCCATGAACAGACAGGACGGCATGTGGGACGAGGAGGACGGCTTCTACTACGACCTGCTGCGCCTTCCTGACGGCTCGGCGACCCGGCTCAAGGTGCGCTCCATGGTGGGCCTCCTCCCGTTGGCAGCGGCAACCGTGATCGAGCCGTGGCAGCGCGAGCTCGTGCCGCAGGCGACGGCGGCGTTCAGGGCGCGGGCCGAGCAGATGCCGGAACTCATGGACTCCATCCACCGCACCGGCCCCGGCCACCTGGGGGTGAACGGGCGCGGCATGTTCGCCCTGGTGAACGAGCAGCGGCTGCGCAGGATCCTCACCACCATGCTCGACGAAAACGAGTTCCTGAGCCCCTACGGCATCCGGGCGCTCTCCAAGTTCCACGATAAGCACCCGTACGTTTACCGCCACAACGGAGAGGAGTTCCGGGTCAACTACCTGCCGGCCGAGTCCGATACCGGCATGTTCGGCGGCAATTCCAACTGGCGGGGGCCGATCTGGATGCCGGTCAACGTCATCCTGATCCGGTCGCTGCTGAACTTCTACCTCTACTACGGCGACAACTTCAAGATCGAGTGCCCGACCGGCTCCGGGAATATGATGAACCTCTTCGAAGTGGCCAAGGACATCTCCGACCGGCTCGCCAGCATCTTCCTGCGCGATGAGAACGGGAAACGGCCGGTGTACGGCGGGACCGATAAATTCCAGAGCGATCCTCACTTCCGTGACCACATCCTGTTCTACGAGTACTTCCACGGCGACAACGGCGCCGGGCTTGGCGCGAGCCACCAGACCGGCTGGACCGGGTGCGTGGCCAAGCTGATCGAGCTCTTCGGCAGACTGGATCAGAAAAAGATTCTGGAAACCGGCAAGTCTGAAGCCTTCGTCCGCGGCAAAAAGGCGGCGACGAAGAAATGAGCAAGGCTTCCGCCCGGGGGCGACCGCTTGGCCGACCCGGGCGGGAGGCACCCTGAAAAAACGGGCGGAACTCCATGATGGAACAGCGACCGGCGCACGACGTCCAGCCCGAGCAGTACGCCACCGTCATCCGTGAGCTGATCAGGCACGAGAACGACCTGACCAACCACCGCACCATGTGGCTGCTGGTCTCCCAGGGTTTCCTGGTGAACGCCTACGTGATCGTGAAAGGGAGCGCGGGGGCGGCCAACACCATAGCACTGGCGGGCATCCTGGTTACGCTGTCGGCCTTCATCATGCTGTACAAGAGCTACCAGGCCAGGGGCTACCTGAGCTATCTGGGGGAAAAGGCGAAGCAGGGGAGCCTGCGCGAGATCGAGTTGCCGGTCGAAGGATGGCCGGCCAGGAGAGCCAAAGGGTGGCGCAAGGGGCGCTGGCTGTTCCCCTGGCTCGAGCGTCCCGGCCACCTGCTGGAGACCTACATCCTGCTCCCCGTCTTCAGCATCACCCTCTGGATGAGCAGCTTGCTCGGGCGGTGGCTTTCAATCCCCATCTGGGGGGTGTCCGTCATGGCCTTCGTACTTACCGCGCTGACCATCTGGATTCTGCTGGTGGTCCTGGTCGGCTGGCAGCGAAAGAACGAGGAGGATCTTCCGGAGGAAGAGAAGTTCCGGTAGGAATGGCCGAGTTGGTCACGGCCCGGCTTCTTAGACGAATACGCGGTTCATGAGATGTGAAAAGGCCGCCGGCATTGTGCCGGCGGCCTTTTCCTTTCCTGTAGCCCGTCGTTCAGCTGCCCAGTTCGATCCGGAAGCGGGCGCCGTCCTCGACGTTGTCGGCGCTCAGGGTCCCGCCCATCTTCTGGATGATCATCTTGGACATGAACAGGCCGACACCGGTCCCCTTGTCCGGTCCCTTGGTGGTGAAATAGGGATCGAAAATCCGCTCCATGACCGCTTCCGGGATCCCCCCCGCGTTGTCGGTGATGGTCATCACGCTTCTCCCCTCTTGCTCCTCCAGCTCGATCCTGATCACCGGATCGTTCACCGGGTGGGAGGTGAAGGCGTCGCGGGCGTTCATGATGATGTTGAGCAGCACCTGGGAGAACTGGTTGGGGTAGCCATGCACCACCGGGTCGTGGTCCGCCTGGACCTGCATCTCTATGCGCTGCGCCTTCAAGGCCCCTTCCAGAAGGGACTTGGTCTTTTCCACGGTCTCCAGCAGGCGGAAGTCGACCTTCACCCTGCTCGGCTGCGCGAAATACCTGAAGTCGTCGATGGTCTTGGACATGTACTGGATGGTGTCGAGCATCCTCTCGACGTTCTCCTCCAGGTACTCGGCGCTGAAATGGCCGTGCTCGTAGGCCATCGGCAATTCCTGGGCGAGAAGCCCCAGCAGGTTGAGCGGCTGGCGCCACTGGTGCGCGATGTTGCCGATCATCTCCCCCATGGCCGCCAGGCGGCTTTGCTGCAGAAGCAGCAGCTCGTTTTCATGCAGGACGGCCTGCGCCGCGAGACGCTCCCGGGTCTCCGCCTCCAGCGCCTCGCCCAGGCGGGTCCGTTCCTGGATCTCCTCCTGAAGCACCCCGATGGTCTTCTCCAGTTCCTCCGTGCGCTCGGCGACCCTTTGCGTCAGCAGTTCGTTGGCCCGCTGCAGTTCCTCCCTCAGTCCCTTTTGCTCGGTGACGTCCATGCACATGGCGAAGGAGCCGTAGAACTCCCCCTCCTCGTCGAAGAGGGGTGCGGCCGACATCCACATCCAGATCTCGGAGCCATCCTTCCGGTTCATGCGGACCTCGTACTGCTCGGCAATCCCCCGCCGCCTGCACTCCAGGTGCCCCGCCATTTCTGCCCCAAAGTCCGCCGGCACGAACTCCTCGACCAGGCGCCCCTCCATCTCCTCCACGGTACAGGCGAGCATCTGGGCGAGCCGGCGGTTGGCGAAAGTGGTGCGGTGCCGCTTGTCGATCACCCAAATCCCTTCGCTGGCCGTGTTGACCAGTCGGCTGTAGCGCTCCTCGCTCTTGCGGAGCTCCTTGGTCCGCTGCTCGACCCGCCCTTCCAGCTGTTGATTCAGCTCGTTCAGGCTCTGGATGTGCGCGCTCAGGGCGGCCGCCATCTCCTTGAAATTGCCGATCAGGCTGGAAACCTCGCGGATGGAGGAGCGCGGCCACTCCGGTGTCTGGTTTTCCGCGATGGCAAGCGGGAGATGGGTGGAGGTGACCGCGAGGTGTTGCAGCGAGATCACGAACTGCTTGCTTAGGAGAAGCGATACCAGCAAGGTGATCACGATGGCCCCGAGCAGCAGCAACAGATCCTCCGTGGAGACCGCGGTCAAGGTGGCCAGATAGGGAACCATCGATCCCTCCACCACGATCTTGAGCGGGCTCTCTCCGGGGAGCACCACCTCCTTCACGAAGGCCGAGTCCCTCCACCGTTGCAGGAGGGCGATGTTCTTTTCCGGCCTGGGGATCCAGTGGTAGATGCCATCCCCGACGTTCCTGACCTCGCCGCCGGCCGGCCTGCCGAACAGCTGCATGGGGGTGTGGCGCTTGGAACTGCTGACGATCACCCTGCCATTGCGGTCGAGAACGGTGATGTCGGTGAAGCGGCGCTCTACCAGGATACGCAGGTGGCCGGCCAGCCTGTCCAGATCGACGGCACCGATGCAGTATCCCCGGTAGCGGCCGTCGATCACGATCGGCGCCAGCAGGGGAAGGATCGGTCTGGGTTCACCGATCTTGGATATCACCACCTCCCCCACCATCGGTTTGAGGGTCTTCCGCAGGAGCGGGAGATAGGGGCGGTCGGAGGCGTCGACCCCCAGGCTGGACCTGCCGAGTTCGTCGATCAGCGGGAAGAAAGCCACGCTCACCGCCTCGCTGTCCAGCACGCCGGCCCTGAGCAGGTACGGGTTGCCCCTGGTAAGGAGTTCCACCTGTTTTTCCATCTCGGCAAACGGCGTCCTCGCCGGGTCGCCTACCATCCGGGAGAGGGCGATGATCTGCTGGTGATTGGAGGTAATCCAGTCGTTCAGCAGATCCCGTGCCGCCACCGACACCGACAGTACCCGTTCGTGCACCGCCACCTCTTCCCTGGAAAGCGTGGTCCTGATGTCGACCATCAGGTAGCAGAAAGCCTGTATGAGCGCCAGCGACACCATGGCGATGAAGATGATCTGGCGGAAGGGAAGCAGTGCCTGCCGCCCGCCGGACCGCCAACGCGGCAGCGCCAGGAGGACGATGGTGGCGAGCATGGCGTTGAAGATGCCGTTCACCGACTGCTTCAGGGCGACCAGCAGGGTGGCCTCCCTGCCGACCCCCATCACCGTATGGTAGAAGAACCAGGCCATGGGCATGCCGAGCAGCAGCCAGTAGATGGTGTCCAGGGTGATCAGGTCGCCTGACCGGCGACGGTTGAGGACCGCGACGAAGAGCGCTTCGGCGGTGAAGATGACGATAGCCCAGGGGTGGTTCCAGAGAAGATAGGAGCAGGAGCCCGCGATGAGCCCGGCGGTGACCCCTCCGGGCACCCCGTAGCGCGCGATGGCCACCATCACGAAGAAGGAGCCGAAGAGAAAATCGATGTTGAAGAAGAGCGGGAGCCGGTACCAGTTCCCGAGGAACCCGGCAAGGCCCAGCAGCACAGAGAAGGCTATGTCCCGACCTCGGCCTTTCACCGTCGGCTGTCTCCGCTTAGAGGATCAGAGCGTTGCGCAAACTGCGGGATGGCTCTTTAGGCCCGGGTCACCCGCTGAGCTCGCTGGTGCATTGGCCGCATTTCACCGCCTTCAGGGGGATCTTCGAGAAGCAGAAGGGACATTCCTTGGTGTCGGGCGCCGGAGGGGCGGGTTTCTCTCTGAGACGGTTGATCTGCTGGACCATCAGGAAGACCACGAAGGCGACGATCAGGAATTCCAGGCAGGTGTTCAGGAAAAGGCCGTAATTGAGAGTGGGGGCTCCCGCCTTTTTGGCCTCGGCCAGAGTGTCGAACTGCTTGTCGGAGAGGTTGATGAACAGGTTGGTGAAATCGACATGACCTATCATTCGGCCGATGGGAGGCATGATCACGTCATTCACCAAGGAGGTGACGATCTTGCCGAAAGCGGCGCCGATGATGACACCAACCGCCAGATCGACGGCGTTCCCCTTGACCGCGAAATCCCTAAACTCCTTGAACATGGTTGTCCTCCTCCGGAAATGTGGGGTTATAAGCTGAAGATATCAAAGAAACCGCGCTTCACAAGGCCGCAGAGCGCTGAAAGTTGAACTGGCAGGGAGTGACCGGCGGACCGGGAAAGGCCTTTTCTCTTGACATGTCCGCTCCCGTGAGCTATCTAAGCAGCAAAATTGGCAGCAGCAGAAGAACGATACACGACAATACTAAACCATCTGCGAGGATGGGACGGAAAGCCTACAGGGTCTCACCGAGACAGCCGGGTCGCCGAAATATCACTACGATATGAGGCCCCGGCTTTTTTGTGGCCTGAAGGAGGATTCCGATGAAACAGGCACCATAGTCCCGGTTGCCGTTTAGAAGCAGACCGTCTTTTTTCCATCGATTTGAAACAGGAGGGAACAGCAACATGAAAAAGCATATCATCGTCCTCTGTCTGGCAGCCGCCGCAGTACTGGCCGCCGGCACGGCAAACGCAGATAGCATCAGCGGGAAGATCGGCGTCACCGGGAAAATCGGCTTGAATATCCCGGCCGACAACGACTCCGACTTCTTTCACAACGACACCGACGTCGGCCTGGTGGGCGGCGGCGGGGTCATCTACGGGATCGACCACAACTGGGCGGCCAAGGCTGAAGTGACCCGCGCCTCCTTCGGTTCCGAGACCGGGGACTTCGGCGTCACCGACATCTCCTTCGGCGCCCAATACCGCTTTACCCCTCAGAACCGGCTGGTTCCCTTTGCCGGGGCCGGCTTCGACATCCTGATCAACGACTACTACCCCAACTTCAACGCCTCGCGTAACGTCGACACCACGCTGGGCGCCCACCTCTCGGGGGGCGTTGACTATTTCCTGCAGAGGCAGCTCGCCCTGACCGCCGAACTGAAAGGGGTGCTGGCTCCGAACGTCGATATCACCGACCGCTTCGGAAACCACGTCGGCAATTTCGATCCCTCCAGTCTGTCGGCCACCGTCGGCGTCCGCTACTTCTTCAACTAGCAACCGTTACCAGAGAGGACGCTACCAATGATAAAAACCATACTCCCCATGTCGGCGCTGGCACTCTGCCTGGCCGCTTCCGGCGCCTTGGCCGCCGACGTGAGCATCAACATCAACGGCTTCATACCGCCTCCCCCGGGTGTGCATGTGTACATGGAGGGTGGACGCCCCTGTTACCGTGAACACGGCAGGGTGGTCTACCTGGAGAGGCAAGACGGCCCCGGCAGGCACGGGCGCGGCCACGCCTACGGCCACTACAAAGGCGAGCACGGCAAACGCGGCCACCGCGGCCACGGCGAGCACCGCGGCCATCAGGAACACGGCGGCCACGGCAAAGGCCACTAGCCACAGCAAAAGGCCCTTGGCGCTCGCCAAGGGCCTTTCTTCCATCTCCCCCCACCGCTGCAGTGTTGTCCGTGTTTCTTTCCTGCAGTAGCGGGATTTTCCATTTTTTCCTGT
>NZ_DATFBA010000160.1:0-8676 GCF_035254065.1 Geomonas sp.
GGTGGAACAACTATTTTTACTAAATCCGGTGATTTTTTGTACAGATAAATTATCTTAATAGGTCCGGCTTACGGAAAGAGTGCACAAAAAAAGGGGCGCCCTTTTTGGGGCGCCCCTTTTTGTCGATCAGCTCAGGCTGGAGAAAAAGCTACTTGCGCAGTTCCTTCACAATGGCCGAGAAATCCTCTTCGCCACGGCCGTTTTCCACGGCGGTTTCGAAGACCTTGGTGACGGTCTTCGCCGAAGGAAGATCGAGTTTCAGCTCGTCCGCGTACTCAAGCACGCGCTGCATCTGTTTATGGACGTACTTGAGGGCGAGGTTGCGGCTGAAGTCGCCGCGCGCGATGGAGCGTCCCTTGGAGTGGAAGAGCGGCGAGGCAACCCCGCCGGAGTCGAGCACTTCCAGGATCTTGTCCGGTTTGAACCCCATCTTCTCGCCGAACACCAGCCCTTCAGAGAGGGACTGCATCATCTCGGCCTGCAGCAGGTTCACGATCAGCTTCATGCGGGTGGCGTCACCGATCTTGCCGATGTGGATGATGTTGAGGCCGAAATAGGAGAACGGCTCGCGGCAGCGCCCCAGCAGGGACTCATCGCCGCCGGCCAAGATGGTGAGCAGGCCGTTGGCTGCGTGCTCCTTGCTCCCCCAGACCGGTGCCTCCAGAAACTGGACGCCGCGCTTGGCACACTCTTCCGCCATCCGCTCGATGGTCTCGATGCAGTGCGTCCCCATGTCCACCATGATGGTGCCGGCGTCGATCCCTTCCAGCACGCCGTTGTCACCGAAGACCAGGTGACGGCTCTCCGGGACGATCACGATGACCAGGTCCTTCCCCTTGGCGGTCTCCATCGGAGACTGGCCGACGGTCACCCCGAGCTTGGAGAGTTCGGCGACGGCCTGGGCGTCCTGATCGTACACCGTCAATTGATACTCCGACTTGGCGAGGTTGGCAGCCATGTGCAGGCCAACGGTCCCCAATCCTACAAAACCGATCTTTTTCAGCATAGTTAACCCCCCAAGATGTCTGATGCCGGGCATCAGCAGGTAAGTCTAAGCCCCGTCGGGCGGAGCAATCAGGTTAATGCGAAAAACTTGGCCCTTAATTATACTTGAATCATCCTATATTGCAAACATTGTTTTAACGAAACTTGATAACTCCCGCCCGATCGCACAGTTGGTAGAGCGGACAGCTGGAGCAGCGGGGAGAAACCGGGGTGCACTGGTTCTGGCCGAAGGTGACCAGGAGGTCGTTGATGACGATCCAGTACTCGGGCGGCAGCTTCGCCCGCAGGGCGAGCTCGGTCTCCTCCGGGGTGCGGGTTTTCAGGTACCCCCAACGGTTGCAGATCCGGTGCACGTGGGTGTCGACGCAGATGCCGGCCTTGGCGTAGCCCAGTGTCAGCACCAGGTTGGCGGTCTTTCGCCCCACCCCCTTGAACTTGAGCAGTTCGTCCAGTTCGTCAGGGACCCGGCCGCCGTGCTCTTCCGCGATCTGCCGCGAGATGTCCAGGATCTGCTGAGCCTTCACGCGATAGAAGCCGGCCGGGTAGATGGCGGTCTCCACCTGTTCGAGGGAGAGCCGGGAGAGCTTCTCCGGGGTATCGGCCAGCGCGAAGAGGCGCGCCGAGGTCTCGGCGGTCACCTGGTCCCGGGTTCTCAGCGACAGGATGCAGGAGATGAGCACCTTAAACGGGTCGCGGTCCTGGGTCGCCACGATGGTCACCGCCGGGGTCACCCAACCATTGACAGCCACGGCTTCCGTCAGGATAGCCATCGCCTGGTGAATCTCGGCGTCCTTCACCTTTAGAACCTGTTCCGCACCAGCCGCATGATCAGCACCCCCATGATCGAGAGACAGGCTCCCACGCAGAGAAAGAGAAAGCCGAGCGTGCGGCCGTCGCCCAGCCCGAAGATGTCGCTTCCTTTCATGAAGGCAATCAGGCCCATCCCGGTGAAGGCGCAAATCCCGCCAAAAACGAAAATACTCAGGGCAGCGATCCCGCCCGCATAACCTTTATTCATCGCCACGGCAATTCCTCGTCATTAAGCGTCACGTCCTCGCACTCTTATACAAGAAGCGCCAGGGCATGGCAACCGATAAAGCTGGTTAATCAACGTTTCGACGGTACTCCAGCCAGCTTTCCCAGCTCTCCCTCTCCTTCAAGGAGAGGGTCGGGGGTGAGGATGGGGTATTTACGCCGAAAGGCCTCCCCATCCTCATCCTGTCCTTCTCCTTGAAGGAGAAGGGACCCTACCAGGGAGATCGTCGCTAATTGGCAACAAAAAAGGCGGGGCCTCTGCAGCCCCGCCTCTTCCTTATTCGCCATCCCCGGCGGCTAAGGCCGCCCGGTGCTTATTTCGTGTGGCACTTCTCGCAATCGCCGGCGGCGGTGAAGGCATCCTTGCCGTTGTGGCAGGCGCCGCAGGACTTGCCGTTCTCCATGTCGTGCATGGTCATGTGCTTGCTGTCGATCCGGTACGGGAACAGCTTGGTGTGGCAGTCCTGGCACTTGTACATGTCGAGGTGGACCTGGTGGCTGAACTTGGCCTCGCCGATGGAGGTCTTGAAGATGACCACGCCCGGCTTGAACCCTTTGTGGCAGCGGTTGCAGTCGCCCACCGCGGAGAAGGCATCCTTGCCGTTGTGGCAGGCGCCGCAGGACAGCCCCTTACCCATGTCGGCCATGGTGGCGCGTCCCTGGTCCGCCCTGAAGGGGAAGTACTTGGTGTGGCAGTTCTTGCAGGCGAAGTTGGCGACGTGGAAGTCGTGGCTGAAGACCACCTCGCTGATCCCTTTGGGCTTGAAGACGATGTCGTGGGTCTTCATCCCTTTGTGGCAGCGTCCGCAGTTGCCGACCACGGTGAAGGCCTTCTTGTCGTTGTGGCAGGCGCCGCAGGTCTTGCCCTTCTCCATCTCGGCCATGGTGACGCGGCCGTCTTTGCCGGTGATCACCTTGGCGTTGTGGCAGCCATGGCAGTCGCCGTTCATCTTGGCCACGTGGGCGGTGTGGTTGAAGGTGACGTCTCCGGCGTTCTTGACCTTGTAGTCGACGCTACGCGGAGCCCCTTTGTGGCAGCGGCTGCAGCTCTTGGAGTCGGCCACGCTGAAGGCTTTCACGCCGGTGTGGCAGGCGCCGCAGGACTTGGTCTTCTCCATCTCTGCCATGGTAAAGTGACGACGCTCTTTAAGATTGAAAATTGCGTTGTGACATACCTTGCAATTATTGTTATATTTCTTCAGGTGAATCTCGTGACTGAAGGTAACCGGTTCGGCATTCTTGATGGGGAACTTGATGTCCTTTGTCTCCACCGCCCATACCGGGGAAACACACAGGAGGATGAGCGTAAGGATGGCGAGGCGAAACTGCATGGTACACTCCTTCTAACGAGAATTATTTAACTGTGTCCGAGACGTTAGACGCAATAATATACACACGAGACACAGTATCGTCAAACGAAAAGTATTGATGCTTACTTATGTTGTCATGCCTGTGATGCATTTGCCGAGGAGGCCGGATGAAAAGATCGTTTCCCTTTCTGCTTGCGATGATTTTACTCATCCATTCCGCCGCTTACGCCGCCTTCTTCAAGTGGGTGGACGAAAGCGGCGTGACGCACTTCACCGATAGCCGCAACAAGATCCCCAAGAAATATCGCAAACAGGCCAAAGAGCTCACCATGCTGGAGGATTCTTCGCCTGCCCACCCCACCCAGGAAGCCGCTCCCACCCCCGTCCAGCAGCCGGCAGCCCAGCAGCCCCCAGCCAACCAGGAGCCCACCTACGGCGGCCACAACGCACCGTGGTGGAAGGATCAGTTCTCCAAACTGAAAGCGCAGGTGAAGGATCTGCAGGCTTCCCTCGCCCAGAAGAACGCGAAGCTCGCCGAACTCAGGCGCAAGAGAGCCCTCTACTTCAGGGCGCAGGACCGGGTCGCCATCAACGAGATGCAGGACTCCATCGCTGCGGATGAAAGCAAGCTGAGCGATACCCTCAAGCAACTCGACGATCTGGACCAGCAGGCCACCAGGGAAGGGGTACCTGCCGATTGGCGGTAACACCCCTTGTTCCCCATTTGGCGCCGTTCTTGGCGGATTTATTAGCGGTTGCGGGCATGGTTAAGCTGTGCTATAAAAAGTTGCCGCTTTTACAAGGAGAATTCAGATTACATGAATGGTATCGACAAGATAATTGAAACTGCGCTGGCCGAGGACATCCACACCGGCGATATCACCACCCTTTCCGTACTTCCCGCCCCGCGCCGCATGCGTGCGCGCCTGATCGCCAAGGAGCCGCTGGTGCTGGCCGGCATCGCCGTCGCCGAGCGGGTCTTCGCCAAGCTCGACCCCTGCGTCGTTTTCACCCCCCTATTCGCCGACGGCGCGACCCTCAAGGCGGGGGACGTGATCGCCCAAATCGAGGGTGACGCCGCTTCCCTTTTGCAGGGGGAGAGGGTCTCGCTCAACCTGTTGCAGAGGATGTGCGGCATCGCCACCCAGACCGCCGCCTACGTGAAGGAGATCGAAGGTACCGGCGCACGCGTGGTCGACACCCGCAAGACCACCCCGGGCCTGAGGGTGCTGGAGAAGTACGCCGTCCGGGTGGGAGGCGGCACCAACCACCGCACCGGGCTCTACGACGGGGTGCTGATCAAGGAAAATCACATCGCGGCCGCCGGCGGCATCAAGGAAGCGGTCCGCCTGGCCAGGAATTACATCCCGCACACCCTGAAGATCGAGGTGGAGACCGAGAACATGGACGAGGTCGGCCAGGCGCTGGAAGCTGGCGCCGACATCATCATGCTCGACAACATGAGCCTGGACCAGCTGAGGGAGGCGGTGCAACTGATCGACAAGCGCGCGCTGGTGGAGGCCTCCGGCGGCGTGAACCTCACCACCATCAAGGCCATCGCCCAGACCGGGGTGGACATCATCTCGGTAGGCGCCCTCACCCACTCGGTGAAGGCCTCCGACATCTCCATGCTGATGGAGGAGCGTTGAAAGAAGCCGAGGTCGACGGCAGGATCCTGGAACTGTTCCGCTCCGGCGACGGCTTCGTCTCCGGCGAAGCGCTGAGCCGCCTGTTGGGGCTGTCGCGCACGGCGGTCTGGAAGCACGTCAACGCACTCCGCTCCGCGGGCTACCTGATCGAGGCGGTGCCTGCCAAGGGATACCGGCTGCTGGACTCCCCCAGGCTTTTGAACAAGCACGACATCGGCCAAGGCCTCACCACCCGCAGGATTGGAGCCAACCTGGTCTGCCTGAAGGAGACCGAGTCGACCAACAGCGTTGCCTTCAAGATGGCCGAGGAGGGTGCCTGCGAGGGGACGGTGGTGATCGCCGACGGCCAGAGCGCAGGCAAGGGACGGCTGGGACGCATCTGGCTCTCTCCGGCCGGGGTAAACCTGTACTGCTCCATCGTGCTCAGGCCGCCCATCTCGCCGATGGCCGCCTGTCAGCTCACCTTTCTCTCCGCCGTCGCGGTGGCGCGCGCCATAGAGAACTGCAGCGAGCTCACTCCGCAAATCAAGTGGCCAAACGACGTGCTGATCGGCGGCAAGAAGGTCGCCGGCCTGTTGAACGAGATGAACGCCGAGACCGAGAAGGTCAACTTCGTGGTACTGGGTATCGGCGTCAACCTGAACGTGCGGCTCTCCCAGCTGGGTGGCACCCTGCGCTACCCCGCCACCTCCCTGATCGAGGAGTCCGGGGTCGAGGTGGACAGGGTGGCCTTCACCCGCACGCTGCTTACCGAGATCGACGACCTGTACGACCGTTTTTTGGTCGAGGGCGAGGGGGCTATCAGGAACGAGTGGCTGGAGCGCTCGGCCATGCGCGGGCGCCAGGTGAAGGTGTCGGTCGGCGAGCGGCAGTTCGCCGGCGTGGTGCAGGGGGTCGACCAGTTCGGCGCCCTCTTGGTGCTGGTAGGAGATAAGGTGGAGACGGTGCTCTCCGGGGATGTCTCACTGATCTGACCGGCCGCCACCCTCACCCTGTCTGACAGGTCCGACAGGTGCGACAGGTCTGACAACGCAGAATGCAGTATTAAGAAAGAAGCTGGAGGTTTCATTTGCTTTTAGTTATCGATGTCGGCAACAGCAACATCGTGCTCGGTATTTACGACGAAGACAGACTGGTCAGGGATTGGCGGGTCTCCACCGACAAGTCCAAGACCATCGACGAATACGGCATCCTCTTTCACGACCTGTTCCGGCTGGCTGGCATCGGCTTTACGGACGTCAAGGACATCATCGTCTCCTCGGTAGTGCCGACCCTGACCGGCGTGCTGGAAAAGCTTGCCAGGCAGTATTTCAACATCCCCCCCTACGTGGTCGGCCCCGGCATCAAGACCGGCATGCCCATCCACTACGACAACCCTAAGGAAGTGGGCGCCGACCGCATCGTCAACGCCATCGCCGGCTACGAGAAGTACCGCCAGGCGCTGATCATCGTCGACTTCGGCACCGCGACCACCTTCGACTACGTCAACAAGAAGGGGGAATACTGCGGCGGCGCCATCGCCCCGGGGCTCGCCATCTCCATGGAAGCGCTCTTCCAGAAGGCGAGCAAGCTCCCCCGGGTGGACATCCTGCGCCCCCCCAGCATCATCGCCAAGAACACGGTGAACTCCATGCAGGCCGGCATCTTCTTCGGATACGTGGGACTGGTGGACGGCATCGTGCAGCGGATGAAGAGCGAGGGGAAGGAAAAGGTCAAGGTGATCGCCACCGGCGGGCTCGCCTCGCTGATCGCTCCCGAGTCCACCACCATCGAGTCGGTAGACGAGTTCCTCACCCTGGAAGGGTTGCGGATCATCTACCAAAGAAACAAATAGTTATAGCCGCGCAGCTAAAGTCATTGGCTGCGTCCACGACTGAGTCAGCTGCATCATGCGTCTGATTATCACTGGTTAAACGCGGATCACGGCTATAATAGGAATAGTAATAAACAAAGGAGGGAGTTGCAGAGACAGGTTTAGGGAAGACATAGGTAGATGAGGTTTTATTCGTTCGCTTTACTCACAGGTCGGGTTTCGTTTTCTGGGTGGGTCACTGACTTATTCAAAATCAAACGGAGGGCACCATGGGAAGGTATGAAACGGCAAAACTGCGCAACCTGGGCATTGTAGCTCACGGGGGGGCCGGCAAGACCTCGCTGGCCGAGGCGATCCTGTTCAACACCGGCATGATCGACCGCCTGGGCCGGGTGGATGACGGCAGCTCCACGATGGACTTCGAACCGGAGGAGATCAAGCGTCGCATCTCCATCACCTCTTCCCTGGACCACTGCGAATGGAAGGACTGCTCCATCCATCTCGTCGACACCCCGGGCTACGGCAACTTCATCGCCGACACCCGCGCCTGCATGCGCGCCCTGGACGGCGCCGTCGTCATTCTCTCCGCCATCTCCGGCGTCAAGGTCCAGACCGAGGAGGTCTGGAAATGGGCCAACGAGTTCGAGATCCCGCGCATCGCCTTCGTCAACAAGATGGACCGCGAGCGGGCCAGCTTCCTGCGCGCCATCGACGACATGGAGAAGGCACTCGGTGCGCGCGGCGTGGCCATCCAGATGCCCTTGGGGGCCGAGGAAAACTTCGAGGGGGTCATCGACCTGGTGCGCATGAAGGCCTACCGCTACGAGGACGACCTCTCCGGCAAGTTCAAGGAAGAGGAGATCCCCAAGGAGTACCAGGACGAGGCGCAGCGCCTGCGCGAGATGATGGTGGAGACGGTGGCCGAGGCCTACGACGCCCTCACCGAGAAGTTCCTGGAGGTGGGGGAACTGACCGAGGAGGAGATCCTCGACGGGCTGCGGGTTGGCGTCTTGAGGAACACCTTCACCCCGGTGCTGTGCGGCTCAGCGGTGCTGAACATCGGCGTCGCCCAGCTTTTGGACGCGGTCTGCGCCTACATGCCCTCCCCGCTGGACCGCACCAAGGCAGCCGGCATCAACCCGGCCACCCAGGACATCATCGAGCGCGGCCCCTCCGAGAGCGAGCCGTTCTCGGCGCTGGTCTTCAAGACCACCTCGGACCCCTACACCGGCAAGATCACCATCTTCCGGGTCTACTCCGGGGTGCTCAACTCCGACTCGGTGATCTACAACTCCTCCAAGGGGGTGCAGGAGAGGATCGGCCAGATCTACGAGCTGGAAGGCAAGAAGCAGCACGCCATCAAGCAGGCGGTGGCCGGCGATATCGTGGCGGTCACCAAGCTCAAGGAGACGGTGACCGGCGACACCCTGTGCGACGAGGCGAAGCCGATCCTCTACGAGCCGGCCCAGCCGCTGTTGCCGGTGATCTCCTACGCCATCGAGCCGAAGACCAAGAACGACGAGGACAAGATCCACTCGGCGCTGGCCAGGATGATCGAGGAAGACCCCACCATCGAGTCGCACCGCGACCCGCAGACCAAGGAGTTCATCATCTCCGGCATGGGTCAGGTCCACCTCGAGGTGATCGTCGAGAAGATGAAGCGCAAGTTCGGGGTCGAGGTGGTGCTGAAGACCCCCAAGGTTCCCTACCTGGAGACGGTGCGCGGCACCGCCAAGGTGCAGGGAAAATACAAGAAGCAGTCCGGCGGGCGCGGCCAGTACGGCGACTGCTGGATCGAGCTCGCCCCCCAGCCGCGCGGCGAGGGGTACCTGTTCGAGGACAAGATCGTGGGTGGCGTAATCCC
>NZ_DATFBA010000161.1:0-8648 GCF_035254065.1 Geomonas sp.
ACGATCCCCAGCACGTCCAGGTTGGCTGCCACCAGGTGCACGCTGCCGCGGGCATCCCGGCGGCGCAGTTCCGTCTGCCTGGGGAGCCGCTCCAGCACCTCTCCGGCGACACGGACCCGGTCCCCGACCACGTGACCGGAATTCCTCTTCACCCTCACCATCCGGCGCTCGCCGCCGCCGAAAAGCACCTCGACAGCCACCCCGAAGTGGGATACTATCAGCCCGTCCGTCTCGGGTGCGCTCTCCGGTGCCTGCCCGGTGGTTATCTCTTTCCCCGCTTCTTCCAACCGCGTCTCCACTTTTATCTCTGCCGTTACCGGCCAGCCTTTTCGTCACATGCCGCCAGCTGGCGGGTTTTCCAGAATGAATAGGGGGCGTAACCGCCCCCTTGAGTTGACACAGAGCACCTTTTCACCGATATTTAGCTTATGGGATGGACGCCTTTTCCCAGCGACATCCCGTACCGCCGGCATTGATTCCTTGAACTATTTCCCTAAAGCACTCCGCGCAGCAAGCGGACGCCGGGCACCAGCCCGAAAGGTGGTCAGTCATGAACAAAGATACGGCGGATGAAGCAATTGACATATACGTATCGGAACGAATGGCTAAAGGAAAGCAGACGGCAATCAGACATTTTCTCGCCCGTATCTACCTGAAGGAGCAGAACTGGGAGATAGCGGATGCAATGCGCAACGTGCGAGGGCTGACCCGCTACTACATCGACCTCACCAAGGTCATGGTGAACCCCTTCAAGGGGCCCGAAATCGCATGGCTGGCCTCCATGATCTTCATCGCCATCTACGCCGCCATCCTGATCTCTTTAGACGACCAGCGCACGCTCGGCATCGCGCTACTCTCCGGGACCTTGGTCAACGCAGGCTATCTGGTCAGAAACGGGGTCAAGAAGTGGTGCGACCTCAACGTTATGCTTGCCATCTACGACGAGATCGTCCAGATCATGGACAACGAACTGGAGAGCCTCGCTTCCTCGTGACTACTCCAGTGCCAAGGCGAGTTCCGCCAAGGTGCCCACAGCTAAATCAGTAAGCTCGGGCCATCGGAAGGCGCGGCTGGGATCGACATGAACGGTAGCCGCTCCCGCCGCCCTTCCGGTTTCCAGGTCGAAACGATAATCCCCCACCATCACCACCGCCGAAGGAAGCGCCCCCCACCTCATCGCCAGCTTCAAAATCCCATCAGGATGTGGCTTCGCCTGCGCCTCGTCGCGCCCCAGCACGTCGTCCGGGGCGATATAGTTCGCCAGCCCGATGCGCGCCAGCGAGGTGAGCGCGTTTTTCCTGGTGTTGCGGGTCAAGACCCCCAGACGCGCCCCCCGTCCGTGCAGAAGTCGCACGAGCCCCAGGGCTCCCACCGCCGGCTCCGTTCTCCCCGCCAGTTCCTCCTCGATCTCGGAGAGTTTGGTCTTCGCCACACAGGCCTCCGGCTCGGGCAGCGCATTCAGATGGCAGATGATGTCGCTGTCCTCCGGCACTCCCAAAACCGACCGGATATGGGCGAAGTCGTGTATGGCAACGGTGAGGGTGCCGTCCAGGTCGAAGACCCAGTGCCGACTCTGGACAATGTCGATGGCAACCTGAGATCTGTGCATAGCACCTTTTTTAGCAGATTGACCTGAAAAGATAAACAGAAATGGGGTGCGAGGCGGCTCTGCGCCTGGCCTCACTTCACAGCGTCCCCGGCGGTGATGCGGTCCACGAAGGCGCCGATGGCGGCATGCACCTCCTCGGAGCCCGCCCCGGCCAGGATGCCGTGCCGCTTGAGGGGAAACTTCAGGTACTCCTTGTCCTCGCTCCCCAGCATCTCGAAGAGGCGCTCGCTCCCTTTGGGGTCCACCACGGGATCTCCCTCCGACTGCAATACCAGCACCGGTGCCTCGATCCGTCCCAGCTTCGGCTCCAGGTCCTTCATGAAGCGTCCGAGTTCGCGGACCCCGGCTACCGGCAGCCGCGCGTAATTTATCTGCGGGCGCTCCGGCACGGTCTCCACGAACTCCTTTTTGGCCCACTGGTAGCTGACCACGTCCATCACCCGGTTCCAGACCGTGATGGCCGGAGCGAAGCGGGAGGAGATGTCGAGCAGGCGGTGGGGCGGGCAGACGGCGAAGACCCCGGCGGCATCCGCCACCCTGCTGGCACATTCCAGGGCCACCCCCCCGCCGAAGGAGAACCCTCCCAACACCACCCGCTCGCAGGCGGCGCTCAAGAGGGCATAGCCGAGATCGACCGATTCCACCCAATCGCCACCTCTTCTCAAGGCGAGATCGTCGGGAGAGGTGCCATGTCCCTTGAGACGCACCTGGTACACCCAGTACCCCTTGCCGTTCAGGTACAGGGCGAGCTCGGCGACTTCAGCGGGAGCCGAGAGAAAACCGTGCACGAGGACCACGCCGAGCTTGCGCGAGCGCCCGTGAAGCAGCACCGGGGCACCGATCCTTTTCTCCTTGCTCTCGCCGTCGCGGTAGAAGACCCGGTAATCCTCGTCGAACTCCTCCCTCGCCTGGCGCTCCAGGTCCGCCGCCACCCTCCTGCGCACCACCGCCCCCGGCAGCCAGGCCATCAGGTGCACCTGGCGCTGCAGGGGGGTAAGCGGCAGCACCTCGTTGGCGATCACCCCCACCGGGTTGTCGATGCGGGCACGCTGCATCTCGAAGGGGGCCGAGAACTTGCCGCGGTCCTTGATGAGCTTGCCGTCCCGCCGGGAGACCACCCCCTTCTCGATGGCGAGCAGCAGGAAATCCCGGTACTTGTGGTAGCGGTCATCGGTGAGCAGGGCGACCTGCCCGTGCTGCAGGCTGTGGTGGCAGTGCACCTCCCGGGACCTGAGGAAGTCGGAGGCCAAAAGGTAGACGCGTCGCCTGAGATCGCTCTCGGAGACGGTCTTGAGCGGGGAAGCCCGCAAAAGGGAGGCGAACAGGTGGTCGTGGTTGACGGTGGTCAGCTGGTAGATGGAGGACATGTAGCCATCCATCAGCCGCCGCGCCTCCCGCCTCAGGTCCGGCAGCGAGGGGAGCAGGTCGTCGAACCCGGTGCCGAGGGCGGAGTCGATGTCGGCCTGGATGGCGGGTGCGAGTAGCTGGGCGGAGGGGTCGAGCGGCGGGCCGAAACGGATATCGATGTCCACGCCGGCAAAGAGCATGTTCCCCTCGGTGAGCATCTCCTCCCTGAGGCGGGGCGAGGCGTTCTTCAGGAACAGATCGCCCAGCATGCTCAGCACGTTCTCCCGGGCCCGCAGCGGGTAGTAGGTGATGTTGACCGGTACGATCCAGCAGTTCCCCTTCAGCACCGGTTCCAGATCGGAGATGCCGAACATCCCCTTCAGCCTTTCCACTTCCTGGGGCGCCCTCCCCGCCAGGCTCATCAGCCGCTGCCGGTAGAACTCGGTGCGCAGTGCAACGGTGGCGGCGCCGGAGTGCGGGCGGGAACCGCGGGCGGGAAGGAACAGGCGGCGGCGAAACACCCCCTTGTCCTTGACCATCCTCCCCTCCGGGAAGATGATCCAGTTGGCCTCGCGGGTCAAAAGGGTTTTCACGATCACCCGGTCCCGGTCGGGGCTTCGCGTGGAGATCGCTCCCACCAGGTCGAGCACCCCGCTCAGCGCGCCATCGAAAAAGGAGGCGTCCGCCAGCGACCAGACCGGCTGGCCGGTCAACAGGTAGATGTGGTAGGGGAGCAGCAGCGTTTCGATACGGGTGAAGTGGTTGACGACGAAAATCACGCCGCCCCCCTTGGGAACCTGTTCGGCGCCGTGGATGTGCACCCTGAGCTTTGAGAAGCGCTCGCAGATGGCGATCATGCTGCCGGTGGCGAGGTAGGCCATCCTGTTCATCGAGCGCCCCCCTCACGTTCCGCCGCGCCAAAGCCAGCTAACCGCCGGACCAGGGCCAGGCGCAGCCACCCCGGCCGGTTGGTCATGATGGAGTCCACCCCCAGACGGGCAAGCCTCTCAGCAGCCTTCACGGAATCAACCGTCCAGGTATGGATTTCCAGCGCCCGTTCCCGCAGCAGGCCGACCAGTTCTGCGTCCAGCACCGCGCGGTCCCTGCTGGCGAGGCCATCGGCCCGGCTTTCGGCGAGGGTGTCGAGAATTTCGAAGTGGGAAGGTCGCCAGGTGCCGCGAAAGCGGTAATCGGTAAGCCAGCAGACGCGGCAGGAAGGTAGCCGCTCCTTGAGAGTCCGCACCAGACGTGCGTCGAAGCAGAGCAGGCGCAGCCGGTCCTCTTCCACCGCCGAGCGGGCAAGGAGGTCGGCCAGCGGGGCGACGATCTCCTCGCCGCTTTTTATCTCGATGAACAGCCGCTTGCCGGGAGGCAATTCCCCCAGCACCTCATCGAGCGTGGGCAGATGGGCATCGCGCCAGCGCTCTCCTTTCCAGATGCCGAGGTCGAGTCGCCGCAGCTCGGCAAGCGTCGAGCGGGAAATCGCCATATCCACGCCGGCGGTGCGGGCGGTGCTCTCGTCGTGCAGACAGACGATCTCACCGTCCCGGGTCAGCCGGAAATCAGCCTCCACCCCGTCAGCTTCCTGCTGGAAAGCGAGCCTGAAGGAGGCGAGCGTGTTTTCGGGAGCTTCCCGGGAAGCGCCACGGTGACCGATGATGAGCGGGAGTGGCTGGTGTGGCATCATGTGCATCTGCGGACCTCAGGGTGAAGAGCGGCCGTCAGCCGCCGTCAGGCCGCGTTGCAGCAGCCGGCAGGGAAAACAGGAAGGCCTTTACCGAAATTATAAGCTTATAACACAAAAGAAAAAGCTCAACAACTCATGAAAGCGGCCGATATCACAGTCATTACGTTCACCTGTGAAATACCACCGACGCCAGACGGCGGCGTCGTTTGATAAGAGCTAGAGCAATAGAGCTGGTGGTCAACACGAAGCAAAGGAGAGAGTCACATGGCGGTCGCAACCATTACGGAAACCACGCAGTACCTGACCTTCAGGCTGGAGGCTGAGCTCTTCGCGCTCGACATCGGCAAAGTGCGCGAGGTGCTGGACTTTACCAGCATCACCAAGGTCCCCCAGACCCCCGACTACATGCGCGGCGTCATCAACCTGCGCGGCAGCGTGGTGCCGGTGATGGACCTGCGCCTGAAGTTCGGCATGGCGATGGCCGAGCAGACGGTCAACACCTGCGTGATCATCGTGGAGGTGGAGATGGAGGGTGAAAAGGTCATCATGGGGGCGATGGCCGATGCGGTGCAGGAGGTGCTTGACCTGGAGCCGGACCAGATCGAGCCGCCCCCCAGGATCGGCACCAAGCTGAACACCGACTTCATCAAGGGGATGGGGAAGCAGGCCGAGCAGTTCATCATCATCCTCGACATCGACAAGGTCTTCTCAACCGACGACAAGGAAGCGGCCCGCGACCTAGAAGGCGCCCTGGCCGTCAACGGGTAGCGTCGTCCGCTGGCATAACCCACCGGGGCTCTCAATCCATCCGCCTGGAAAATCAAAAGGGGCGAATTCTTAGAAGTTCGCCCCTTTCGCTTTGCTATCGCATCTAAAGCCGCTATCTCAGAAAGAGATAGTTGTGCTGGTCGCAGTAATCGAAGGCCCGCTTGACCCTGGTGAGGACGGTGGTTTCCTTGAGCGGCTTCGGGATGAAATCGAAAAAGCCCCTGTCAAATGCCTTCGCTTCGGCCTCGGCCGAAGGGGTCCCCGAGATCAGGATGACCGGGATCGCCTTGGTCTCGGGAATGCTCTGCAGGGCGGTGAGGAAGCCGAAGCCGTCGAGCTTGGGCATCTCCTTGTCGGTCATGATAACGTGCGGCCTCCTGCTGACCGCCTCCTTGTAGGCGTCGATCCCGTTGGTGGCGGTATAGACCTCGTACAGAGGGGAAAGGATGCTCTGCAGCATGGCGAGCATCATCTTGTCATCTTCGGCGATCAGGATGGTTTTTTTGACCGGCTTGGTGACGTCGATGCCGAGGTAATGCTTACAGATCGCCTTGTTGATCTCTTCGCGGGTACTTACGTACGGGATGATGCTGACGTTATTATTGGCGGCGATGTTCTGCAGAATTTTGGTGCCGGTGGGATCGAAAAGCGCCAAGTGGAGTTTGCCGCTCTCCGCCTTGAGCGGGAAAATGAGGTTCTGCAGCGCGGTATCGACCGTGAGGATACTGAGCAGCTCAGGCGGAAACGATGCCCGGGCAAAATTGTAGACCGTCTTGCAGCCGTACTGCCTCGCCAACGCTTCAGCCAGTTCATCGGCGGTAACCAGCCCCATCTCCACCAAGACGATACCGAACCTCTTGTTGAGCGCTTTGGAGATGGCCAGCACCCGGTCAACGGATTTCTGGCAGAGAAGCCCCTGCTCAACCAATATCTCACCAAGTTTTTTTCTTTGGCTCATCTTTTCCAAGCAACCGCCCTTCCATGCATTTAAAAGCTGTTATTATAGTTGCGAATTTTCGTGAGTCCACAAAAAAGTTCAACTAAAACAGCGAGTATGCATGATTTCATATTACTTGCATATTTCTGTCCAAGCAGCACCCACTCTTCGAGGGGGGCTCTCCTCAGCTCCCCTCCCGCCCTACGCCCAGGCCCCTAGCTGTTCTCCACCAGCAGTTTCTGCAGGGCGTCCAAAGAAGGGGAAGGGGCAGCTTCTCGACGCTGACGGGCAAGCTCCAGCGCGACGCGTCCCAGGGAGCGGTAGATCAGGGCCACTTCGCTGTCCCAGCTTTCAACTGCGGCCAACTGCCGCGCAACCAGCGCGACGTCACCGCGGGCTATGGGGCCGGTCAAGGCCTGCGCGGCACCGAAGCTAAAGACGTTGTCCAGCGTCCCCCTCACCAGGGGTTCCATTACCTGAAGGGCAGTCTGGCGCGGCAGCCCCGCCTTTTCATAACTACGGAGGCCCACCTCAAGAAGTGCGGTGAGGTAGTTGCAGACGAAGACCGCCCCGGCGTGATAGATGCTCTTGAAGGCGGGGTCGACGGCGAATATCTTGGCTCCCAGCGAGGTGAGGGCAGCGGAGAGCACGGCAACGGCCGCCTCGTCGCCCTCGATGCCGCACCAGGTCCCCGGGAACTCCCTCACTGAGCGTTCAACGTCCGCGAAGCTCCGCACCGGGTGCACGCTCGCCACCTCGGCTCCCGCCCCGCGCAGCGGAGCCAGCACATCGGCATTCAGCGCTCCGCTCAGGTGCCAGACGACCGTCCCGGGCTGCACAACTCGGCAGGCCGCCAGCCTCACCGCGCAACCGGCAATAGCATCGTCGGAGGCTGCAATCAAGCAGAGGTCAGCTGGGCTCAGTTGGGCGAAGTCTGTGACCGGGCGCCCCGCCCCGATCAAGGCCGCCGCCCTCGCGCCGCTTTCCGGAGTGCTGTTCAGGATATCGCCTATCTCGAAGATCTCTTTCTCGTGAAAAAGGCGCCCCAGCACCATGCCGACCTTACCGCAGCCGATGATATTAACTCTTTTCATGCCCACGTGACCTCGTTTCGCCAAAGGATGCGTCAGGGTACGCGTTCCGGGCAACCGTGTCAACGGCCCTGGCGCAGTAGCGAAACGGTAAAAGCAGAAATGAGAAAGGGAAAAGCGAGGAGGGCCTCAGGAAGCTTGAGACCCGACCTCGCACGGGAACGTGAACGCGCAGGATGAGTTGTTGAGGGAACCGAGGGAAGGGTTGCACGCCGTTACTACATAGCGGCAATTGGCAACAGCCGGGACAGCGACAGCTACTTTTCCTTGCTCAAGCTGTAATCGTCGCCTTCGACACACTCACTTTGAGCCTCCAGGAACGATTCAACCTGTGGATCACTCACAAGCTCGACCACACCATGATTCACCGACCACACCGCTCCGCAGATAGTACACTCGGTGATGCCTTCCTTGAAACCGTTCGATGTCAGTTCAGTCTCAAGCTGTTCCTGGTTCTTGCACACAGGGCATTTCATGACTACCCTCCTTCACCGGTTCCGTACTTTTGAGTGAAAATACCTGGCAAAAAGTATGACGGGAAATCCCAAGTTGGCAAGTAGTGGCGGCTGAGAGGATACGAGTTGGGTTTATTCAGTTGCATTGCCCCTGCGAGGTAGAGGGAGCAGCGTGGAGTCACGGGTGCTGCCCGGGTTTGGCAGAGGCAGGGAGCACCCGCATCGGCGCAACAGCAGTGTTGGTCACCGGCAAGGCGGGCGGCTCGCCCATGATGAGAACTTTCACGCTCTCGCTCTTGCTCAGGTGGTGCAAAGTCTGAGGGTCTTCCTCCTCGCCCAGTACCCACAGGTACAGTTTCTTGGCATCCATCAGGATCGGGTGTGACGGCGCGTGGTAGTACTCCTTCTGCATCTCCTCGTCGTAAAGGCCGATGCAACCGTGGGAAGCGGGGTAGCCGGGAATGTCACGTCCATGCAGCCAGTAGGTGGTCCACCCCTCCTCGTGCTTTTCGACAAACAGGCGCAGCGCGTAGTGCATCGGGTAGTAGCGATCCGTCCCCTCTACCTTGTAGAGGCTCGACTCGTGCCGGCGATCAACCGCATCGATTTCGTAAGATCCGTTCTTGAGCCGCATCCCCTCGATACCGACGGCCACCGGGGTGGAGAGGACCAGTTTGCCGAACTCGTAGGCGCCCAGGAACATCTCGTTCTGGTCAATCAGGATGAAGCGCGGTTCCTGCTCGGCCTCCGGGTA
>NZ_DATFBA010000162.1:0-16335 GCF_035254065.1 Geomonas sp.
TTTGAGGGAGAACACGGCCACGGCCAGGATCACCACCGAGCTGAGGATGAGGCAGAGCATGGCAACCGTCACCTTCACCGCTGACCCCTGCAGAGTTCTCCCTTCTTCAGCCATCCGGTTGACACCCCCCGCGGCGAAATCCTGCGCTACCTTTTCCAGGCCGTGAATTTCATTCTTGTATTGGTTGATTGCCTGGTTTCCCTGCTGGGTAGTGGTGATGGCATTCGATTGCACAGAGGCGAAGACCTTGTTGAAGCCGGCGTTGTAGGCCTCAAGGTTCCCCTTCATCACCTTGACGACCTCCTTGTCCTGCTGGCTCACGGTGATCCTTTCCAGGTCGGCGATGCGCGCCTGGGCGTGCGACAACTGGTCCTTCCATTTCGTGGCGTACTCGGCCACCTTCTCCTTCGAATCGATGTTGATGAAGATGTCCTTTTCGAAGCGTCGAAGGCCGAGCACGTCGGCGCGAAGGCGCGCGGAGTTCTCGGCGATTTTAGCCTCCACCTGCAAGGCCCGGGTGGAAACCGCCGATAGCGTGTGGATGCCCCAGTACCCCGTCCCCCCCACCAGCAACAACATGGCGAAGACGACTCCGAAAGAAAACTTGAGCCGCCGGTTCAGATCGTTTTTCTTCATCCTTTTCCCCTTTGTTCGTGAAAAATTGGTCCGGCCGGCCCTGCACCCGGACGCTCATTGATTATCGGCAGGAGACGGAATCTGTTTAGCGGGTATCGAACTGAACCGCCGGCGAAGCGGATAAAAAGTCCCGCCGGTTCCCTGCGAAAACTTTTACTCATCGTTTCCGGCAAGCAGCCGATAGGTGCGGAAAAGCGGCTCGTCCCAAGGGCGCTGCTGCCAAAGCCAGGGAAATGAAGGGAGGAATGGGGATGTCTATTTCGAAACGTCTGTTGTTGTTGCTGATGGTGGCGGTACTGGGGCTCATCGGTCTGGAGGGGGTAAATGTTTTTCAGATGGAAAGGGTCTACGACGCCGCCAACTTCGGCAACATCAACAGCGTGCCGGGCATCGTGGCGCTGGACCACGCTGCGGATGCGACAAAAAGGGAGATAAACCTGATCTTCACCCACATCCTGACTACTGAACCGTCAAAGCAGGCGGAAACCGAAAAATCGATACAGCAGGCACGTGCGGATCTGAGAAAGGCGCTGAAGGAGTACGAGGCCACCCTTGCCGATGACAAGGACAAGCAGATGTTCGCCGAGGACAATGCCGCAAACTCCGGCTTGGAGGCACTGAGCGACAGGGTGCTGGCCCTTTCCCGCGCCGGCAAGAGCGCGGAAGCCCGTGACCTCTTCCTAAGCAACGCGGCAGTCCGCAGCAAGGCCGCCGATGCCATAGACCAGCACATAAGCTACAACGTCCAGCTCTCCGACAAGGGGAGCAAGGACGCCGTCTCGGTAAAGAGAAGCGGCCTGATTATCGCCCTGACGGCGGCGCTGCTGATCATCGCCACCTTGTCAACGGTCGCCTTCTTCATCGTACGCTCCATCCGCACCGTGGTGCTGGAGGTGATGAGCGCCGCCAATAACGTGGCGGCCGGCAGCCAGCAGATGTCCGCCAGTTCCGAGGAGATGTCGCAGGGGGCGACCGAGCAGGCCGCTGCCGCCGAAGAGGCCTCTTCCTCCATGGAACAGATGACCTCCAACATCCGGCAAAATGCCGACAACGCCATGCAGACGGAGAGGATAGCGATCCAGTCGGCCGCCGACGCGCAGGAGAGTGGCGAGGCGGTGACCCAGACGGTAAAAGCCATGAAGGAGATCGCCAGCAAGATAGGGATCATCGAGGAGATAGCCAGGCAGACCAACCTGCTGGCGCTGAACGCAGCCATCGAAGCGGCGCGGGCAGGGGAGCACGGCAAGGGTTTCGCAGTGGTGGCAAGCGAGGTAAGGAAGCTCGCCGAACGCTCCCAGAAGGCGGCCGGCGAGATTTCGGAGCTTTCCGCAACCAGCGTGGAAATCGCCGACAAGGCGGGGATAATGTTGGGCAACATGCTCCCCAACATCAAGAAGACGGCGGAACTGGTGCAGGAAATCACGGCGTCCTGCAGGGAACAGGACACCGGCGCCGAGCAGATCAACAAGGCCATTCAGCAACTCGACCAGGTCATCCAGCAAAATGCCTCGGCGGCCGAAGAGATGTCGAGCACCGCAGAGGAACTCTCCAGCCAGGCGGAACAGTTGCAGGAATCGATCGCGCTGCTGAACACCGGCAAAAAAAGCGAGCCGGAAGCGGCCAGGAAAGGAGCGCTCGCCCCGGCAACAAACAGCGTGCGCCAGGCGAGACACCTCACCCACGCCGGCAGACCGGCGGCCTCGATAAACCTGGAAATGGACGAGGGGTTCGAGCAGTACTAGAGCGAACCCCAAGGTAATCGCCACTCGGCAGGCTCAGGGCAAACGGCGCACGGTTCGCCCGGAGCCTGCCGGGGAAGGTTATGGTTTGCGTCTTGGCCGACCGGCACCCTTTCCTGTCCCGGCCTTGCCTGCGCCCTTCGGCCCGGAGCGGCCAGCGACCGTCGCTGCGGCCGGTTTTACCCCGACCTTGCCGAGGGCCGCGTCGATCCAACGCGAGATCTCGGCGCGGCTTTGCAGGGCCGAGTCGGGAATGGTCGTGCCGCTCTTGTCCGCCAGAAGCTTCGCGTAACGGAGCTGCCCTTCGGTCGGCGCCGTTCCCTCGCCCCTCTCCGGCGGCAGCGCGTACCCCATCTTGCCGTGCACCCCTTTGCAGAAGCGCTGCCAGGTCTCCTTGTTCTCCACTATCAGGTCGAGAAAGCCTTCCATCCGCCGGGTCAGCTCGTAATCGATCACCCAGCCGTGCTTGTCCCGCAGGTAGTCGATCAGCGTCTCGCCCGGCGGCAGCGGCACCACCTTCCCCTTCTCCTCCTTCACGTAGCCGCGGTCGGTGATGTTCTTGGTGATGGAAGCATAGGTGGAGGGACGGCCGATCTCCAGCCGCTCCAGCTCCTTCACCAGGGAACCGAAGGTGAAGCGGCCGGGGGGCTTGGTCTTCTTCTCGTCCAGCGTCTCCCCTTTCTTCGGGACCAGCTCTCCCGGCGCCACCTCGGGGAGCGTCTGCATCGGGTCCTCTTCCTTGCGCTCCTTCTCGTCCTCGGCGTCCCCGTACACACGCAGGAAGCCGTCGAATTTGAGCACCCTGCCGTTGGCCCTGAACTTCTCCCCCGCCACCTCGAACAGCATGACGGTGGCGTCGTAGACCGCCTGCGCCATCTGGCTCGCCACCGCCCGCCGGAAGATGAGATCGTACAGACGCGCGTGCTCGGGGGTGAGCCCCTCGCGCTGGATCAGGGAGCGGATGTCGGCCAGCGAATGCATGTGGGTCGGGCGTATCCCCTCGTGAGCGTCCGCCTGGGAGTTCTTGGACTTGTACTGGTGCGGCTTGGAGGGAAGGTAGTGGGGGCCGAGCGCGTTGGACAGGAAGCTGCGGATCTCTTCGATGAAGTCATCGGCCATGCGGACCGAGTCGGTGCGGTGGTAGGTGATCAGGCCGTGGTCGAAGAGCGCCTGGGCGAGCTTCATGGTCTGCTCGGGCGGCAATTTCAGCCGGGCGGCCGCCGCGGCCTGCAGGTCCACCGTGGTGAAGGGAGGTTTGGGAGACTGCCTGGTCTCCTTCTTCTCCACCTTTAAAGCCAGCGCATGCGTCTCCGCCTTGATGGCCTCCACGATGGCCAGGGCGTCCGCCTGCTTTTCGAACTTGCCGCGGATGTGGCGGGCCAGGAAGGTCGTCCCCTCCTTTTCCAACAGGATGCTGAGCACCCAGTACGGTGCCGGCACGAACGCCCTGATCTCCCGTTCCCGGTCGACCACCAGGCGCACCGCCGGCGACTGCACCCGCCCCACGCTGAACTTGCCGGACAGCGCGCGGCTCGCTATGGGGGAGAGGATGTAACCGACCAGCCGGTCGCCGATCCTGCGGCCGAGGAAGGCGTGGTAGAGGCCGGCGTTGGTCTTTTCGAAGGGGACCGCCTTGGCGAGGGAATCGCGCAGCCCCTTCTCGGTGACCTCGAAGATCTCCAGGCGCAGGCACTCCTTGGCGACCGGGCCGACCTCCTCGAAGATGTGCCGGCTGATGGCGTACCCTTCGCGGTCGGGGTCGCCCGCCAGCATGACCGTCTCCCCCTTGGCCGCCTCGCGCAGCTCGCGCGGGAGATGCTTTTTCTTATCGTGGTAGACGAAGGTGGGCTGGTAGCTGGTGAGATCGACGCCGATCGAGGCATCGGGGAGGTCCTTGAAGTGGCCGACCGTGGACATGGTCTTCGCCTTCAGGATCGACTGGATTTTCTTGGCCTTGGTGGGCGACTCGACGATGATCAGCACGTGGGCCTCGTAATCCGCGCAGCGAGCTTGGTCAGCCGCTTGTGGGCCTTGTGGTTCTTGACCGCCATGGCAAGGGCCTTGGCCTCGCCGATCACCACCACCAGTTTCTTGCCGCGGGTGACGGCGGTATAGATCAGGTTCCGCTCCAGCATGGTGTAGTGCTGCATGGCGAGCGGGATCACGACCGCCGTGTACTCGGAGCCCTGGCTCTTGTGGATGCTGGTCGCATAGGCGAGGCTCACCTCGTCCAGCTCGCCGAACTCGTACTCCACGATCCGCTCGTCGTACTCCACCCCCAGCGTCCCCTCCTCCAGGTCGACCCTCACGATGGTCCCGATGTCCCCGTTGAAGACCTCCTTGTCGTAGTTGTTCACGGTCTGAATCACCTTGTCTCCCGGTGAAAAACTGGTGCCGAAGCGGCTCACCTTCGGCTCGGAGGCGCCGTTCAACACTTTCTGCAGCTCCTCGTTGAGCGAGCGGGTCCCCAGCCCTCCACGGTTCATGGGGGTGAGCACCTGGATGTCACGCACCGGATGGAAGCCGAACCGCTTGGGGATGCGCTCCGTGATCACCTGCAGGAGCTTGTCGTGGATCTCCTCGGGGGTGGCGGTGGGGATGAAATAGAAGTCCACCAGTTCCTTGCTCTCATCCTTCATGGGTAGCTCGCCACGGTTGATGCGGTGGGCGTTGACGATGATGCGGGAACTGGCGGCCTGCCGGAAGATCTCCACCAGCCTGACGGTGGGGATGGCACCCGATTCGATCAGGTCGGAGAGGACGCAGCCAGGTCCCACCGAAGGAAGCTGGTCGACGTCGCCGACCATGACCAGCGCGGCCCGGTCGGGGATCGCGGCGAGCAGCTTGTTCATCAGCACCACGTCGACCATGGAGGCTTCGTCCATCACCACCAGATCGGTATCGATGGGGTGCTCCCGCGTGCGCTTGAAGCCCATGCTCTGCGGGTCGAATTCCAGCAGGCGGTGGATGGTCTTGGCCTCCAGCCCGGTCGACTCGGAGAGCCGCTTGGCCGCCCTGCCGGTGGGGGCGCAGAGGGTGACCCGGATTTGGCGGGCGCGGATGATGGCGAGGATGCTGTTGACCAGGGTGGTCTTCCCCACCCCGGGGCCGCCGGTGATCACCACCACCTTGCTGTCCAGCGCCAGCCGGACGGCATCGCGCTGGGAGGCGGAAAGGGTGACCCCGGTATGGCTTTCCACCCAGGGGATCGCCTTCTCCGCCACGATCTCCGGCCAGGGGAGGCTCCCGGCCGACAGACGGGAGAGGCTTGAGGCGACGCCGATCTCGGCGCGGTAGAGAGGCGCCAGGAAAAGGCAGGGGTGTCCGGCGATCTCGTCGGGGACCAGGTTCTCCTCGGCGATCTCGGCTTCGATGGCCTGCTCGATCACCGCGTCGGGGATTTCCAGGATTTCGACGGCCTTGCCGACCAGCTCGCTCCTGGTGGCGGCGCAGTGGCCGCTTCCGGAGAGTTCCTGGAGGACGTGTCGCACCCCCGCCTGCGCACGCATCAGCGAGTCTCGCTCGATGCCCAGCTTGGCGGCCAGGGCGTCGGCGGTCTTGAAACCGATGCCGTGGATGTCGAGGGCCAGGCGGTAGGGGTTCTCGGTGACCTTGAAGATCGCCTCGTTACCGTAGCTCTTGTAGATGCGCACGGCCCGCGCCGTCCCCAGGCCGTGGGACTGCAGGAACACCATGATCTCCCGGATGGCCTTCTGCTCGACCCAGGCGCCTGCCACCCGCTCCATCCGTTTGCGACCGATGCCCGGGAGCTCCAAAAGCCGCTCGGGGCTTTGCTCGATGATGTTGAAGACCTCGGCGCGGAAAGCCTGCACCAGCACCTT
Source organism: Geomonas sp. (assembly GCF_035254065.1). Classification (GTDB taxonomy): domain Bacteria; phylum Desulfobacterota; class Desulfuromonadia; order Geobacterales; family Geobacteraceae; genus Geomonas. The sequence goes on from NZ_DATFBA010000162.1 coordinate 6,218, forward strand.
CGCGAAATGGGGGCCGATGCCGCGCACCATGCCGGAGCCCAGGTACTTCTCGATCCCCTCCAGCGTGCTGGGAGGAACCATCTTCAGATGCTGCGCCTTGAACTGCATGCCGTGAACGCGATCGTTGTACCAGGAGCCGGTACACTCCAGGTACTCCCCTGGCGTCACCGAGGCGGCGGAGCCGGTGACCGTCACCAGCTCCCGTTGCCCGGAGACCTTCACCCGCAAGACGCAGAAGCCCGATTCCTCGCTGTGGAAGGTCACCCTTTCCACCGAGCCGGACAGCCGTTCAACGGGAGGATCGTGCGGTTTGCGGTCGATCATGTGCGTTCGGTTAGAAGACGAAGGTTGGGAGGCCCCCTCTCCCTCCGGGAGAGGGCGGGGGGTGAGGGAACTTTCCACAGAGAACGAGGCTTCCCTCACCCCGGCCCTCCCCCGCAGGGGGAGGGGGAGCGGGAAGAGTGGGTTGTGTTACCTGGGGATGCTCCCCCCCAGGGTGAGGTCGAAGAGGCGGCCGTTTCGGGACAATCGCACCCTGGTCTCCTGGATCTCGACCACGCGGGCACCGGAAACGGTGGCACCCTCGCCCACCAGGCTGCCGTTCAGCACTGCCCGCCGCAGGCTGCGCTCGTCCTGCCAGGCGATACCGGAGATGGTGATATCAGGCGCACCTACCGGCACCGGTTGCTGCGCGTCCTGGCTCACGTGTCGCACCTGCCTGTCGTGCGGCTCATACCCCTCAGCAGCACGTGCCGCCACTACTTTTCGACCTTTCCCGGTCTTGGCCGCTTGCGCGCTGCCGGCAGGAGCACCTTCGGGGTGGGAAGCGGCGTTCGCTGGAAGTTTGACGGAACTCTTTTCCGACCTGGGCGCAGGAGCGGCGGCATCAGGCGCCTGCTGGCGGGCAGGATGCTCTACCGCTGGGGCGCCGGTCACCGCGGGGGTAGCCAAGGCTGCGGGCTGAGCGCTAGCGGCCGGAGGGGCCGCCACCGCTGCCGCAGGCTGTACCGCAGAGGTAGTCGCCGCAGGCGCCGGATAACCGGGAGCGGCCGGGGCGGCAGCCACGGTAGCGGGAGGTACCGCCGGCCCGGCTGCGGCCATTTGATTGACTGCTGCGGTGTCGCGTCCGGTCGCCAGGGATTCACCGTCGCCATGCCCCCTGATCAGGAAGCCGGCCGCTATCCCCCCTAGCAGCAGGATGAGACCGGCCGCCGGCAACAGGTATGGCTTCCCGGACTGGGAAGTCACCTCGCCGCGATAGCGGAGCACCTCAGGCCGCAGGTCGCCTCCGGCGCCGCGCCTGTTTTTGCGGTCCTGCTCCATCTTCCTCAACGCATCGAGTATCAGGCTCATCTATTCCGCCTTTAGTCAGCTAATCAATTTTTGCGATCAGCAATGATCTTCCGCTGAAACGTCCCTTCTCCCCATCCTCACCCCGACCCTCGCCTTGAAGGAGAGGGAGAAGTTGGCTGAGCAGGTGGTAGTGACCGATGGGCAAAGTCCCTTCTATTCAGAATGGCGTGAACTTATCTGGGTCAGCGGCGTGCGTTGATCCCCGGAGGGAAGAATCCGCCGGCACGCCGGTAGAGCAGCATGAGGGTGACTCCGCCGGCCTCGCCGTCGACCTTGATCTTCTCGCGGCGCTGGAACTCGGCGATGGCCGCTTTTGTCTCTGGCCCGTTCAGGCCACTGATCTGTCCGCTATAGCAGCCGGCCTCCTTCAGCAGTCCCTGCAGGAGCCTCGTCCCTTCCGCCTTCTCGGCACGCTTTTCCCGAGAGGAAAGACGATGGAAGTCCTTCCACAGTAGAATGGCTTCTCCGCTCCAAAGCTGGGACAACTCCGCAGGGGTCAGCTTGGTATGCCCCGCCAGCGCCGGAGTAATTTCGACCCCGTCCTTGCCGATCGAAGAGAGCACCAGCAATCTGCTCCCCGCGCCGGGCACGGAGAGGTGCAGCAGCGCCGGGGCGTCCAGCCGAGCCAGCGCGTCGAGGTCGCCGGTGACCTTGGTAGCCACCAGGCCACGGCTACGGGCCAGCGACCTGACGCTCACCGAGGCGCCCGGCACCGGTTGAACCGGCTCCTTTTGCCAAGCTGTGAGGACGGCGTTGACGGAGCTGTAGAGGTTTTGCTGTTCTGGCAGCGTGGCCAGCTCGCGCAGGGCCAGCTCCCGCGAAAATGGCCCCTGCGCTGTCGCCTGGGCCGGCTTCTTCGCCTCCACCGCCCGGTGGGGGTAAACGAAGAAAACCGCCACGGCCAAAACGGCCACCACGACCGATGCGGCAAAGGCGAGGGAAGCCGGGCGGCGGGAAGGCGATTCCCTGCGCAGATCGGCGATGGAAAGCGCGGCCATCGACGGTGAGACCAGCTTGGTCTCCCTGGTATAGGCGAGCAACAGCGCGCGGTCGCAGACGCCGTTAATCAGACGGGGGAGGCCTTTTGAATAGGCGAAGATCTTCTTCAGGGCACCCGGCGAGAAGGTCAGCGGCTCGCGGCCGTTGGCGGCAAACCTGATCCGGTGCCGGATGTAGTCGCGGGAGTCCTCGAACGACATCGGTTTCAGGTGATAGCGGACGGTGATGCGCTGGTCAAGCTGGCGAAGCTCCTCCCGCCCCAACAGGTTGTTCAGCTCGGGCTGCCCTACCAGCACGATCTGGATCAGCTTGTCCGCCTCGGTCTCCAGGTTGGAGATGAGGCGGATATGCTCCAGCACCTCCACGGAAAGGTTCTGCGCCTCGTCAATCACCAGCACCACGGTGCGGCCGGCGCGATGCTCCTCCAGGAGAAAGCCGTTCAGCGCCTGGTGCAGATCACGCATCTCCCCACCCTGGGCGGAGATGCCGAGCTCGGCGTTCAGTTCCTTCAGAAAACCAAGCGGCGAGAGGGTGGGATTGAAGATCAGGGCAGTGCGATGGGTGGCGGCATCCAGGTGGTTCAACAGGGTGCGCACCAAGGTGGTCTTGCCGGTACCGACCTCACCGGAGAGTTCAATGAAGCCAACCCGGTTCTCGATAGCAAACAGCAGGTGGGCGAACGCCTCCTGGTGAGGTGTGCTCAAGTACAAAAAAGCGGGATTGGGAGTAAGGGCGAACGGCGGCTCGTTGAATCCAAAATCTTGCCAGTACATGAGTGCGCCATGGTCCTTTGAGAGAGAAGTATCAGGTGGAACTATGGCAGTAATCTATATTTTTTTGCGGCAGTGTCAATAGAATTTGCTAAAGGAAGGATTACGGCACAGTCAAAGGCATTATCAACAGGGATGAACAGGATGAAAGGGATGTATTCCCCTCGCCCCTCCAGAGGAGAGGGTGCCGAAGGGCGGGTGAGGGCTGGTGCGGCGTGGGGGAAGGGCTATTTTTCGCTGAATCCTCCGGCGAAGTCCATCACGCACATGTTACGGTAGCGCGGATGAGGACCGCAGGCGGCGCCGGCCACGGAGAGGCTGCGATTGAAGATGTTCTTGCGGTGGCCACGATCGGGAACCTTGTCATCGATGATCAGCTCCATGACCATCAGGCGGGGGGTGTCTGGGCCGTAACCGATATTTTCCGCGATCCGCCGGTTCCAGCTGCCATGCCGGTCTATCCTTTTCTCCATGTCGCCACTGTCCCCGTAGTGGCCGATCCCGCCGGTCTGGCTCTGCTCCCGCACCAGGTCGGCCGCCGCTTCAGCAAGACCCTGCGACCACTTAAGCGGAGCTATCGGGCGCTGTTCCTCGAGAAAGGCTATGGCGTCGTCCACCGCGGCCACCCCCTCGTTGGTCACCACCATGTTGGCAGATCCCGGAATCCGGTAGAGCTTGCCGGAGAAGTTGCGGCGGAGACTGCGCAGGAAGCCGGCGTAACGCTGGGGATTGGTGCGGGCGAGGTTGGTCTCGGTGAGCAGGTCACGCGCAAACCGGTCCGAGGAAGCGCCGCTGGAGCCTGTCGCCAGCAGCAGGAACAAAAGACAAATGGTCCTTTTGAGTCCCCTCATCAACATCAGGTCACCTCTGCGCGCCACTTCCCTCTGAGAGGGATCCCAATTGGGATTCGAATACTTTGAGAGCGGCGGCCAGTGTCCCTTCCATGTCATCCCCGTAAACTGTGAAATAGAGATACTGGCCGGAATAATGATGCCAGTTGAGATCCTCCACCTGTAGCGGTGCTAACAGACGCTCCATCTTCTCATACGGGAAAAAGAGATCTCCGTTTGGCCAGGTCCTTCTCAGTTTCTTTGCCTGCGCATCAGTCAGCGGTATCCGATAACGTATCGATACGATTTCGGGGATCACTGGAAGACCTCCAATGACAGATCATCTTACACATCCACGTTACAGCATATCACAGTTCAGAAAGTGGCTGACAGAATCGATAGATGGGTATTTACTAATAAACTCGAATACTGTCATCCATCTATGACAGTTAACGGCGTCCATAAGAAGTGGAATGAGTGCGGGATACGTTACAAATCCCCCTGTCCCCCCTTTAACAAGGGGGGGACCTGTTTCGCTGCTGCTGACATGCACGCCCTAAGTCCCCTACCCTTCACGGGGGAGCTGGTGTTGCTGAGATGTGCGCCCCTACGTCCCCTCCCCTTCAAGGGGAGGGACAGGGTGAGGATGGGGATTGTCGAAGCAAGGGCGTGGCTGCAAGATGAGAATCTGCGGGAGGGAGCCACATGGTCAGATGCTTTTTCGCCAGGCCAGCCGTCCTTCCAGCCACCGGGAGAAGGAGGTGAAGGTGAAACAGAGGACGAAGTAGACTGCCGCGATGAAGATGAAGATCTCGGTCGGGTAGGACATGGTCCGGTTGTTGACCTGGGTGGCGACATGGGTCAGCTCGGAGACGCCGACGATGAAGGCAAGCGAAGTGTCCTTGATCAGCGAGACGAACTGGTTCACGAAGGAAGGGATCATGTTGCGCAACCCCTGCGGCAGCACGATGTACAGCATAGTCTGCCAGTGCTTGAGGCCGGTGGAGATGGCCGCCTCGACCTGCCCCTTGGGAACCCCCTCGATCCCCGCCCGGACGATCTGGGACATGTAGGCGGAGGTGAACAGGGTGAGCCCCATGATCACCGTCTGGCTCTCCGGCACCGTCTTGCCCATCAGGGCCGGCAGCAGGAAGTACATCCAGAAGATCACCATCAAAAGCGGCAAGCCGCGCACGGTGTTGATGAACAGGTTCACCGGGTAGCGGATAGCGGCGATCCGGGAAAGGCTCAAAAGCCCCAGGATCAGCCCCCCGAAGAAGGAGAGGATGCAGGAGACCACCGCCAGGTACAGGGTGAGCCCCAGCCCCCCCAGCGGCCCGTTGGGGAAGCGCCCGATCATGAAGTAGGTGAAGTTGTCAGCTATTACGTGGAAATCTAACATGCCGTCCATGTGCGTCCTCTATACTTGAATTGCCGCTCATCCGCCCCGAAACTAGGCCCGATGCGGGTTGAGCACCCGCTTGTTGTACACGTCCATCAGCGCCGTGATGACCACCGACAGGGTCAGGTAGACCACGGTGGCGGCGGTGAAGGCCTCGAAGCCCTTGAAGCTGTAGCTCTCCACCTGGCGGGCCTGGTAGGTGACCTCCATGACGCCGATGGTCATGGCCAGCGACGAGTTCTTGGCCAGGTTCAGGAACTGGTTGACCAGGGGAGGGACGGTGATGCGCACCGCCTGGGGGAGGATGATGTACTGCATCGACCTGAGGTAGGAGAACCCGGCGCTTCTGGCGGCCTCCATCTGCTCCTTCGGTATGGAGAGGATGCCGGAGCGGATGTCCTCGGCGATGAAGGCGGAGGTATAGATGGTGAGCGCGATGACGGCAGCGGCGAACTCGAAATTGGTGCTGTTCAGCCAGTCGTTCACCACGGTGGGGAGGATCTTGTAGGAACCGAAGTACCAGAAAAATATCTGCACCAGCAGCGGGGTGTTCCTGAAAAATTCCAGGTAGACCGAGGCGGTCCAGCGCAGCGGGCGGAAATGGCTCATCTTGAGCACCGCGATGAGCAGCCCCAGCAGGAAGGCGAATACGATGCCGACCGCGGAGAGCTCCAGGGTCACCTTGGTCCCGTGGACCAGCCATTCGAAATACTTTCCCGTGGTGATGACCGACCAGTCGAAATGATACTTAAGCACGTGAACCTCTGATTCTGAAACGAAAAACGTAAGGCTCCCTCCCCCGGAGGGGGAGGGGGAGCCGGTACTAAGTTGGATGTACGAACAGGGGAGAAGTTACTTGCCGGCGGTGATCTTGAAGGTCCTGGTCATGTGGAAGGCGGTACCGGGGCCAAACCATTTGTCGAAGATCTTCTTGGCTTCGCCGCTTTTTTCCATCTCGAGGAGGGTCTTGTCGACGAAGGCAATGAACCTGGCGTCGTCCTTGCGCATGCCGAGGCCGTAGGGCTCCTCGGAGATCTGCACGTTGGGGATCTCGAACTGGGCGCGGTTGGGGGCCTTGGCGAGGATGCCGGCCAGAATGGCCTCGTCGGTGGTGACGGCGGCTACCTTGCCCTGCTGCAGGGCGAGGAAGGCCTGCGGGTAATCGTCGAAGGAAAGCACGGTGGAGGTCGGGATCGCCTTCTTCACGTTCTGCTCGGAGGTGGAACCTTTGGCGGTGCCGATCTTCTTGCCGGCCAGGTCGTTCACGCTTCTCACCGCACCTTTACGGGCGATGAACTTCTGGCCGGTGGCGAAGTAGGTGTGGCTGAAACCGATCTGCTTGGCGCGCTCCGGGTTCTTGGTCATGGTGGCGGCGATGATGTCGATGTTGCCTTCCATCAGCTGCGGCATGCGGGAAGCGGAGGTCACCGGTTTCAGTTCCAGCTTGGCCCCCAGCTTCTTGGCGATGGCCCTGGCGATATCGACATCGTAGCCGACGATCTCGCGGCTCTTCTCGTCCACGTAGCCGAAGGGCTGCAGCGAGTCCTTCACCCCGACCACCAGGACACCCTTCTTCTTCACCTCGGCGAGGGTATCAGCAGCCAGCGCCGCCTTCCCCATGAAACCAACCAGCGCCAACCCGATCACAAAAGTAGCCAGTCTCTTCATTACATCTCCTCGTTTAGTTAATGATGTTCACAGCCTTGGCCGCTGGCGTTTAGCCGGGCAACCAGCAGTTGCAAACTCGTGGGCGGAATTGAGAAGGTCGCCGTGCTAGGCAAAGACCATGCCTTCCATGGCGCGGGCGGCGTCACGGCTCAAGGTTCCCAGCACCAGTTTATGATTAGGTTCCACTTCCACTACCCAGCTCCCGTTCCCCTCTTCGTCCGAAACAAAGGAGATGGGCAATGTCCCGTCATGGGCCTTCAGTATCGCTTCGTGCATCTTTTCAATATCCAGCATAACGCCTCCTATGAGCAGCGATTACCCTGCAACAGGGTCTCGACTGCATCTGTTTTTCTAAATGTCTTAGTGCATCGGCGACAGCAACTGTTTGAGGAACTGCTTGGCCCGGTCGTGCTCGGGGTTGCGGAAGAACTCCTCCGGCTTGGCTTCTTCCAGGATGGTGCCGTGGTCCATGAAAATGACGCGGTCGGAGACCTCGCGGGCGAAGCCCATCTCGTGGGTCACCACCATCATGGTCATGCCGTCCTTCGCCAAATCCTGCATGACCGCCAGCACCTCGCCGATCATCTCCGGGTCCAGGGCCGAGGTCGGCTCGTCGAACAGCATGATGCGCGGCTTCATGGCCAGGGCGCGGGCGATTGCCACCCTCTGCTGCTGCCCGCCGGAAAGCTGGGTCGGGTAGGCGTCGCGCTTGGCGGCGAGGCCGACCCGCTCCAATAGCTGCATCGCCTGCTCCTGGGCCTCCTTCTTGGAGATCTTCCTGATCTTGGTGGGGGCCAGGGTGATGTTGTTCAGCACCGAGAGGTGCGGGTAGAGATTGAACTGCTGGAAGACGAAGCCGACTTCGGCGCGCAACTTGTTCAGGTCGGTCTTCTTGCAGTGAAGGTTCAGGCCGTCCACCGTCAGCTGCCCTTCGTTGATCGGTTCCAGCTTGTTTATGGTCCGGATCAGGGTGGATTTGCCGGAGCCGGAGGGACCGCAAACGACCACCACCTCGCCTTGGGTAACGTGGAGGTTGATGTCGTTCAAGACATGGAGTTTCTTGAACCACTTGTGCACGCCGTGAAACTGGATCATTTGCTGCTCCTTATTCAGTATCTTGCCTGATGAATCGCATCGCGAAGCGCGGGACTGCGAGGCCTCATGCTTCCGCGATTGGCACTCCCGGCCGGGGGCTGCACATCTTCATGAGCGGACCGGAAAAGCAGCCGTTTACAGCAATGAAAGTGCCAAGCTGGTAACAGCCTTGTAACAGGGCGTATTAGCTGGAGGGAGGGACGTCCAGGACGGGGGGAAGGGGTATAACTTTTGTCGAGGGCGAGAGCGGGGTGAGGAGAAAGGGGGTGAAAAACGGCAACAATGAGGGGGTATAACATTTGCCATGGAAAGGACAAAAGTTATACCCCCTGAGGCACAGATCCAACGGCAAATTAACCGGCTTCCGCCGTTCGTCCTGAGCCTGTCGAAGGGGCGTGAAACTCGTACGGCTGCATGAGTCGGGAAAAGTTGGAGCTCGTACTTCGACAGGCTCAGCACGAGCGGTTCCACCCTATCCAACGCCCCCCGACGCTTGGCGGCTCAGGAAGAAAAGAGGGGTGAGGATGGGGTCATCCGCGTCGTTGCAGCCGCTTGCTGAGGGCCGGCTGGGAAATACCGAGCAGCCGGGAGGCCATGGTCTGGTTGTTGTCGGCGCGCCGCATCGCCTCGGCCACCAACTGTTCGACCGCGGCGCTCAGGGTCGGCAGTTCCTCGACCGTCTGGAAGAGGTTCTCCTCCCTTGCGCCAACGGACGCCGAGGCCGTCTCCCCCTTTCCCTCCATGGCGGAGAGGAAGCTGCTCATGGAAAGCATGCGGGAATCATGCACGCTCATGGCGTCGAAGACCATCGCCCTCAGCTCGCGCAGGTTGCCGGGGAAGCTGTAGTTGGTGAGCAAGGTGACCAGTTCCTTGGGGTAGCTCGGCTTCTTCTTCTTGAAGATGGCGGCGCTTTCCTCGAGGAAGTGGTCGAGCAGCAGCGGGATGTCGTCCTTGCGCTCGCGCAGAGGCGGTATGTGCACGTGGTGGGCCCGCAGCCGGTAATAGAGGTCCTTGCGGAAGGCCCCGGCGTCGCGCCGCTTGGAGAGGTCTTCGTGGGTGGCCACCACGATGCGCGCCTTGAGCTGCTTGGGGAGGTCGCTCCCCAGCGGGTAGTATTCACCCTCCTGGAGCAGCCGCAACAGCTTCACCTGGCAGGTGAGCGAGAGGTCGCCGATCTCGTCCAGGAAGAGGGTCCCCTCGGCCGCCTGCTCCACCATGCCGCTGCGGTTCTCGTCGGCCCCGGTGAAGGCCCCCTTGCGATGCCCGAAAAGGGTGTCGGTGAAGACGTTGTCCTCGAGCCCGGCCACGTTGACCGGCACCAGGGGACCGCTCCCCCGGCTCAAGCTGTGGACGGCCCGGGCCACCAGTTCCTTCCCTACCCCGCTCTCCCCGGTGATCAGGATGGGCTGGGTGCTCCTGGCCACCGCCTCGATGTACTTGAAGATGGAGCGCATCACCTTGTTGCCGGTGACGATGGAAGAGAAGGCTTCCGGGAACTCCAGGCGGTCGTCCAAGAGGCGGCGTCGCATCTCCTTGTTTTCCCGCTGCAGCTCCTGCATGCGGATCGCTCGCCGCACCGAATCGAGGATGCGCTCCTCCTCGTCGGTCTTCACGAGATAATCGAAGGCCCCCTGCCTCATGCACCTGACCGCCGTTTCCAGCTGGTTCAGGCCGGAGAGGATGATCACGGTGATCTCGGGAAACTCCTGCGAGACGGCAGCCAGCAGTTCCTCGCCGGAGAGGTGCGGCATGGTGAGATCGAGCAGCAGTACGCCGATCTCCTTCTCGGCGAGGAGTTCCATCACCTGGCGGGGGTCGCTCAGCTGGGAGAGGTTGTTGATCCCGCCCCCTTCCAGCATCATGCCGAGGCTGCGCAGCCACGGGGGCTCGTCGTCCACCAGGAGAACCCCGAACGAGGGGTAAAGTGCTTCGGTCATCGATCTTTCTCCTTCACTAGTCGCTCCCCTCTTACCTCAGCAGCACGTTCTGCTCACCACCCCC
>NZ_DATFBA010000163.1:0-9115 GCF_035254065.1 Geomonas sp.
CTGCTCGCACCGTACGCCAGGGGCGGCAAGATCGGCCTGTTCGGCGGCGCCGGCGTCGGCAAGACCGTTCTCATCATGGAGCTGATCAACAACATCGCCAAGCAGCACGGCGGCTTCTCCGTCTTCGCCGGCGTCGGCGAGCGTACCCGTGAAGGGAACGACCTCTGGATGGAGATGAAAGAGTCGGGCGTTCTCGACAAGGCCTCCCTGGTGTACGGCCAGATGAACGAGCCGCCGGGCGCACGTGCCCGCGTCGCCCTCTCCGCTCTCTCCATCGCAGAGTACTTCCGTGACGAGGAAGGCCAGGACGTGCTCCTCTTCATCGACAACATCTTCCGCTTCACCCAGGCAGGTTCCGAGGTGTCCGCACTCCTCGGCCGTATCCCTTCCGCGGTCGGTTACCAGCCGACCCTGGCCACCGAGATGGGCGAGCTCCAGGAGCGCATCACCTCCACCAAGAAAGGCTCCATCACCTCGGTGCAGGCGATCTACGTTCCGGCCGACGACCTTACCGACCCGGCTCCGGCAACCGCCTTCGCCCACCTCGACGCGACCACGGTTCTTTCCCGTCAGATCGCCGAGCTCGGCATCTACCCGGCAGTGGACCCGCTCGACTCCACCTCCAGGATCCTCGATCCGCAGGTCATCGGTGACGAGCACTACGCCATCGCCCGTCAGGTCCAGTACGTCCTGCAGAAGTACAAGGACCTCCAGGACATCATCGCCATCCTCGGTATGGACGAGCTCTCCGAGGAGGACAAGCTGGTTGTTGCCCGCGCCAGGAAGATCCAGCGTTTCCTCTCCCAGCCGTTCCACGTGGCCGAAGCCTTCACCGGCTCCCCGGGCAAGTACGTCGAACTGAAGGACACCATCAAGGGCTTCTCCGAGATCGTGGCCGGCAAGCACGACGACCTCCCCGAGCAGGCCTTCTACATGGTCGGCACCATCGAGGAAGCCATCGAGAAAGCGAAGTCGCTGGCTGTCTAATAAATCAGGCTGATCCGGGGGCGCTGGAGAATATCCGGTGCCTCCGGTAATCCGCCTTTTGCCCGAAGAGGTTTTCCATGGCTGAAAAACTGAAGGTTGAACTGGTAACCCCCTACAAGAAGGTCCTCTCGGAAGAGGTCGACGAGATCACCGCAACCGGTGCCCTCGGCGAGTTCGGCGTGCTGCCGGGCCATGCCCCTTTCCTGACCTCCTTGAAGATCGGGGAGCTTGCCTACAAGCAGAACGGCGTCATGCACCACCTGGCCCTCAACTGGGGGTACTTCGAAGTCGAGAACGACAAGGTGACCGTGCTGGTCGAGACCGCCGAGCGTGCTGACGAGATCGATCTGGAGCGCGCCAAGGCCGCTTTAGGCCGGGCCGAGACCGAGCTGAAGTCCCTTACCCAGGACGACAAGAACTTCCGCATCTACGAGGCAGCCCTCGAGCGCGCGATGGTCAGGGTCCAGGTTGCCGGGAAGTCCAAGCGGTAACAGCAGGCACTATAGATGATATGAAAAGAGCGGCTTTTGGCCGCTCTTTTTGTTTGTGCATCTTTGCCATCTATCACAAACTCCCCCTCCCCTTCAAGGGGAGGGCCGGGGTGAGGATGGGGTATTGAATGTGCCACTGTCAACAGTCAAAAGCAATCCCCCCTGTCCCCCCTTTATCAAGGGGGGGACGTGTTAACGAGCATGGTAGCTAAATCTGATTCTATTTACAGCGTTGGGCACTGTCACAGGCGTCTCGTTCCTGGCCGTGGTTGTCAAACCCTCTAGGACGGCTGCACGTTTATGAGTTAGAATATCCATCGTAATTGCCCTTCAATCGGTGCCGATGTCAGTAATATGGTGCCAGAGGTGACTTCGATGGAGATGCAGCGCCGTTGTGAAAGCTTGAAAGTGCAGCTCGCCTCCCAACTGATGAACGAAGGGGATCGCGAACACTGCGAGAAGGTGCTGATAGACGCGCTCTACGAGGTCAGCCGCTCGATCCTTCCTGAGTTGGGCTATCCCAAGAAATCTGAGGAGTACCTCGACAGGCTGCACATGGTGGTCGAGGTAGTCAGCTTCATCGCCATAAACCTGATCAGGTGCGCCGGGGATCGACGCGGGGTTTCGGTGCTTACCGAACTCGGCGAAGGATGTCAGGACCCGCTGCTCAAGAAGAAGTTTTCCGGCTACGCCCAGGAACTGCTGGCTAAAGTAGACGCCGCCTCACAGGCGGGTCCTCCCTTCCGAATGGCGCCGGTGGCAGCAGTGTTTTCGGCGATCATTCTGTTGACCGCTGTGCTCGCCTGGTCGTTGCGCGGTTCCCTTTTCAGCACGAAAGGTCCCGGTGGCGGGCCCGCCTCATCTCCTGCGGCCCAGGCGGACCCGGCTCCGGTTCGGACCCTTGTGCCTGCTCCGGTGCAGGCAGCGACTCCGGGTACCGCTGGCGCCAGCAGTGGTGAACGCGCCGCCGGCGACGCCTCCTCGCCCGACCGCCCGTCGGTCGAAGTGAAGAGCACCGGCGCCCAGGGGGAACAGGTAACGCGGATCCGCATCATCGATGACCAGGTGCTGGTGCCGGTCATTCTGAAAAACGGCGGGGAGTCGGTGACTGCCGAACTGGTGATGGACACCGGCGCCACCAGGACCGCCATCCATGACAACCTCGCGCCCAGGCTGAGAATAGATCCCCGTACCACCAAGCCCTCCCAGGCCGAGGTCGCCGACGGCAGGACGATCAGCTCCAGGGTGGCACGTATCGATGCCCTGGTCGCCGGCCCTTTCACCCTGTCGGCCACCGAGGTGGAACTTATCCCCTATCGCAAGGATGACAGTCTGCACGACGGTCTGCTGGGGATGGATTTCCTGGGAAAGCACCGCTTCCAGGTCGATGCCGAGCATGAACTGATCCGCTGGTACTGATGCACGTGCCACCAGTCCCCTCGCCCCCCGGGAGAGGGGTAGGGTGAGGGAAGCCCCAAGGAGTGGATGGCCTCACTTTTCGAAGTGCACCTTTGTAGCGGTTGATTGACGGAGGGTTTTTACTTTTTCATGGAGCGCCTTCTACGCACACTTCAGCTGATGTTCTTCGCGGTCTTCCCGCCTGATGCTCCATCCAGCACCAATCCCATCACTTCCAACGCAGCAGCCTCGTGCGAGCCGCGGGAGGTTGCCTCCCTGCATCGCTACCTCGACAGTCGCGGCCATTTCATGGTGATCTTCCCCAACTGTCTTCCGGTTGCTGGACCCTTCGTGCTTTTCAGGCTTAAAAGGCAGGGGTATTCATCGTGTACGGTGCAGATTGTCGCGGAGGGATTGTTGGTCGAAGGAGATCGGTGAGCAGAGGCTAGCTGGGGGGGCGTTGAACAGTGAGAAGAGGTTAGCTGGCAGAGTGTTTAAAAGGTTGGAAAAAGTGAAACCGTTCGTGCTGAGCCTGTCGAGGTACGATCCCAACTTTTCTAGCTTGAAATCTGCCGTAGAGTTTCACATACCCTTCGACAGGCTCAGGGCGAACGGCTGAGTAATCCGCTGTGGGCGCAGGCTAATTGCCGATCTTGCCGATTTCATATCCAATCTGGTCCAGCGGTAGCACGACGTCTGCCACGTTTCCCTCGATGCAGGCGCGTGGCATGCCGAAGATGGTAGAGGTCGCCTCGTTTTGCACCAGGGTCACTCCCCCTTTCCCCTTCAGATGCTTCATCCCCTTGAAACCGTCGTTCCCCATCCCGGTCAGGATCACTCCCAGCATGGCGCCCGCACTGGCGTCGCAGAGGCTGGTCAACATCTGGTCCACCGAGGGGATGTAGATGTACTGCGGGTAATCGGTGGTGGGCGCGGTCCTGACCACGATGTTGCTCCCCTGCTTGACCAGGGAGGTGTGCCGGCCTCCGGGGGCGATCAGCACCTCGCCACCCTTGACCACGTCACCCTCCAGCGCTTCCCGGATGGAGAGCGAGCACTTGGCGTTGAGCCGCTCCGCATACGGGCCGGTGAAGGCCTTCGGCATGTGGATGGCGACCACGATGCCGTGCGGGAAGTTGACCGGGACCCTGGAGAGCACCTCCTGAAGGGCAACCGGCCCGCCGGTGGAGGCACCGATGCCGACGCAGTTGATCCGCCGGTGCGCGAAATGCGAGGGGCGCACGATGGCGGGCGAGGCGGGCTTCACCAGCGTGGAGGGGGCGGACAGGTGTCTCCTCGGCACCGGTACCAAGGCGGCTTCGGCCACCTTGGACAACAGGGCTTGCTGGAAGGCACTCTGCGCATCCTTGCTGTCGCTCACGTTCTTCGGGACGTAATCGATCGCGCCCGCATCGAGCGCCTCGAAGGTGGAGCGGGCCCCCTCGCAGGTCAGGGTGGATACCATCAGCACCCTGGTCGGCTGCTTGGCCATGATCTGCTTCAGCGCACCGATCCCGTCGAGGCGCGGCATCTCCACGTCCATAGTGATCAGGTCCGGGCTGAGCGCCAGCGCCTTCTCGACACCCTCCACGCCGTCCGCTGCGGTGCCGACCACCTCGACCTTGGGCGCCCGGGCCAGTATCCCACGGATCGCCAGCCGCATGAACGAGGAGTCGTCGACGATCAGCACCCTGATTTTGGCAAGCTGAGTGGGAAGCATGGCGGTTTACTTAGCTCCTATCCCCTGGAAGATGGACCGGACCATGTCCTCGATCTCCGGGACCCGGTCGTCCAGTTCGTAGCAGAAACGTTCCACGTCGAGCGCCGCCAGGTTGGGGGCGTACTCCTTGAGGATGGCCCAGGCCCTCTCTTCGGCCAGGTTGAAGGAAACCCAGGAGTTCCCGCCGTAGTCAAGCTGGCGCACGCAGCAGAAGAGATCGGCCAGGTTGACGATAGCGCACAGCGTCGGGTCCAGGGTCGCCTCGTCGGGGGCGTGGTGCAGCCCGATCACCTCGCAGTAATCGGCGGGGAAGTTCCACTTTTTCGCGATGCACAGGCCGATCTCGTTGTGGGAGGTGCCCAGAAACTGGACTTCCTTCTCGACCAGCCGGAAGGGCTGGCCCTGCACGGAGTCCAAAAGCGACCGAAAGTCGTTCTGCCGGTAGTAGCTCAGGAAGACCTCGCCGATATCGTGCACGATCCCCACCAGGTAGGCCTTCTCGGTATCGGGATAGCGCACACGCTGGGCGATGATCTTGGAGACCACCCCCACGCCGAAGGAGTGTTCCCAGAAGCTCTTGAGGTCGATGATGCCGTCGCGCCCCTGGAAGACGTCCACGAAGGAGCAGGTGAAGGCAAGCTCCCGTATGTGGCGGAAACCGAGGTAGATGAGCGCGCGCTTCACGGATTTGATCTCGTGGGACGGCTGGTAGAGCGGCGAATTGACCATCTTGATCACCCGCGCCGCCAGCACCTGGTCGGCCAGGATCATATCCGCCACTTCGTCCAGTTCCACCCCCGGCTTGTCCAGAAGTTCGATCACCCGGGTGGCGACCTGCGGGATAGTGGGGAGATCCACGAAGCTCTCCACCATCGCCTGGGCCGTCTGCATCATGGCTGCCTTTTCCATACCATCATCCTCACTTGTTGTAGGTGAATCCGCCGGGGAAGTGGACGGTCCTGAACTTGTCGTTCACGCCGTGCAGCGATTCCGACTGTCCCACGAAGAAGTAGCCGTACGGTTGCAGGTTGTTGTAGAAGTGCTGAACGACCTTGCTCTTGGAGGCGGTGTCAAAGTAGATGAGCACGTTGGCGCAGAAGATGAAGTCGAAGCTCTTCATAAACAGCATCTTGGTGTCGTCGTAGAGGTTCACGTTGCTGAAGGTGGCCAGTTTCTTCACCTCCGGTGACAGCACGAACCTCCCCGGCTGCTCTTCCTTGAAGTATTTCTTCAGATAGTAATCCGGGGTGTTGCGGACCGAGTAGGCGCTGTAGACCCCTTCCTTGGCCTGGGCGATCACCGTCTCGTTGATGTCGGTCCCCACGATCTCGATGATCCAGTCCTTCAGCAGGGTCGCCCGCTTTTCCAAAAGGAGCATGGCCATGGTGTAGGCCTCTTCCCCCGACGACGACCCGGCGCTCCAGATGCGGAGCTTCTTGAAGCCGATCTTCCCCTTCTGGTCCACGATCTCCGGCAGGAACTTGTTCTCCAGCGCGGTCAGCTGCGGGATGTTGCGGAAGAAGCAGGTCTCGTTGGTGGTGATCTCGTCCAGAAGCTTTTTCAGTTCGGCCGAGCCGGTCACGCCGCCGCGGACGTACTGGTAATAGTCCGCGTGGCTCTTGCAGCCGGTACCCTCCATGCGGCGGGCCAGCCTGCTCTCCAGGAAATACTTCTTGCTGCTGTGAAAGTAGATGCCGCAGACGTTATATATATAGTCCCTGAGCTGCTCGAAATCCTTATCGGAGATCTTCAGGGCTCCCTTGGTATCCAGTGGTCTCGTGTCAAGTGCCATTATCGTTCCCTCAGGCAGATTTCCTTACGCCGGTGGCGTCGCCGCCGCCGATAAGCCCCATCGGGTCCACAATGAGTGCCACCCTGCCGTCCCCCATGATGGTGGAGCCCCCGATGCCGGGGAGATTGGCGAGGAACTTGCCGAGCGACTTGATCGCCACTTCCTGCTGTCCCAACAGCCTGCTCACCACCAGGCCGATCCGCTTCTCGGCCACCCCCACGATCACCACATAACAGGTGCTCCGCTCATCGCCGGACTCGGCGCAGTTGAAAGAGCGCTGCAGCCGCAGAAGCGGCAGCACGGAGTCCCTGAGCTTCAGCACCTCCTGCCCCCCCACCACGTGGAACTCCTCCTTGTTCACCCGCATGGTCTCGATGACCGAGGAGAGCGGGATGGAGTAGACCTCGCGCTCCACCTCGACCAGAAGGGACTGGATGATGGCCAGGGTGAGCGGCAGCTTGAGGATGAACTCGCTCCCCTTGCCGAGATCGTTCTTGATCTCGATGATGCCGTTCAGCTTCCGGATGTTGGTGCGCACCACGTCCATGCCGACGCCGCGGCCGGAGAGGTCGGTGGCCTGCTCCTTGGTGGAGAAGCCGGGGAGGAAGATCAGCTCCAGGATTTCGCGGCTCCCCATGCAGGCGAGCTGCTCCTCGGTGACCAGCCCCTTGTCGAGCGCCTTCCTGGAAACCCGCTCCGGATCGATGCCGCGCCCGTCGTCCTTGATGCTGATGACGATCTGGTTCCCCTCGTGGGCGGCGGAGAGCACCACGGTTCCCACCCGCCCCTTGCCGGCGGCCACCCGCTCCTCGGGGCGCTCCAGGCCGTGGTCGAGCGCGTTTCGAATCAGGTGGATGAGCGGATCGCCGATCTCGTCCACCACCGAGCGGTCGAGTTCGGTCTCCTCGCCGAAGACCTGCAGCTCCACCTCCTTGCCGAGGTCGCGCGCCAGGTTTCTGACGATGCGGGGGAACTTCTTGAACACCTTCTCGACCGGTAGCATCCTCATCTTGAGGACCTGCATCTGCAGCTCGGAGGTGACGAAGTTTAGCCGCTTGGAGAGTTTGCCGAAGTCGTCGGAGAAGCCGTTTTCGTCGAGGCCGGCCTGGTAGTCGGTGTGCAGCTGGATCATGCGGTTTCGCTCCAGCACCAGCTCGCCTACCTGGTTCATCAGATCGTCCAGGCGTTTGACGTCCACCCGCACGGTGGAGTTGTCGGCCAGTTCCTCACCCTTGGCGGCGGCCGGTTTCTGGGCGGCCTCTTTGACCGGTGCCAGCTTGGGCGCTGCGGGAGCCTGGGCGGGCTGCGGGACGGGCGCGGAGGGTGCCGCGGAAGCCGCGGCCACCGCTGTAGTGGCAGGCTCGGCAACGACTGCAGGAGGATCGGCAACAGCGGCAGGCGCCTGTGCCGCCTGGCTCTCCAGGGAAGCCGGAAGCTGGCTTCCGGCCGTCTGCGCCGGGGAAGCTGCCTCCGCCTTGGGCGCGGCCGCAGGAGCCAGCACCTTGGCCTCGGTGGCTCCCTCGGAGAGGAAGGGGATCAGCTTGGAGATCACCGTGTCGAGGTCGCGCTCCACGATCTCCCCAGCCTTGATGTCCGCCACCAGGGTCTTGACCAGGTCGACCGCTTCCAGGACCACGTCCATGATCTCGGAGCTGAGGGAAAGCTCCCCCTTCCTCAAGCGGTTGAGGACGTCCTCGGTTTTGTGGGTGACCTTGACCAAGAGGTCGAAACCAAGGAAACTGGAGGCACCTTTCACGGTATGAATCGAGCGGAAGATCCGGTTCATGAGCTCGGCATCCTCCGGGCTCTTCTCAAGGCTGACCAGATCGTCGTCCAGTTTTTCCAGGAGCTCGGTGGTTTCCGCCAGGAAACCTTCCAGTAGTTCCTGATCCTCGCAATCTATTGACATGGTAATGCTCCGGGGTGCGGGGATGACTCCCCTGGTTGGTGGTTACGATACGCTGCTGAAGAAGCGCCGTTCCTCGGCGGAGAACATCTTCTCCAGATCCAGGAGGACCAGGAGCCGTTCGGCCTGGTTGATGACGCCGGCCATGCACTCCTGCTCGAGCCCGCCCGACACCACGGGAGGAGGGGGCTGGATCTCCTTGTCGGAGATGCGGATCACCTCGGAGACCTCGTCCACGATGAAGCCCATCAGCTCGCCGGCCACCTCCATCACCATGATACGGGTCCGCTTGTCGTAGTCGGCCTCCACCAGGTCGAACTTCTTCCGAAGCGAAATGATGGGGATCACCTTGCCGCGCAGGTTGATCACCCCTTCCACGTACTGGGGGGTGTTGGGGACGCGGGTGATGTTGAGCATCCGGATGATCTCCCGCACCATCAGCACGTTGATGCCATACTCTTCCTTCTCCAGGTTGAAGCTGACCAGCTGGATCAGCTCTCCTCCTGCTTCCTCGGTCTTCAATTTGAGTGCGGTCTGCATGATATCCTCCATAGGCATGGGCGCCACTTCTTACTGCTATTCGGACGGGTGCTGTAAAAATTGAATGAATTTTTCCGCCAAGTTGAGCGAGGAGAGGACGGAGCGAGTGGCGCTGGCCGGCGCTCTGCCGCCCTGAGCCTCGGGGGGCAAAAAATTGACGGGAGGGAGGCCAGACCGACGGCGAGAAGCAAAAAAGTCAGAGAATTGACAGCCCCTTGGTCACCCGCTATAGTTTTCCATCGACTCACCTACAAGCGGTGCCACACTCTCTTCCTTTAATT
>NZ_DATFBA010000164.1:0-6883 GCF_035254065.1 Geomonas sp.
CCCGAAGGGGGAGGGTTAGGGAGGGGGAGCTGCCGTCCGGAGCAGGCATTGCAGCCGATGCGGGGCTGGGTTCCCCCTACCCGGCCTTCCCCCTTCGGGGGGAGGAGCGCTAACAAAAGGCGGAAGAAGTAAACCAGGAAAAGGGGGCTGAAGCGGCGACCACCGGTTAGCTAGCTGTGCTCGCGGGTGGCGTGGAAGGTGAGATCCTTCCAGTTCTCCATGGTGTTCTCCAGCCTCCACTGGCTTCCCGCCAGGTAGGCAAGGTTACCTTCCCCATCGGTATAGAGGCTCATTGCCTCTCTCTTCTGGAACTCGTCGAGCTTTTTGCGGTCGCCGGTCACCCAGCGGGCGGTCACGTAAGAGACCGGCTCGTAGGCAGACTTCACGCCGTACTCGTGCTCCAAGCGGTGCATGACCACGTCGAACTGCAGCATGCCTACCGCACCCACAATCCAGTCGGCCCCCATCAGCGGCCGGAAGACCTGGGTCGTCCCCTCTTCGGCGAGCTGTACGAGCCCCTTCTCCAGCGCCTTCGACTTGAGCGGGTTCAACAGCCTCACCTTGCGGAAGTGCTCCGGTGCA
This sequence comes from Geomonas sp., assembly GCF_035254065.1. GTDB lineage: Bacteria > Desulfobacterota > Desulfuromonadia > Geobacterales > Geobacteraceae > Geomonas. The sequence continues at coordinate 583 of NZ_DATFBA010000164.1, forward strand.
AAGTTGGGGATGCCGGTGTACTTGAGGTCCTCGCCCTGGGTGAAGGTGTCGCCGATCTTGATGGTGCCGTGGTTATGGATGCCGATGATGTCGCCAGGATACGCCTCGTCGACGTTGGTGCGATCCTGCGCCATGAAGATGGTGGCGTTGGCGATCTGCACCTCGCGTCCCAGCCGGAGGTGCTTGACCTTCATGCCGCGCACGAACTTGCCGGAGCAGATCCTGAAAAAGGCGATGCGGTCGCGGTGGGCGGGGTCCATGTTCGCCTGGATCTTGAAGGTGAATCCCGTGAAGGGCTCCTCGTAGGGGGAAACGGTGCGGGTAGCGGCTTCCCGCGGCAGCGGGGAGGGGGCATACTCCACGAAGGTGTCCAAAAGCTGCTGGACACCGAAGGTATTGATTGCGGAGCCGAAGAAAACCGGGGTCTGCAGGCCGGCCAGGTACGCCTCCAGCTCGAAGGGGTGGGCGGCGCCTTCCAAGAGCTCGATATCTGCGCGCAGTTCCTCCACCTGGCTCCCCAACAGCTCGTCCAGCTTGGGGTCGTCCAGTCCCTTGACGGTGACCACCTCGCCCACGCCGTGGTCGGCCTCGGCATCGAAGAAGGTGATCTCCTTGGTGTAGAGGTGGTAGGTGCCGCGGAAGCGCTTGCCCATGCCGATCGGCCAGGTCATGGGAGCGCACTGGATGTTCAGCGTGCTCTCGATGTCGTCCAGCAGGTCGAGCGGATCACGCCCCTCGCGGTCGAGCTTGTTGATGAAGGTCATGATCGGGGTATGGCGCAGGCGGCAGACCTCGAGCAGTTTCTTGGTCTGGCTCTCCACACCCTTCACGGAGTCGATCACCATCAGCACCGAGTCGACGGCGGTCAGCGTGCGGTAGGTATCCTCGGAGAAGTCGTTATGGCCCGGCGTATCGAGCAGGTTGATCTCGTAATCCCGGTAGGTAAACTTCATAACCGAGGAGGTGACCGAGATGCCGCGCTGCTTTTCCATCTCCATCCAGTCACTGGTCGCATGACGCGCCGACTTCCTCGCCCTCACCTCGCCCGCCTGCTGTATGGCGCCGCCGAAGAGGAGGAGCTTCTCGGTTATGGTTGTCTTACCCGCGTCCGGGTGGCTGATGATGGCAAAGGTGCGCCGCTTGTCGATCTCCTGCTCGTTGTACCGCATCTACTGAAACTCCCGTGTAAAAACTCTGGACAAAAGAAAGGCGAAGAAGGTATCTTCGCCCCGTTCCGAATAATAGGCTATTATATTGCATGGTCCACCCAAAAGGGCAATAACTTTTTTCAGGTGCCGGATGAACGATCTCTACCAGAAATTGCAGCTGGTCGGCGAGCAGGAGGACCGGGCGCAGATCCTCGCCGTGCTCGCCTCCATCCAGCAGGGCCGGCTCAAGAATGACATCAAGCTCCTGAACTTCTACCGCGAGATCCCGGTCAGTTACGAGGCGGGAGTCCTCACGGTGGAGGAGAGCGACGCCGAACTGCAGGTGCACCAGGTCCAGGCGGTGGTGATCTCCTTCGAGAAGATCACCGTGCTGAAGAGTAGCCACTTCCCCAGGGACGTGGTGGCCAAGGTCAACTACGTGAACGTGGAGAAGTCGCGCATCGTGCTCTCCAACTTCTCCTACGCAATCGTGCGCGCCGACCGGAGGATGTCGGTGCGGGTCCAGCTCACCGACCCCATCTACGCGTCCTTCACCTCTCCCGCCGGCAACATCGGCGGCCGGCTGCACGATATGTCGCTCACCGGCATCTCCTTCAATGTCGCGCAGGAACCGGCCATCCCGCTCAGCGAGAAGGGGGAGCTGGCGGTCACCCTGCCGATCGGGACCATCACGGTGCCCGCCTCGCTGCTCAAAGTTTTGACCATCCAGGACGGTTACCGCATGGCCTTCGAGATCGAGGTGACCAGGGCCACCGAGGCCAGCATTTCGCAGTACCTTTTCCGTCGCCAGGTGGAAATCATCAAGGAACTGAAGGACCACCCCGGCATCCTCCCCGACTAGCATGTTCTTCGACAGCCACAGCCATCTCGACGACCCGCTGCTACGCTCACAGCTTCCCGCCCTGCTGGCTGACGCCGAAGCGGCCGGCGTCACCGGATTCCTGGTGCCGGGCGTGCATCCGCGCGGCTGGCAGGATATCGCCCTCCTCCCCCGCACCTTCTCCCAGGTGCGCACAGCCTTCGGCATCCACCCCATGCATGCCGACCTTGCGACCGCCGATACCCTGTCAGAACTCCGACAGCTGAGCAGGCAGGCGACCGCCATCGGCGAGATCGGCCTGGACTACCTGCTTCCGTCGCCATCCCGTGAGGTGCAGAAGGCCGCCTTCCGCTCTCAGCTCGCCATCGCCCTGCAGGCTGGGCTGCCGGTGCTGATCCACTGCCGGAGGGCTTTCCCCGACCTGCTGGCCATCCTGGCTGAGCATGACGTGGCGCGGGTGGGTGGGGTCATGCACGCCTTCTCCGGCAGCCCGGAGACCGCCCGCGACTGTCTGCGCCTCGGCCTGCACATCTCGCTGGCTGGGACGGTCACCTACTCGAACGCCGTGAGGCCGGTGGCGGTGGCGGCCTGCGTCCCGCTGGATAGGCTGCTGATCGAGACCGATGCCCCCGACCTGGCGCCGGAACCGTACCGAAACGGCATCAATCTCCCCGCCTACCTGCTCGCAACTGCCCGCCGCATCGCCGCCATCAGGGGGATCACCGTGGAGGAACTGGGATCGGCCACCACCAGCAATGCCCAGCGGCTTTTCCGACTCGACCACTCTGACTAGCGGTTTCACAAGACCCCCATCCTCACCCTCCTTCGCCTGTCGGCTACGGCGGGCAAGCTTCCCCTTCAAGGGGAGGGAACGTAACGCGAGCTTTCTGATGAACGATGATCTCCTGCTGTCAGGTCCCCCCCTTGATAAAGGGGGGACAGGGGGGATTTGCATTTGGAGGGGACTACACCTTCGACGGTGGTGAGGTAACACGCGCTTTCTCTTTAACGCCCCCTCCCGGTTATTCTCATGTGAAAATTGACCTTCCCTGCTCCTTCGATATACTACTTCGTCAAAGGGTTTTTCTAACGAGCCGAGGGAGGTGCGCGATGGGCAGACAATACACCATGCAGGAGGCCTTGAAGCTGGCCATACAGACGGAAAAAGAGAGCATGGACTTCTACAAGAAGGCTGCATCCTTAACCAAGGACGAGCGTTCTCAAAAGGTCTTCACCCTGCTTGCCAACGAGGAGATCGGCCACCTCAAGGCCTTCTTCAATCATTACACCGGCGGCGACCTCGGGCAGTTGAGCGATTACCTGGAGACCCCGCCCGACAAGATCTCGGCCACCCATCTCGCCTTGGAGCAGGCACTGGCGGACGACGTCCACGAGCAGAAGGCCCTGGAGATCGCCCTGCAGGAGGAAAAGGCGACCATCGAGCTGTACACCGTGATGGCCAACGACATCACCGATCCCCAGGTGAAGCGGGTCTTCGAGACGGTGGTCAAGGAAACCCAGGGACATCACGACATGATCGAGGATGAGTACATGCGGGTGATGACCATGGTCAGCTCATCCGACCAGGATATCTACGTGAGGGAGTAACGTCGAAGGATCGACGCCACTTGCCGGCAAAAAGAGAAAGCCTCCGCACCTTTGACAGGTACGGAGGCTTTTTTCTTTTATCCCTCGCCCTCCGGGAGAGGGTGCCCGTAGGGCGGGTGAGGGCCCGTCACGAAACGCTAGACACGGGGTGACGGGATCGGCATTTGCGGCTGTGCTCCCCCTCCCTAGCCCTCCCCCTTCGGGAGAGGGGACTTAGTCGGAGGGCGGGGTGTGTCTCTGGTGGGATACGGCTCTACGCCATGTACTGCGAGTACAGCCCTTTCACCTTGCCAAGGTAGGCCCGGGTCTCTCTCGGCAAGGTGTCGGTGCCGTGGCGGTCGACGTTGCCGGGGCCCCAGTTGTAGGCGGCGAGGGCCTCGTCGATGTTACCACCGTAGCGGGTCAGCATGTCCTTCAGGAACCTGGTCCCGGCCATCACGTTCTGCTCCGGATCGAAGGCGTCGGTCACTCCCAGGCCCCTGGCGGTGGAGGGCATCAGCTGCATGAGCCCCTGCGCCCCCACCGGGGAGACGGCTCGGGGGTTGAAGTCGCTCTCGGCCTTGATCACCGCCTTGATCAGCCCGCCATCGACGCCGTAGCGGCGCGCGGCCTTGTCTATGATGGCCTGAAGGTTGGTCGGCCCTTCCGACGGGATCGGGGCAGAGGCTACCGGGACCAGTTCTCCTGATGCCGCCGCCTCGCCGCTTCCCACTGATTCTCCGCTCGCACCGGCGCCTGCCACGCCCCCTTTCGGCAACTGCTCCAGGAACCGGTCGAGAATCCCCTGAATGCCGGCGGAGGTGGTCGAGGTCCCCTTCTGCTTGTCATCGCCGATGCTCATGGCGGAACTCAGCATCTTCAGCCGGAGGATCTCGGCGGCCGTACTGGCAGAAACCGGCGCAGACTGCGTGTTGGGGGGAAGGTACTCTTCAAAGGGGACGGCGGCCGCGGGAGCGGACGGGGTCCCCTTGCTGACGGTGGGTTGGTTCTGCGCGTTTGCTACCGGCTCTATGGACATGGGTTTCCTTCTTCAGGGGTTGCCGACCTCGAAGATCAGCTTCTTCTTTTTCAGCTTTTCTATCAAGGTGGTCCGTTTCAGATTGAGCAGCTCGGCCGCCTCCTTCTTGTTGCCACGGCTCCGCTGGAGCGCCTGGAGGATCAGCCTGTTCTCGAATTCCTCAACCGCGCTGTTGAGACAGAAGCCGCCCGCAGGAAGATCGAGTTGCTCACCGTTGCCATTGGAGTGCTTGCCGCCACGGTATTTCTCCGGCAGGTCACCGGGAGTGATGACCCCGCCCCCCTTGATGATCACCAGCCGCTCGACCAGGTTCTCCAGTTCCCGCACGTTCCCCGGCCACTCGTAGTCGGTGAGCATCTCCAGCACCTGCTTGTCGAACCCCTGCACCTTCCTCTGCTTGCTCTTGTTGAACTTGTCCAGGAAGCTGTTCAACAGCAGGGTGATGTCGTTCCCCCGCTCCCTAAGGGGCGGCAGGGTGATGGGGATCACCGAAAGCCGGTAGTAGAGATCCTCCCGGAACGCCTTGCCCGCGACCAACTGGTCCAGGTTTTGGTTGGTCGCCGCGATGATCCTCACGTCGACCTTCTTGGCGCGGCTGGAACCGACCGGCTCCAGCTCCCGATTCTGCAGGACCCGCAAGAGCTTCACCTGCAAGTTCGCCTTCATGTCCCCGATCTCGTCGAGGAAGAGGGTCCCCTTGTCGGCCATCTCGAAGCGGCCCACCCGGGTGGCGACCGCCCCGGTGAAGGAGCCCTTCACGTGCCCGAACAGCTCGCTTTCCAGGAGCTCATCCGGGATAGCGGCGCAGTTCACCGCCACGAACCCTTTGTCGGAGCGGTTGGAGAGATCGTGGATGGCCCGGGCCACCAGTTCCTTGCCGGTCCCCGATTCTCCCTGGATCAGCACGGTGGAATCCGAGCCCGCCACCTTCTCCACCATCTCGAACAGCGACAGCATCTTGTCGCTCTCGCCGATGATGTTGTCGAGGAGCGCCCTGTTCTTTATGCACGGTTTGGACCGAAAAGTCTTGCTCTGCAGCGCCTGGTGCTCGAGCCCCCGTTTCACGTGGGTTTCCAGCTCCTCCAGGTTGAACGGCTTCTCCAGGTAGAAGAAGGCCCCCGCCTTGAGGAGATTGGCGGTCATCTCGAAGTTCGCGAAGGCGCTGTAGGCGATGGTGACGATCTCCGGGCGGATCGACTTCAGCTGCCTGATGAACTCCAGCCCGTTGACCCTCGGCATCATGATGTCGGTGATCACCATCTGCACGTCGTGCTGCTCCACCTTCTGCAGGGCGTCCTGGCCGTCGTAGGCCTGGAAGACCTGGTACCCCTTGTAGCTGAGAAAGGCGGCCACGAAGTCGCGCGTCTTCTTGTCGTCATCGGCGATGAGTATCTTGGAAGATTCCATGGGGTCCCCGATTTCAATTAAAGGAAGAGAGTGTGGCACCGCTTGTAGGTGAGTCGATGGAAAACTATAGCGGGTGACCAAGGGGCTGTCAATTCTCTGACTTTTTTGCTTCGGGCCGTCGGTCCGGCCCCCCTGCCGTCAATTTTTTGCCTCCCGCGGCCCCGGGCGGCAGAGCGCCGGTCAGCGCCACTCGCTGCGCCCCCTCCCCGCTCAACTTGGCGGAAAAATTCATTCAATTTTTACAGCACCCGTCCGAATAGCAGTAAGAAGTGGCGCCCA
>NZ_DATFBA010000165.1:0-7037 GCF_035254065.1 Geomonas sp.
GGATCATGGGGCGCGAATACGCCCTTAACGACGGCGAGGAGGCAGCGGTGGCCAACGCCATCGCCGAGCACTACCTGCCGACCCAGGCCGGGGGCGAGCTCCCCTCCTCCGACGTCGGCGCCTTCGTCTCGCTCTCCGACAAGATGGACACCATCTGCGGCTGCTTCAGCGTCGGCCTGATCCCGACCGGCTCCGCCGACCCCTATGCGCTGCGCCGATCCGCCATCGGCATCATCAACATCATCCTCGACAAGGGATACCGTTTGCCGCTGGATGGCTTCATTAAAAATTCCCTCGATCTGCTCTCCGCCAAGGCCACCCGGCCGCTGGAGGAGGTGCACAAGGACGTGCTGGAGTTCTTCAAGGGGCGCTTCGTCAACCTGATGGCCGACCGCTACCCCTCCGACGCCGTCGAGGCGGTGGTCTCGGTCTCCTTCGACGACCTGGTGGATGCCGCCGCCAAGATCGCTGCCCTCGCCGAGTTCAGGAACCGCGACGACTTCGCCGCGCTAGCGGTCGCCTTCAAGCGGGTCTCCAACATCGTCAAGGGGGGCGTCGACACCCCGGTTTCCGAGGCGCTCTTCCAGGACGCAGCCGAAGGGGCGCTTTATAAGGCCCTGCAAGGTGTGAAAGGGAAGGTCGAGTCGGCGGTGGCCGGTGCTCAGTACCTCGCCGCGCTGACCGAGATCGCCACCTTGAAGGAATCGGTCGACCTCTTCTTCGACAAGGTCATGGTCATGGCCGAGGACGAGAAGGTGAGGGAAAACCGTCTGGCGCTCCTTACCGGCATCGCGCGACTGTTCGCACGACTGGCGGACTTCTCGAGGCTATCGCCATAATGAAAGGTGCGGCGCTGCGGAAACGGATGACTACCTCCCTGACCGAACAAGCGGTCTGCCGCAACCCTGGACGAATGCAACGCTAACGTAAACAGCCGATCGCGCAGTAAAAAGCGACCGGCTGTTTGCATTTTCAGTTTACTTTTCCGATCAAAACCGTTACAAAGTTAAAAACTTTAAATTAGCATCACCACATCAAGGAGGAGTACCATGGGATCGCAGAAGTACGTCTATTTCTTCGGCGCCGGTAAGGCCGACGGAAACGCCAAGATGAAGGAGCTGTTGGGTGGCAAGGGAGCCAACCTGGCCGAGATGACCAGTATCGGCCTTCCGGTCCCCGCCGGCTTTACCATTACCACCGAAGTCTGCACCGAGTACTACAAAAACGGCAGGAACTACCCCGAGGCGCTGGCCGCCGAAGTCGCAGCCAACCTCGCCGCCGTTGAAAAGCTGATGGGCAAGAAGTTCGGCGACGCCGCCAACCCGCTGCTGGTCTCGGTCCGCTCCGGTGCCCGCGCTTCCATGCCGGGGATGATGGACACCATCCTGAACCTGGGCCTGAACGACACCACCGTGCAGGGGATCATCGCCCAGAGCGGCGACGAGCGCTTCGCCTACGACGCCTACCGCCGCTTCGTGCAGATGTACTCCGACGTGGTGATGGGGATGGACAAGGAGGCCCTGGAGCACCTTTTGGAGAAGCGCAAGGAGCAGAAGGGTGTGCACCTGGACACCGAGCTCTCCGCGCAGGACTGGAAGGAGCTGGTGGTGCAGTTCAAGGAGAAGGTGCGCGCGACCCTGGGAGTGGACTTCCCGGAAGACCCGCAGGAGCAGCTGTGGGGCGCAATCGGCGCCGTGTTCGGCTCCTGGATGAACCAGCGCGCCATCACCTACCGCAAGCTGAACAGCATCCCGGCCGAGTGGGGTACCGCCGTCAACGTGCAGTCCATGGTGTTCGGCAACATGGGTAACGACTGCGCCACCGGCGTCGCCTTCACCCGCGACCCCTCCACCGGCGAGAACTACTTCTACGGCGAGTACCTGGTGAACGCCCAGGGCGAGGACGTGGTGGCCGGTATCCGCACCCCGCAGCCGATCAACAAGGCCAAGGCCAAGCCGGGCGACCTCCCCGCCATGGAGGACGTGCTCCCCGAGTGCTACCAGCAGCTGGTCAACATCCGCGACATCCTCGAGCGCCACTACAAGGACATGCAGGACATCGAGTTCACCATCGAGAAGGGCATCCTTTACATGCTGCAGTGCAGAAGCGGCAAAAGGACCGCCAAGGCAGCCATCAAGATCGCGGTCGACATGGTGAAGGAGGGACTGATCGACGAGAAGACCGCGGTGCTGCGCGTGGCACCCAGCCAGCTCGACCAGCTCCTGCACCCCTCGCTCGACCCCAAGGCTCAGAAGAACGTGGTCGCCAAGGGCCTGCCGGCCTCCCCGGGTGCTGCCAGCGGCGAAGTGGTCTTCACCGCCGATGAGGCCGAATCCGCCGCCAAGCTGGGTCTGAAGGTGATCCTGGTCCGCGTGGAGACCTCTCCTGAGGACATCCACGGCATGCACGCGGCGCAGGGTATCCTGACCGCCCGCGGCGGCATGACCTCCCACGCGGCGGTGGTTGCCCGCGGCATGGGCAAGTGCTGCGTGGCCGGCTGCGGCGACATCAAGGTCGACTACGCTTCCGGGCAGCTCTCCGCCAAGGGTGGGCTGGTCATCAAGAAGGGTGACGTGGTCACCCTGGACGGCTCCACCGGCGAGGTGATGCTGGGCGCGGTTCCCACCGTGGCCGCCGAGGTCTCCGGCGACTTCGCCACCCTGATGGGCTGGGTGGACAAGTACCGCCGGATGAAGGTCCGCGCCAACGCCGACACCCCGCACGACGCCAAGACCGCCCGCGAGTTCGGCGCCGAAGGGATCGGCCTCTGCCGCACCGAGCACATGTTCTTCGAGGCGAACCGTATCGCCGCTGTGCGTGAGATGATCCTCTCCGCAGACATCGAAGGGCGCAAGAGGGCACTCTCCAAGATCCTCCCCATGCAGAAAGGTGACTTCAAAGGGCTCTTCAAGGAGATGAAGGGGCTGCCGGTCACCATCCGCCTGCTCGACCCGCCGCTGCACGAGTTCCTCCCCCAGGAGGACAAGGACATCGAGGCGCTCGCCGCCACCATGGGCGTCTCCGCCCAGACCCTCAAGCACAAGGTGGAGTTCCTGCACGAGTTCAACCCGATGCTCGGCCACCGCGGCTGCCGCCTGGGGGTGACCTTCCCCGAGATCTACGACATGCAGGTGCAGGCCATCATGGAGGCCGCCTGCGAGCTGGTCAAGGAAGAGGGGTACCAGATCGTCCCCGAGATCATGATCCCGCTGGTCGCCGTCACCAAGGAGCTCGGCATCATGCGCGCCAACGCCATCGCCGTCTGCGAGGAGGTGATGAACCGCTACGGCGTGAAGATCGAGTACCTGATCGGCACCATGATCGAGCTGCCGCGCGCCGCCATCACCGCCGACCAGATCGCCACCGAGGCCGACTTCTTCTCCTTCGGCACCAACGACCTGACCCAGACCACCTTCGGCCTCTCCAGGGACGACGCCGGCAAGTTCCTCCCCTTCTACGTGGAGAACGGCATCCTGGACGACGACCCGTTCGTCACCCTCGACCAGAGCGGCGTGGGGCAGCTGGTGAAGATGGGTTGCGAGAAGGGGCGCCAGACCCGGGCCAACATCAAGCTCGGCATCTGTGGCGAGCACGGCGGCGATCCCGCCTCCGTGATCTTCTGCGACTCGGTCGGCCTCGACTACGTCTCCTGCTCGCCGTTCCGCGTGCCCATCGCGCGCCTGGCGGCAGCACACGCCAGCTTGAGCGCGTAATTGGGGAAGAAAGATGGAAATCGAAGGGGCGCAGCTCGCTGCGCCCCTTCTTTTTGATCTCCTCTTGACAGGCTGGCCTTAAACGTGTATTAGGGGAGCGTCAAACCGAAACATCGGCCACGGAGACACTGAGCATACGGAAAAAGGCAAAGCTGAGCAGGCGAGTTAACGACCTTTTTCCGTGTCCTCCGTGTCCCCGTGGCTTCATGTTTTGGACGCTAAAAAAGAGCAACACAGAAACTGATTTACGGGGGAAAGAGTAATGGCAAACGGTGTGGTCAAGTGGTTCAACGATGCCAAGGGTTTCGGGTTCATCCAGCAGGAGAACGGGGTTGACGTCTTCGTTCATTTCTCGTCGATTCAGGGGGACGGCTTCAAGTCCCTGGCGGAGGGCGAGTCGGTCAGCTTCGAAATCGTCCAGGGGACCAAAGGCCCTCAGGCTGCCAACGTAGTGAAGAACTAGGCACCCCACCAGCTGACGAGCCCCGGAGCGATCCGGGGCTTTTTGCGTTTAGAGGGGCTGCGTCCTCCACAGCGATGAAGGCTCGACTTTGAAGCCCCTCGTCCGAAAGTCCCCTCTCCCTCCGGGAGAGGGCTAGGGTGAGGGAAGCCACAATCGGCGGCAATGCAGCATAGAACCGCCCTCACCCGCCCTTCGGGCACCCTCTCCCCTGAAGGGGCGAGGGGGGAACGCGGGAAAGGGGGGGAGGGAAAGGAGTTGAGAACAAGGTGACGGGGGAGTTGAAGCGGCGGCAGGAGTTGTTATAAGAAGAGGAGCCCGCTGAGCCAGCGGCAGTCCACGACCAGGCGGTGCACCATGCGTATCGACGAGAAATCGAAGTCCCGCAGCATCACCAAGAAGGGGAAGGGTACCCCCGCGAAAAGCGTGTCCAGTCCGAGCGCGCCGCTCTTCGCAGCGCGCCTCACCCAGGTCGCCAGGAGCAACGCCGATTACGCGGGGGAGCTGCAGCGGCTGAAGGACGCCATCGACAAGGGGGGTGAGGTGCTGGAGCAGGAGCCGACCATCGCCAACTTCAAGGCCTTCCGCGAGCTGATCGGGACTTTGGCCAGGAAGGTCTCCGGCGAGGCCTACAAGATGGAGGTGGTGAGCGGCGGGTTCACCGGCCGCACCCACGAGGTGATGACCGTGATCGACAAGGAGGCCGACCTGCTCTACCATCTGGTGATGCGGGAGCAGAAGGACCACATCAAGATCGCCGCCCAGATCATCAAGATCAAGGGGCTGGTGGTGGACTTTCTGTTGTAGTCGGACGTTGAACCTGTCCGCCCTGTCCGACGACCAAAAAAGGGACTCCTCTGGAGCCCCTTTTTTTTGCATTGCCTAGCTTTGCGGCTGCGGCTACTTCACCGACACGCTCAGTTTGCCCACGCCTGCGATCTCGGCCACCACCTGGTCGCCGCTCTTGATCGGGCCGACGCCGGCGGGGGTGCCGGTCAGGATCAGGTCGCCGGGGGAGAGGGTGAAGATGGAGGAGAGATAGCTGATCAGCTCAGGCACCCGGTGGATCATCAGCGAGGTGGAGCCGTCCTGGCGGGGCTCGCCGTTCACGGACAGGGTGATCCGCACGTCCTGCGGGTCCGCGACCTTCTCGGCCGGCACGAAATCGGACAACGGGCAGGCGGTGTCGAATCCCTTGGCGATGTCCCAGGGGAGCCCCTTCTTTTTGAGCTCGGACTGCACGTCGCGCAGGGTAAGGTCGATGGCCACCCCGAAGCCAGCCACGTGCGCCATGGCCTGCTCGGCGGGGATCTCCTTGCCGCCGGTGCCGATCAGGATCGCCAGCTCCGCCTCGTGATGGCAGTCGCCGGAGTAGGCGGGGATCACGATCTCTTCTCCCTCGCCGATCACGCTGGAGGCGGGCTTGCTGAAGATCACCGGGCGCTCGGGCATCTCGTTGCCCAGTTCCTTGATGTGGTCGACGTAATTCCTGCCGATGCAGAGGATCTTGCCGATGGGGTACTGTTGGCCGGTGCCGACCAAGCGTGCGGTTTTCATTGCTGGGCCTCCTTGGGTGTGATCGGGACCTTTTGTGGGCTACATGGAGTGAGTGGACGTGGTGGACCTGATGGACAGATACTGCTCCAATTGACAGTTACCAGTTGGCAGCCTTCACCTCGCCGCCGAAACGGCAACCCTGCCAGCTGCCCCGCCTCTTCAATTCATTCACCACAGCGTACCACATCTGGTTGTTTTTCAAGTCCCAGTTGGGGGCGACCCTGATGGCGAGCGGCGCCGAGCCGTACAGGCGCTGCACCGAGATGCGCGGGGAGAGCTCCTCCAGGAAATCGCAGGCTCCCGCCAGGTATTCGGCCAGGTCGATCGGGCGGTAGCTCCCGTCCAGGTACATCTGGGCCAGCCTGGTGCCACGCACGGCGTGCAGCTGATGGATCTTCACCGCGTTGATGGGAAGCGAGTTGAGCAGCCGGGCGCTCTTCACGAAGCCCGCCCGTGTCTCCCCCGGGAAGCCGTAGATGAGGTGGGTGCAGAGGTCGATGCCGCGGCCGGCCAGTCGCTGCACGGTCGCCAGGTACTCTTCCAGGGTGTGTCCGCGGTTGATGCCGTTCAGGATGGCATCGTCCATCGACTGCAGGCCGAGTTCCACGCAGATGTAGCGATCCTTGGCCAGTTCGGTCAACAGGTCGATCGCCTTGTCGCTCACCGAGTCGGGCCGGGTGCCGATGGAGAGCCCCACCACGTCCGGATGGTCGAGGGCGCGGCGGTAGAGGTCGGAGAGCTTGGAGACCGGGGCGTAGGTGTTGGTGAACTTCTGGAAGTAGACGATGAACTTCTCGCTCCCCAGCCGCTGGCGATGGTAGGCCATGCCGGCCGCCATCTGCTCCTCGATGGGGATCACGGGGACAGTCTCTTTGGGGGAGAAGGAGCTGTTGTCGCAGTAGATGCAGCCGCCGGTGCCACGGCTGCCGTCGCGGTTGGGGCAGGTGAAGCCGCCGTCCACGTTCACCTTGCTGACCCGGCAGCCGAAGCGCCGGCGCAGGTAGGAACCGTAGGAGTTGATGCGCAGATCTTTGTGGATGAAGCTTTCGGGCATGGTTTACGAATTCTCTGATTCAAGATTATGCTTTATTCCTGAATCCGTGGGGCATTCAAGCCTCCGCTCGCTCTGAATGCCTCTGTCTTGGGCTTGCAGAAAGGAAGAACACCCCGACGAAGTTCACCCGGCAAAGCTGGCATGAGACTGTGTAAGCGACGATGGACCCCGGCATTTTCACTCACTTCGGCTTTCATGCCTCACGGATTCAGGATTTAATAATCAGCGCCTCACGAAGATCTCCCGCGCCATG
>NZ_DATFBA010000166.1:0-6110 GCF_035254065.1 Geomonas sp.
ATTGCCGTGCCGGACGTGGGGCCCGGCGGAGACGTCAAAGGCGATCGGCTCTCCAAGCCTGATGACCAGTAGGGGAGGATGACGGGGGGGAATTGAAAGGGGCGTCATGCCGCAAGAAAAGCATGACGCCCCTTTTTTTCCAAGATGGCGGGACCTACTCCTTCATCGCCCTCACCAGCAGTTCGTAATCTTCCAGGAGCGACTGCAGGTCTTCCTCGTGCTCCACCTCCTGCTGGAGTATGGTCAGCACCATGTTGTAGGTGACCGGGTCCTTCTCCCTGGTCAGGTCCAGCAGTCGCTTGTAGACGCCGATGGCGCACTGCTCGCCCTTGATGTTCTGCTGCAGCAGCACCTTGACGAAGGGATCGTCGGGGGCATCGTAGCCGCAGTTGCTGTGCTTGTACCAATCCTCCGGTCTGGTGATGGGCGCGCCTCCCAACTGGATGATGCGCAGCGCCACCATGTCGGCGTGCGCCAGTTCCTCGGTCGCGTGCTGCAGAAGCTCAGCTCCCACCGCGTCCTTCATCGGGCCCTTCACCACCTTGGCGCCCAGCCAGTACTGGTAATAGGCGAACCACTCGTCACAGTACGCCTTCTGAAGCAGTCCGAGCAACTCATCAACGTTCATGCCGATTATTTCGCGTGCCTTGGATCCCATTGATTCCTCCTTTTATACGATCAATTATCTGAGTGATTGGCCCCCTACCTCATCGAGTGCAGGCCGATCATATTCCCTTCGCTGTCGAGTACGATGGAGATGAAGCCGTATTGGCCGATGGAGAATTTCGGCTTTTGTACCTTGCCACCGGCGCCGGCCACCCGCTCTTGTTCCACCGCGCAGTCGTCGCAGCTGAAGTAGACCAGGGTGGAGTTCCCGCCGGAGGATACGCCGCTCATCTTCACCAGTGCGCCCCCGGCGCCGTAGGCGGTGCGGTCGCTGGGGAACGACCACATCTCGAGCTCGGCGGGTGGCTCCAGCCTCTGCAAGGTCACCTGGAATACCGCCTCATAGAATTTCTTTGCGCGCTCCATGTCCTGAACGTAGATTTCAAACCAGCCTGCGGGATTTTTCATGGCGCTCTCCTCTCTGTCGTTGCGGCACTGCCTGAGCCGCCGCCTGCAAAATGATAGCGTACATCGTCCACCCCGCAACAGCGGGGGAACGATTAGCGGAGCTTTCAGCTATCTCTTCATCCTTCACTCTGCTTAAGGTGTAAAATACCCTAAGAACTGTAATAGACCGGGAATGCCCTAGCCTACGATGTCAAGGGGACTGGATGAGAGGAGATTGGAGAAGATGGCTACTGTGACATGCAGCGAGCTGAACGTTCTTCTGTCAGAAGGCAAGGCTGTTGTCATCGATGTGATGACTCCTGAAGACTACACGGCCTGTCATATAGCAGGTGCCAAGAATGCCTGCATCTACGAGGTGGTATTCCTGGATAAGATGCAGGAATGTGTCCCGGACCAGGGATGCCCGATCGTGGTGTATGACGTGAGTGGAACCACCAAGGCGGCGGAAATGGCGAGGGAGCGGCTGGCGGAGGCCGGCTACCGGGACATCTCCACCCTGCAGGGGGGGCTCGATGCCTGGCGGGCGGCGGGACTTGCCGTGGAAGCGGCCGAAGGGGGCTTCCTGCCGGAGCCCTCTATCCAGGACGGGCTGTACCGGGTGGACGCCGAGAGGAGCTCGCTGGAGTGGATCGGCCGGAACTTCAACAACCGCCACCTGGGGAGGATCGCCATAACCGCCGGTAACCTCCAGATCCGGAACGGGCACCCCTCGGAAGGAAGCCTGACTCTGGACATGGAGAGCATCACCAACCTGGACCTGCAGGACCAGAGCTGGCGCGAGGTGCTGATCAACCATCTGAAATCGGACGACTTCTTCTCGGTGAAGAAGTTCCCGACCGCCCGCTTCAACCTGGGTGGCTGGATCCCGCAGCCGGGCGGGAACAGGGAGGCTTCTTTAGGGCTCGCGACGGGGAAATTGACCATCAGAGATGTCACCAGGACGGTGAGCTTCCCGGCAGCCATCTCGCCGCAGGCGGACGGCAGCATCAAGGCCCACGCCCTGTTGGACTTCGACCGGACGCTTTGGAACGTGAACTACGGCTCGGCGAAGCTGTTCGAGCGGCTCGGCATGCACCTGGTGCACGATTTCATCACCGTGGAACTCTTCGTGGTGGCGGTCAGGTAAGGCGTAGTCAATCGGTTCTGGCAGCTCGTACCGACTTGTCGTAGAGGTCTTTCAGGTTTCCGCGGGGATCGTACTTCTTTTTCAACGCGTGATAGTACTCGCCGTCGTAGTGGCGCCAGAAGGTGTCACGGTCGTAGAAGGCTGTCGAGTACAGGCTCTTGCGACCGTTGGTCTTGTCGACCCACTGCTCGACCTGACGGTTGAAGTAGCCGTCTTTTTCGCCCGGGGGGAGGGGCACCACGTCCCAGAACCCGAAGTTGACGTACAGTTGGCCGAAGGTGAGGCGGTAGGTGGGGTAGACCTCCGGAGACGCAGGACTGGTCGGACAGATCCAGACCGGAGTGATGCCGATCTTTTCCTGGAAGAAAGCGAGGAATTCCGGAGCGCGTTCCACCGGTATCTGCACATCCTGGATCACCGATTCTTCCTGTCGTCCGATCCCCCGCAAGCTTTGGAGCTTCTCGGAGAAGTGGTACTTGCGATTCCACCCCATGATCTTCCAGTACGCGGTCGAGTGCAGCCAGGGGCGGACCAGAAGACGGACGGCCGGCTTCTGGACGCCGAAGTTGGCGCTGCACCAGAACCAATCGGTGTCCCATCGCCAGATGTAGTCGTAGGCTTTCAGATAGTCGATCTCCTTCTCGGCGATCGACCGGTAAAAGATCTGCATGTAGGTGTAATCGGAGAGAAAAGGAGCGGCGTCCACGAAGCGCGCGGTGGTCAGGTACATGGTTCCTGCATCGAAGACGGTGCCGTCCACGAAATCGAAGGCGTCGCCGCTGCACGCTTCCTGAACGGCGCTGAAAAAGCGCCCGGCATCGCTGAATTTCCGATGCCTCAGTTCGACGTACGGCTTGGCGCGGACCAGTTTCACGGTAAGTTTCAGGGCGTAGCCGAGCGTCCCGTAGGTGTTCGGGAAGCCGAAGAAGAGATCCTTGTGCTGGTTGGTCCTGGAGCAGTGGATGACATCGCCCGCGCCGGTGAGAACATCCATCTCGCTGACCGTTTCGTGAACCAGGCCGTGGCGAAAGGAGGACGACTCGATGGCGCCCCCCGCCATGGCGCCGCCGATGGTGATCGATTTCAGCTCCGGAACCACCGCCGGCAGCAACCCGTGCTTCAGGGTCTCCTTGGTGAAATCGTCGAAGGTGGTCATCCCTTCCACTTCCGCGAGCAGGCGCTCCGTGTCGATGGAGATGACCGCGTTCAGGTCGGTGACGTCGATCAGCCGCTTCGCTTGTTGGCGGCTTCGGAACAGGTTGGAGGTCTTCTTCCCCAGCCCGATGGAGGCGCCGGTTTCCAGCGCCGCCTTGAATTCAGCCATCACCCGCGCCTTCTTCCGCTCATAGCTCTCCAGGTTGTCGGTCATCGCTATTCTCCAGTTTCGACCCCACCGCCATCACGTCCCCCCCTTGATAAAGGGGGGACAGGGGGGATTGCTTATTCTTCCTTGCGGCGCCCCGCATGGTGGTGGAGAGGTGGCGGCGCCGACCGCAGTTCCCCCTCCCCTCCCCCTTCGGGTGAGGGGATAGTCGGAGCATACAGGAAAGGCGGCTATGCGAGCCGCCTTTCCCTCCCCGCTGTCTCCGACCTTGTCAGGTGCCGATCAGGCTGGGGGTGCAGATGAATCTATGATAGTGAGATCGATCGTCACAGGGGACGCATTCGAAGTTGCTGTCGATCCGTGCTCTCTCAACGGCGCACCCGTTCAGGGTCAACGAGCACATATGCTCGTAATGCGCCATGCTGCTACAGCATTTTTCCATACCTTTCACCTCTTTGTCGTACCTCCATTTACTCCTTCTCGCTTCTTTTATTATAAAGCTTTTTTCTTTTCTGGAGAAGTGGAGGGTCTGCCGGGGGAAGACAGCCAGATCTGTCGCCCTGTGAGCAATTGACTTCGTCTCGCCGGCGGCTAACCTTGGGAAGAATTAATATCCTGGGTTGAAGGAGATGGCTATGAGATTGCTGCCGGCTTTGCTTGTTGTACTCGTGCTGGGCGGGACCGCCTCGGCGTTGGAGGTAGCAGGGGTCCAGGTACAGCCTGCCGTCACCGTCGACAACCACGTGCTGAAGCTGAACGGCAGCGGGGTGCGCAGGAAGTTCATGGTGAAGGTTTACGTCGGCTCCCTGTATGCCACCCGGCCCGTGAGGACGCCGGCGGAGGCTTTGAGCGACAAAGGCGACAAGCTGATCAGGATGAACTTCCTGTACTCGAAGGTTGAGCGGGAGAAGATCGTGGAGGCGTTCCAGGAGGGGTTCCGCAACAACTCTCCCCAGGTTGCCGATACTCCGGAGGCCCGCAGTTTCCTGGCTCTTTTCACCGGTGACTTCAGGCGCGGCGACCTGGTCGACCTCACCTTAGGCGGCGACGGGACCGTCACCGTGAAGCACAACGGGCGCCTCCTCGGGACGGTGCATTCCCCGCGCCTGGCGGTGGCCATCCTCGCCATCTACCTTGGGGACAAGCCGGCCGACGAGGGGTTGAAGAAGGGAATGCTGGGCGGCGAATGATGGGGGCGACCATGCGGGGGAAAGAGCAGCTGTATGAAGAGGCCAAGGCTGCCGTCGCCGCCTTCCGCGAACAGGTCCGGCATCGGGGCGCCTACCGGATCGTGCGGCAACCGGACGGCGTGGTGAGCATGTGGGACCTGGTCGGCAGAGAGGCGGAGCCGTTCGAGATGACCTTCGCCGAAGCTGGCCGCATCAGCTATCAAATCGAGAAGATGTCGCCGGAATTCGCGAAGGGGGTGATCGCCTACCTGCGCGGAGAGATGGAGAAGGGGGGAGGACGGAGGCGCTAGAAGGACTTGGACCAGAGCAGGGTGATGTTGCTGCCCCGTTCGCCGCTTCTCAGGATGCTGGAGTCGTAGGTGTATTCCAAGGTGAGCTCGGACTTCAGGAAAAATCCGCTGGTGAACCCGGTGGTGACGGCCTGCCCGTGTTCGCGGGTGAAATTGCCGGCGTTCGTCACCACGAACTCCTCCCGGTTCACGTTGGCGTAGGTGCCGCGCAGGTGCAGATATGAGAAGGAGAAGATCTCCCGCCGGTATTCCACGGAGGTGATCACGTAATCGGAAACCGGAAACTGGCTGAACATGGCGCCGGGAAAGACCTGGCGCTCCATGTCGTCGGCCTCGGAAGGTATGGGGCCGCCGCCGATGCGGAAGGTGGAGAAGCGGTCCAGGGTGCCGTAGGGGGCGAAGCCGCCGTGGACTGAGAACAGCAGCCGGTTCTTCTCGTCAAGGCAAGGAACTGCGGTGGCCACCGTCACGTATCCTGACAGCCTCAGGTAACTTTGGGTGGCGGACTTGCTCATGGGGGAGCCGCCGTAATTGGCGTCCGACCAGTGGCCGCGGGTGAGGTAGAGGGCGTCCATGCCGGTGGCGAAACCTTGGTGGGGCAGTTCCATCAGGTTGCGACGCATCCCGTCGTATCTTGCCCGCAGCATCGGGCCGTACACCAGGGTGTCGGGCGGCAGCACCACCCAGGGCGCGGTATCGCTGGTGCGCGCCGAATAGAGGTACCCCAGCTGATAAAGGAGCTGTACGCGCAGGTCGTTGTCCACCTTGAACGGCGCGACCGGGTGCCGCCAACCAACGCCGACGCGCCCATTCACCGATCCCCACCTGATAGAAGTGCCAGTGACCTCTTGGCCATCCTCGATCTCCTTGGAGGGGAAGGGGATGGTGTTGTTGTCGAACCCCGCCAGAAACTGCAACTCATCGTGACTCTTGGACAGGTCGAACTCATTCACGAAGATGCTGAAGACTCCCCGCATCCTAAGGTCATCGTAGCGGTGCTTGTAGTAGAAGGCGCCGATCGGGATGAAGGTGTGCCCGGCCAATTGGGGGAAGAAGAGCGAGCCCCCCAGCACCAGTGCTTTGCTGTTCTCCCGGTTGCGAGCGGG
>NZ_DATFBA010000167.1:0-45493 GCF_035254065.1 Geomonas sp.
CCTGCGCACCAAGGCGGTGGTGGGAAGGGCGATGGGGGCCTTCTCCAAGTTCAGGGACGGCCTCGCCTTCGCCTTCGCGCCCCCCGCGGTGGTCGAGCTCGGTCAGGCCAACGGCTTCGACTTCCAGCTGCAGGACAGGGGCGCCGTCGGCCACGCCAAGCTGATGGAGGCCAGGAACCAGCTGTTGGGCATGGCCATGAAGAACCCCAAGCTGGTTGGCGTGCGACCTAACGGCCAGGACGACTCCCCCGAGTTCAAACTCGACATCGACGACGTCAGGGCTGGCGCCCTCGGGGTCTCCCTGGACGACGTCAACAACGCCCTCTCCAGCGGCTGGGGTAGTTCCTTCGTCAACAACTTCATCCAGAACGGCCGCGTCAAGAAGGTCTACCTGCAGTCCGACGCCCAGCACCGCATGGTGCCTGAGGACATCAACCGCTGGTACGTCCGCAACAACCTGGGCGCCATGGTCCCCTTCTCGGCCTTTGCCACCGCCCACTGGCGCTACGCCTCTCCGCGCCTGGAGCGCTACAACGGCATCCCGTCGGTGGAGATCATGGGGCAGGCCGCTCCCGGGGTGAGCACCGGCGAGGCCATGGCCGAGCTGGAGAAGATGGCGGCCAAGCTGCCGCCGGGGATCGGCTACGAATGGACCGGCCTCTCCTACGAGGAGAAGAACGCAGGGGCGCAGGCGCCGGCCCTCTATGCCATCTCGCTGCTGGTGGTGTTCCTGAGCGTGGCGGCCCTCTACGAGAGCTGGACCATCCCCTTCGTCAACCTGCTCATGCTGCCGCTTGGCCTGGTGGGCGCGGTGGCCGCGGTCAAGTTCCGCATGCTGCCCAACGACGTCTACCTGCAGATCGGCCTCTTGACCACGGTCGGCCTCTCCACCAAGAATGCCATCCTGATCATCCAGTTCATCAAGGAGCAGATGCACCAGGGGCTGGGGCTGATGGAGGCGACCAAGGCGGCGGTCAGGATCAGGCTGCGTCCGGTCATCATGACCTCGCTCGCCTTCTTCTTCGGCACCCTGCCGCTCGCCCTCACCAAAGGGGCCGGCGCCGGTGCCCAGAACGCCATCGGTACCGCGGTCACCGGCGGCCTCTTGTCGGCGACCTTCATCGACCTGATCTTCATCCCCTTCTTCTTCGTGCTGGTCTCCCGGATCTTCGCCAAGAAGGCGCCCGCTCTCCAACCGGCCCAGGCCGGACATGCGGAGGGGGGTGCGGGAGAAGGAACGGCGAAACCAGCGGTATCCGCCTCGGAGGTTAACTAGCTATGAATCGTAGAGTAGCTCTCTCGCTCGCCATGGGTGCGGTGCTGGCCGTGACCGGCTGCACCATGGCGCCTAAATACACCCGGCCGGCGCTCCCGACACCGAGCGCCTTCCCCACCGGCGCGGCCTACCAGGGGACCGCCGCGCAGGGCCCGGCCCTGGGGGACATCGCCTGGCAGGAGTTCTTCGTGGACCAAAACCTGCGCAAGGTCATCGAGCTCGCCCTGAAGAACAACCGCGACCTGCGGGTGGCCACCCTCAACATCGAGCGCTCGCAGGCCCTGTACCGGGTCCAGCGCGCCGCCCTTTTCCCGGCGGTGAACGCTAATGCCTCTTACGCCGCGCAGCGGCTGCCGCGCACCATCTCCGGCAACGGGAAGCCGGCGGTCACCCACGCCTACAACCTGGGGGTGGGGGTGAGCTCCTACGAGGTCGACCTGTTCGGGCGGGTGCGCAGCCTGAACGAGCAGGCGCTCCAGCAGTACTTCGCCACCGAGCAGGCGCAGCGTGCGGTGCAGATCAGCCTGGTGGCCGAGGTGGCCAACAACTACCTGATCCTGGCCGCCGACCGTGAGCGGCTGAAGATCGCCCAGGACACCCTGGCCGCTCAGGAGGCCTCCTACGAGCTGACCAAGAGCCGCTTTAACATGGGGGTCGCCACCGCACTCGACTTGAGCCGTGCCGCGACCACCGTGGAATCGGCGCGGGTGGACATCGGTCAGTACACCGAGCAGATCGCGGCAGACATCAACGCCCTCGAGCTGGTGGCCGGCTCTCCCGTGCCGACCGAACTGCTGCCCAACGGCCTCACCGCGGTAACCGCGCTGAAAGAGGTGGCGCCGGGGCTTCCTTCCGAACTGCTCGCCCGGCGTCCCGACGTGCTGCAGGCGGAAAACCTCCTGAGAGGGGCCAACGCCAACATCGGTGCCGCCCGCGCAGCCTTCTTCCCCCGCATCACGCTGACCACCGCCATCGGTACCTCCAGCAACGAGCTGGTAGGCCTCTTCTCCGGCGGTTCCGGGGCCTGGTCGTTCCTGCCGCAGATCAGCGTGCCGATCTTCAACGGCGGCCAGAACCGGGCCAACCTGAAGGTGGCCGAGGTCGACACCAGCATCGCGGTGGCCGAGTACGAGAAGGCCATCCAGGTCGCCTTCCGCGAGGTGGCCGACGCCCTGGCGCGCTACGGAACCGTGGGCGGCCGGCTGACCTCGCAGCAGGCACTGGTCGATTCCAGCGCCGAGAGCTACCGTCTCTCCAGCGCCCGCTTCAGCGGCGGGGTCGACAACTACCTCTCCGTGCTGGACGCCCAGCGCTCGCTGTACACGGCCCAGCAGGGCCTGGTCACCCTGCGCCTCTCCAAGCTCGCCAACATGGTCAACCTCTACAAGGTGCTGGGTGGCGGCGCCGAGCCGGTAAAAGAGGGGATGTAGCCGAAACACCACAGGTCGTTCAGAAAGCAAAAAGGGAGCGGGGATATGGATCCTGCTCCCTTTTTCTTTCGAAACCTCTTCGCCGTGCTCTCCTTGCACCAATCCAACCCCATGCCAGCACTCCCTCCCCCTCCGGCGGAGGGTCGGGGTGAGGGAAGCCCCGCATCTTCGCAGACGTGCCGCTCGTCCCGCCTTCCTTTTTGTTTCAGCCACCAGCTGTTCTCGCCGATAATTTAATACTATTAATCTTGTCAGGGGTGATCACTGTTGACTGGTGAGATAATGAGAAAGCCGTCCCACCTCTACCTCTGTCTCCTCTTCATGGTAACTGCGCTGCTGGCGGCGAAGCAGTTCCTGGTCGGAGGCTACTACTGCGTAATACTCCTCGACGATACCCGCGTCTATGTGGGGTGGGCCCGCCAGTTCCTGCAGGGACTGGGGGAAGGGGTGTTCTATCCGCGCTGGCTCCCGGACGAATGTAACGGCTATGGCAGCCCCACCTTTCTGCTCTACCCGCCTCTTTTCTTTTATGCGACCGCAGCGATGGCCGAATTGACCGGGTCACTGCTGGTGGGGATGAACCTGGTCCGGTGGCTGTCGCTTTTCCTCACCGTCGCCGGCGTCTTCTGCCTCTTGAGGGAGATCTTTACGACCAGAAGCGCATTCATGGCCGCGCTCTGCTACCTCCTTTTTCCGCTCACCATCTTGCAGCAGTACATCTGCGGCTCTTTCGCCGCTACGGTCTCCACCGTCTGGTACGCACCGCTGCTCCTCCAGCTTTTGCGCCACCACCGTGGCCGGAAGGCTTCTCCGCTCATATGGGGTGGTCTCTGTTATGGAGGGCTACTGCTCACCCACCTGATCAACGCCTACATGTTCGTTTTGGTCATGGCCGCTCTGCTCCTGGCCCTGGCGCTCGTAGCCAGGCGACCCGCCGAGCTTTGGGCCCTGCCGGTGGTGGTCGGTTTAGGTGCCCTGGTCTCCGCCGCCTACCTGCTGCCGGTTGCCTTCGAACGAAGCCACCTGCAGGTAAGCGCCTTCGTCACCCAGGGCCCCGGCTTTCTCTACAGCTACTTCTTCTTTTACCCCAACCGCCTCCACCTCATACCTCCCCACGTCATCAAATTCTGGCAGGGGTTCCATCGCATGTACCTGGTGTACGAACTGCTGCTGGTCGCTGTACTGGCCTGCTCGCTGCTTCGGCTGGTACGAAGCCGTGCGAGGCAGTTGTCGACGGAGAAGGCCGCTTCGCTGACCGCCGCCTTTCTGGCAGTGGCGCTGCTTACCATGTATCCGACGGTCGGGGCTTCGGAGTGGATGTGGCGCAGCATTCCGTTTTTCAACTACATCCAGTTCCCGTACCGCTGGGTGCCGCTTACCGCCCTGCTCTGCACACCGGCTGCCGCCTGGCTGTGGGCTAAGCAGGAGGAGGCTCTGCCGGCAGCCAACTTTGTCAAGGCGGCGACAGTGACCGTCCTGGCCATGGCTGCTGTTGACCTCTGTTACATATGGGAGGCACGTGGGGTGACGGAGGCCGAGCTGAGCGCCCAGACATCGCCATCGCCGCGCGAGCACATGCCGGCAGGGGCGGCGGTGGCAGGACTGTTGTCTTCTGGAAAGGCCGAGGTGACGGCGGGAAGGGGCTCGGCCTCGGTGGTGCGCTGGCAGTCCACCCGCAGGGAAGTGGCGGTCATCGCCGACGGGGCTGTCACCATCAGGTTACGCACCTTCTACTTCCCCGGCTGGCGGAGCTACCTCGATGGCAGCCCCGCCGCCGTTGGCATCGAGCCCGGCTCCGGCGCATTGCTGGCGCAGGTGCCGCCCGGCAGGCACCGCCTCGAACTGGTCTTCGAGGACACCCCGGCCAGGAAGCTCGGCAAGGCGCTCTCGCTGGCTTCTCTGCCGGCGCTGGCCGTCTTGCTGCTGATATTTCGCCGCCCGCGATAGCCAGGCCGGGTCCGACCGATTTCGGCTGACTGCGGTATCATAATAACTGTTTCAGCGAGCCACCGGCAGCTGCCCCGCGGGGCGAGGAGGTCGACATGGATGACGACGAACTGGCGAGGCGGACGAACCCGCTGATAATGGTGCTCGAGCGGCGCAAGGAGGAGAAGGAGTGGAACTCGGCCGAGGTGATGCGGATACTCAGGAAGAGGGCTGCCAAGAGGAGGCAGGGGGAAACGGCGGAGTCCGCTGGGATCAAGGAAAAGGAATAGTGTCTTTCATGAGGAATGGCACCACCGATGCGGTGCCCTTTTTTGTTGGGAGGGAAGGGCAGCAGCTCGCGCAGCCCCTGTAGACCAGCCTTCGGCAGGCAGGCCGCAGACCTGTTGACTAGATATAGTTAATTGAATTATCATAAAAAGTGTAGGAAGGAATGAAGTCGGGAGGTGCCTTATGTTTGAAAAGAACGAAAAAAGCATCCTGGAAGGGCAGCAAGGTCAACAGAGCAGCCAGCTGCAGCAGACCCGGGGGAGCCGTGGGGCTGTTTCTCCGTTCGCGCAGATGGATCGCCTCTTTGACGAGATGTTCAAACGGCCGTTCTTCTCGCTCTGGTCTCCGCACATCAGTGGCGAGACTTCCGAGCGTCTCTACGTCCCGGTGGACATCTACGAAGACGGCGAGTCGGTGATCGTCAAAGCCGAGATACCTGGCATGAGGAAAGAAGACCTCAACGTCCAGCTGACCCCTGACAGCATCACCATCTCGGGCGAGAAAACCACCCAGAACAAGGTGCAGGAAGGGAACTACTACCGGTGCGAAACCTCTTCCGGTTCCTTCAGCCGGACCTGCCAGCTGCCGGTGGAAACCCTTTCCGACAAGGCTCGGGCCACCTTCAAAGACGGCATCCTGGAAGTGAGGATTCCGAAGAGCGAAGAGGCTGCCAAGCGCGTCAGGAAGCTGAACATCGAGTAACGCGCGAGAAAAACAGAATAAGCAGTAACGGCTTTGTGCCGGTCATCAATGGCTGCGGCGGTTGTCGCGGCCATTGTTTATTTATTTGAGAACGGCATGTTGAGTATCCAACGCCGACCTATCAAGCTCTCAACGGATGCCGACTATAGGTTTCCTCGCAATTCCCATTGTCACATGGCTGTAACTTGCGAGGGAGCGGAAAGTAGTGTAATCATTATATATGTCAAATCTGTCGGAGATTTCCGTGATAGCCAAGAAAACCGCGTTGTCGGAAGGTTCACACCACGAGCTCACCGCTGTAGCTCCTCCCAGGGAATACGAAATCTTTGCCGTGGCCGAACCGGCAGACTCGCCCGTCCAGGCTGCCTCGCATGCTGCGCCGGAGGTGGGAGTATCCCAACCTGCGCATCCGTCGCAGCCGCCGCTTCCCGCCAGCGTAAGCACGGCCGACGAAGTGGTCCCTCATCCGCATCGGGACAGGAAGGGTAAGGCCAAGGCTGCCAAGGAGAAATCAGCCAAGGCTCCGGTGAAGCCGAAGATCTTGAAGGGGGCCGAGAAAGCAGCCAAGGCCGCCACCGCGAAACACAAGGAGTCGGTGGCGGAGGAGGCATGTCCCTTCGACCTCACCGACAGCGAATGGTTTCTGAACAGGGAGCTTACCTGGCTGGAATTCAACCGGCGCGTGCTGCACGAGGCGGTCGACGAGCGGACGCCGCTTCTGGAGCGGCTCAAGTTTATCGCCATCGTCAGCTCCAACCTCGACGAATTCGTGATGAAGAGGATCGGCGGCCTCAAGCAGCAGATCGGCGCCGGCATGCACGACCTGACGCTGGACGGGCGCACCCCCCGCCAGCAGGTGCTCGAGTCCCAGATGGTGCTGCGCGACATCAATGCCCATATCAAGGAGGCGTTCAGCAAGGTGCGGGCGCTTCTGGAGCAGAAGGGCATCATCATCGAGAGCTACCAGACCCTCACCGCCAAGCAGAAGAAGCAGTTGAGGGAGCACTACTACGACAACATCTACCCGCTCCTGACACCGCAATCCATCGATCCCGCCCACCCCTTCCCCTTCATCTCCAACCTGTCGCTGAACCTGCTGGTCACCCTGCGCTACCCCAAATCCCGGGAGCTCTCGCTGGCCCGCGTGAAGGTGCCGGTCGGCCTCGGTTCTCCCCGCTTCATCCGGATCGGGAAGGCGGATCACTTCATCCCCTTGGAAGAGGTGATGATGAACAACCTGGACATGCTCTTCCCGGGGATGACCATCGTCTCCTGCGAGATCTTCAGGGTGACCCGCAACGCCAACACCGAGAAGGACGAGGAGGAGGCGGACGACCTGATGGCGATGATCGAGTCCGAGCTCAAGGAGCGCAAGTTCGCGCCGATCGTGCGCCTGGAGGTCGCGGCCGGCATGGAGCCGATGCATCGTGGACGTCTGGCCGCCGAACTGGAGCTGGACGAGGAAAACGACGTCTTCGAGGTCTCCGGGATGCTCGCCAAACGCGACCTGTTCGAGATCGCGCGCCTGGACTACCCGCGCCTGCACGACCCCGCCCACCATCCGATCGACCACCCGCAGCTCCTCTCCACCCGCAACATCTTCCACATCATCCGTGATGCTGACGCCATCCTGTTGCAGCACCCCTACGTCTCCTTCTCCACCACTGTGGAGCGGTTCCTGCGGGAGGCGGCGGAGGATCCCAAGGTGCGGGCGATCAAGATGACCCTGTATCGGACCTCGAGCCAGAGCAGGATCATCGACGCGCTTTTGCAGGCTGCCCAGAACGGCAAGCAGGTGGCGGTGGTGGTGGAACTGAAGGCGCGCTTCGACGAGGCGACCAACATCAGGCTGGCCGAGCAGATGGAGGAGGCCGGTATCCACGTCACCTACGGGGTGGTGGGGCTAAAGACCCACTGCAAGGTGATCCTGGTCGTGCGCCAGGATTTCCAGGGCTTAAGGCGCTACGTGCACATCGGCACCGGTAACTACCATGCGGAGACCGCTCGCATCTACAGCGATCTGGGGCTGATCACCTGCGACCAGACCATCGCCCAGGACGTCACCGAGCTCTTCAACTACCTGACCACCGGCTTCACCGCCAAGCGTAACTACCAGTCGCTGATGCCAGCCCCCAAGTTCCTCAAAAAGGGGCTATTGACGCGGATCGAGCGCGAGATTGCCCTCCATAAGGAGGCCGGTGGCGGGCTGATCAAGTTCAAGATGAACGCCCTGGAGGACGGTGACATCGTCAAGGCGCTCTACAAGGCGTCCATGGCAGGGGTCAAGATCGACCTGTACGTGCGCGACACCTGCACGCTACGCCCAGGGATACCGGGGCTCTCCGAGAATATCCGGGTGGTCAGCGTGGTCGGGCGTTTTCTGGAACATGCCAGGATCTACTACTTCAGAAATGGCGGGGCAGAGGAGTTCTTCATCGCCTCGGCCGATGCTATGAAGCGGAACCTGGAGGCCCGGGTTGAGATCCTCTGCCCGGTTACCCAGCCGGAGCTGACCCGCGAGGTCTGGAGCATCTTCGAGTGCTTTGACGCCGACCACCGTTCCGCCTGGGACATGCAGTCAAACGGCAGCTACGTGCAGCGCCGCCCCGCGGAAGGGGAAAGCGGGGAAGGGTCCCACCAGATGCTGATCGCGCTGGCCCAGAAGCGGCTCAAGGAGTCGCTCAAGAAGCAGGTTAAAATCAAGCTGTTATGACCGTCTCGGAGTTTGATAAAGGGTGACACTGCCAGCCAAAAGCGCTAGCATAACCATTGGACCTGCGTACGAAGGACCAGCCTCCGTAGATCCGCACAAGGAGGTGACCAAGATGCCCGACACGAAAACCACCTGCGTTTGCACCGGCGATCATGAGCATCATATCTGCTACCTGCACAGCAAAGGTGAGGTCGCGGAGGTTGAGAGGCTGACCGACAACCCGACCGTTACCTGCGCGATCTGCCTGGTGAACGCCAACTCGCCCGATAACGTCTGTTCTCCCACCACCCTTGGCGGCGGCTTCAAGTACTCCGACATGCAGGACAGCAAGAAGATCCTCTGTGACAGTGTGATCGTCCAGTCGGCCGCCGAGCCTAAAGAGAAGGAGTAGATTAAAAGCCGCCTTTCGCCGCGGCTTTTTCTTTGTCGGCCCCCCACCTCATACCTCTTTCAGCGTTTTACCGTCACTGCGAAGTCAGCGAAAGTAAATCCTTCACCTCGATCCCGCCGTGCCGTTGGCCGTTCCATCGCCTCTATCCCCCTCTTCCAGCTCTCCCTCTCCCGGAGGGAGAGGGGACTGTTGGCTGCTCACGACGCCTCTCCAGTGACCACAGGAGGGGGCGCGTGGCGCTGGCCGGAAGAATGCGGCTGATCAGCTATACTTTTGTATGGCGACAATCACTCACGGTAATGCACCTGACCGGCTCCGCCCTTCGGTAAGAGGGGCGGCCCCAGCGGAAGGGTGCTTCGGAGATACCATGTTCCCCTCACCCGTTTCCTCCCTTGGCAGAAAGCTCGTAATATCTTGGCTTGCCCTGGCGCTCGGCGCCTGCTCCCATACACCTCCGGAGGTCCTCGCCCCCCCCCTTCCGGGGCTCACCGAGACCGCCCCCCTATTCCTCCCGGAGCCCGTCTGCGAGGAGGCGCCACCTCCTGGCAAGGGAACGGAGCGTGACCTCGAGGACCTGTCGCGCATCCCGCAAAGGATTGAGGAATTGCCGGCGCTGTCTGGTGGCGGCGTCGCCCTTGCCGAAACCTGCCAGCAGCGCCTGCTGGACCAGTTCCAGCGCGAGTTCTACAAACCGTGGACCCGGATGGTCCCCCTCCTCAACCCGCAGGAGGCGAAATCGTTCATGATCAACGAGGCGAAGGCGCGCTGGAACGGCGTGAACAAGCGCAGGGTCCCCCACGAGTTCCTGCAAAAGCTGCTTGATAACTGCGCGCTGGACTCGTTTCCTTCCCGCAACGCCGCCGCCATCGCGGTGGCTCCCGGTCACCTGCGGGGGCTGCCGACGCCTCAGCCACTCTACAACACCTGGGAAGATGCCCCCTTCGACATGCTCGCCTTTCCCCAGCTGAAGCTCAACGAGCCGCTGCGGGTGCTGCACATCTCCCGCGACGGGGCCTGGTACTTCGTAGAGAGCGCCTCTTCCAGTGGCTGGGTGGAGACCCGTGACGTCGCCTTCGTCGACCAGGCCTTGATCGACGAGTGGATCCGCACACCGAAGGTGGTCATCCTCCGGGACGATCTCGCCATCGCGGACGGCAAGGGGATCGCTACCTCCCGCGTCAAGCTGGGCACCATCCTCCCTATCTCCGGAGAGGGGGAAGGTCATTGGACGTTGCGGATAGCGTCGGCGGGGGAAGGTGGCAAGGCGGAGATACGGTCGGTACAGATCGCGGGGGATTCTGCGGCACGGTTTCCTCTTACCTTTGACAATCGGACCGTCGCCCAGGTCGGGGACTCACTGCTCGGCCAGCCCTATGGATGGGGGGAGCTCTACGACCTGAGGGACTGCTCGGCGCTGTTGCGGGATTTCTTCATGCCCTTCGGCATCTGGCTGCCGCGCACCTCCGGGGACCAGATCGCCTCCACCGGCCATCCTGTGCGCTTCAACCACGCCTCTGCACAGGCGAGGGCGGAGCTGATCAAGGCGAAGGGGCTTCCCTTCCTGACGCTCCTTTACAAGCCGGGGCATATCATGCTTTACGTGGGGGTGGACAAGGATGGGCAGCCCTTGGTGTACCATGCCTCCTGGTCGATACGGGTGAAGGATGGCAACGGTGGCAGGACGCTGGTAACCGGGGTCTCCGCGATCACCACCCTTGAACTGGGCAAGGAGCTTGGGCTGGTGCCGGGCTGGTCGCTTTTGGAGAAGATCACCGAGATGGGGAGCGTAACCGATCGCTGCAGGTAAGCTTTCTCCCCTCGCCCGACGGGAGAGGGGCCGGGGGTGAGGGTGGCCCCGCATCTGCGTGGAAGCTTCCCTCACCCCAGCCCTCTCCCGGCGGGAGAGGGAGTGTCGGACAAGTTTGAGAAAGAATAAAAAGAGGGCAAAGAAAAAGGCGGACCCGGTTACCCGGATCCGCCTTCTTGTTGCTACTGCCTGTTTCTTGCTCCCGCTGACCCGCTTTTCCCGGTCAGGAGGTAGCGGCTGTTAGCCGAGGATCTGCTTGAGGTCGCCTTCGGCGGTGCCGATCGGGCCGATGTTGAAGTTCTCGACCAGGAAGTTCAGCACGTTCGGGGTGATGAAGGCCGGCAGGCTCGGTCCCAGCTTGATGTTCTTCACGCCGAGGTGGAGCAGGGTCAGCAGGATCGCCACTGCCTTCTGCTCGTACCAGGAGAGGATGAAGGAGAGCGGCAGGTCGTTGACGCCGCAGCCGAAGGCGCCGGCCAGGGCGACCGCGATCTGGATGGCCGAGTAGGCGTCGTTGCACTGCCCGATGTCCAGCAGGCGCGGGATGCCGCCGATGTCGCCGAATTCGAGCTTGTTGAAGCGGAACTTGCCGCAGGCCAGGGTCAGGATCACGCAGTCCTTGGGTACCTGCTCGGCGAACTCGGTGTAGTAGTTACGGCCGCTCTTGGCGCCGTCGCAGCCGCCGATCAGGAAGAAGTGACGGATGGCGCCGGACTTGACACCGTCGATGACCTTGTCGGCCACGCCGAGTACCGCGTTGTGCCCGAAGCCGGTGAGGATCTCCTGGCCCGGGTTCTCTTCGAAGCCCGGCAGTTCCAGGGCCTTGTTGACTACGGCGGAGAAGTCGAAGCCGTCGATGTGCTTGACGTCCGGCCACTGGACCAGACCCCAGGTGAACAGGCGATCTTTGTAGCTCTCGGCGGGACGCTGGATGCAGTTGGTGTTGAAGATGATGGCGCCCGGGAAGTTGACGAATTCCTTGGCCTGATCCTGCCATGCGCCGCCGAAGTTGCCGGCCAGGTGCGAGTACTTCTTGAGGCCCGGGTAGCCGTGGGCCGGCAGCATCTCGCCGTGGGTGTAGACGTTGATCCCTTTACCTTCGGTCTGCTTCAGGAGTTCCTCAAGCATGCGCAGGTCGTGGCCGGAAACCAGGATCGCCTTGCCGGCCTTGGTGCCGAGCTGCACCGGGGTCGGTACCGGGTGCCCGAAGCTGTCGGTGTTGGCCTTGTCGAGCAGCGCCATGGTGGTGAGGTTGGTCTTGCCGCACTCCATCGCCAGGCCGACGAAGTCCATCAGCCCCAGGCTCTTGTCGAGGGTGGCTGCCAGCGCCTTGTGGGTGTAGGCGTAAATCTCGTCGTCTTCGTGGCCGATGACCAGGGCGTGGTGGGCGTAGGCCGCGTATCCCTTGATGCCGTAGATGATGATCTCCTGGACGCTCTTCACGTCCGGGTCGATGGAGGAATCCTTCACGCCGTGCTGCTCGCCCAGAGCGACCAGTTCAGCGGTGCTCCCTGCGTTGAAGGGCTTGGCCGCCTCGGGTACCGGGCCGGTGTAGGTGCCGCCGTTTGCCTTCTCGAAGAGCGCCTGGGCGCGGTCGCGCTGCTTGGCCGCCTCGCGTACCAGCTTGGCGATCTCCTCGGCGTCGAAGTCGACGTTGGTGACGGTGGTGAAGAGGCCGTCCAGCATGAAGCGGTCGATCTCGGTGTCCTTGGCGCCTTTGGCGCGGGCTTTGTCAGCCCAGAAGGCGATACCTTTCATCGCGTAGACCAGGAGGTCCTGCAGGGCAGCTACATCCGGTTTCTTGCCGCAGACGCCGACCTTGGAGCACCCGCCGTTGGCGGCCTGTTCACACTGAAAGCAAAACATATCCATTTTTTCCCCCTGTACTGTGTTGGTGGTAGTTGCGTTATCGTTCGATTTCGAAAATCCGAGCCAGCTTTTTACCGTTTTGATCATTGAACTCTCCGTGCTGCCCACTGCGGGGCATTATTTTTTCACTAACTGATGTTCTTACGTAATTGGTTCCCCCCTTGATAAAGGGGGGACAGGGGGGATTGCATTTTTTCCGCTTCTCCCGCCGTTCGATGGTGCAACCTTACCTCGGTCCCTTCACAGCTGCCTTGACCTAAGTCATAAAATCGTACAATCTGT
Organism: Geomonas sp.; assembly: GCF_035254065.1. Classification (GTDB taxonomy): domain Bacteria; phylum Desulfobacterota; class Desulfuromonadia; order Geobacterales; family Geobacteraceae; genus Geomonas. Next base: position 12,685 of record NZ_DATFBA010000167.1, read on the forward strand.
GCATCCGGATCTTTTTTGTCGGAAGGTGCGGTGACGATGGCTCATAGGATGAGATAACCGCTGGTGGGAGTCGCCCTGTCATTACCGTCCGCCATGGGTTCCCTCCCCTTCAAGGGGAGGGACAGGGTGAGGATGGGGGGCGCGTAAGCGTGCTGACAAGCTCGGCCACATTTATTAAAATTAGAGCTGGTGAGGGGATACCTGCCGGGGCTGCATCTATAGGCAGGAAGTTGAGGAAAGGTAGGTGTCGACGTGGATCACTCTGAACGGATCAGAAAGCTTTCGCACTTGAGGCCGCTATCGCGGCTGACCGGGATCTCACTGAGGGACTTGCTGGTGAGCGTCCTCCCGCTGGTGCTACTCACCGCGGCCGTCATCTGGCTCGCCTTCTGGTACGTCCAGCCGGCGCCCCCCAAGAACATCACCATCTCGGCAGGCCCGCCGGGCAGCCTCTTCATGACCCACGCCGAGAAGTACCGCAAGATCCTGGCCAGAGACGGCGTCAACCTGAGGGTGATCCCCTCGCAAGGGTCGCTGGACAACCTGCAACGCCTGCTGAATCCCAACCTGAGGGTGGATCTCGCCTTCGTGCAGGGAGGGGTGGCGACCGGCATGGACGTGAGCAGCCTCGTTTCCCTGGGAAGCGTATTTCACGAGCCGCTGCTCATCTTCTACCGCAGTCCGGAGCCGGTTACCCTGCTCTCCGGCTTTGCGGGGAAGAAACTTGCCATCGCGCCGGAAGGAAGCGGTACCCACATGCTCGCCCTCATCCTGCTCAAGGCCAACGGTATCGAACCGGGCGGTCCCACCGAACTCTTCAGCCTCGGGGGGATGGATGCGGCGAAGGCCCTGCTGGAGGGGAGGGTGGACGCTGCCTTCCTGATGGGTGATTCAGCCACCCCGCCCCTCATGAAACAGCTGTTGTGGACCCCCGGCATCCGGCTCTTCGATTTCCAGCAGAGCGCCGGCTACTCACGGAAGTTCCCGTACCTGCTCGACCTGGACCTCCCCATGGGGGTGTTCGACTTCGGCAAGAACATGCCCCCCCAGGACATCCACCTGATCGGGCCGACGGTGGAGCTGGTCGCCCGCAACAAACTGCACCCGGCCCTTTCCGACCTGCTGATCGAGGCGGCCCGCGAGGTGCACAGCCGGCCGACCCTCTTGCAGAAGGCGAACGAGTTTCCCGCCCCTCTTGAGCATGAGTTCATCGTGAGCCCGGACGCCAAGCGGTTCTACAACTCCGGCAAATCGTTCCTGTATCGCCGGCTCCCCTTCTGGCTGGCGACCCTGGTGGACCGGACGCTGGTGGTCTTCGTGCCGATCGTGGTGTTGCTGATCCCTGGGCTGAAGGTGCTCCCCGCCATCTACCGGTGGCGCATCAAGTCACGCATCTACCGCTGGTACGGCGCGCTGATCGCCATCGAGCGCGACATCCTGGCCCATCCCTCCAATGAGGAGCGGGCCGAGTTGCTGGCCAGGCTGGACGAGATCGAGGCGCAGGTGAACAAGATGAAGATGCCGCTGGCCTACGCCGAGCAGTTCTACGTGCTGCGCGACCACATCAAGTTCGTGAGCGACCGGTACCGGGAAAATGCGGAGGCGCGCTGAGGGAAGGGGTTAAAGCCTAGCGGGGAATCAGTTGTTGATGGTGCCGATCATGGCGCGGTAGATGTCCGGGCGGATGACGAACTGGACGGTGGACGGCGTGGCGGTGCCGAAGGAGACCGCCTGATCGCCGCCGATGGATGAATTGAGGGAGAAGATAGGGCGCAGGTTCAAACCGAGCTGCTTGAGTTCCGCTTCGAAAACCGGCCCGTGGATGGTGGCGAACTCCGCCAGCCGCTCCCAGATCGGCAGCATCTCTACGGGGATTGAAATACCATTGGCAAGGTGTACAAGGTCAGGCATGTCTGCTCCTGGTGTCGATATACCTGACATATCGACCCAGGGCTTCGAAACTTAAATCCCGCGTGTGCCCTGCCCGTTCAGCTGCGGGCCGCTTCCATGCTCGCCACGGTGCTTCCCGCCTCCGCCAAAGCCGGTTCCGAAAGCCCCGCAAGTCTCCACCCAAGCAAGCTCGCCATCGCCAGCAGCGCCGTTATCAGCAGGATCACCCCGTGCCATCCCAGGGAGGACCAGAACACCCCTCCCACCGTACCGGAAATGCTGGAGCCGAGATAGTAGCTGAACAGGTACAGCGAGGCCGCCTGCGCGCGGGCAGTGCGGGCCCTGGCCGCTACCCAGCTGGAGGCGATGGTGTGGGCGCCGAAGAAGCCGCAGGTAAAGAGGGCGATGCCGGCCACGATGACGGCGACCTGGCCGGAGAGGGTCACCATGGCTCCCGCTCCCATGGTCCCCAGGCAGAGGTAGAGCATCCGGCTGCGGCCGTAGCGCTCAACCTGGCGTCCGATCGCGGAGGAGCTGAAGGACCCGGCCAGGTAGACCAGGAAGATGCAGCTTACCGCGGTGTGGCTGAAGGAGTAGGGGGCGGCCAGCAGCCGGAAGGTGATGTAGTTGTAGAGCGTCACGAAGCCGCCCATGCAGAAGAAGGAGATGCCGTACAGGCAGAGCAGCCCCGGGTCCTTGAGTTGCCTGAGCAGGGAGCTGAACAGGTAGCCCACCGCGAAGGGACGCCGCTGCGGGTTCGAGGAGGGGGGAAGAGCCTTGGCGAAGTAGAGGCTCAGTGCCAGGCAGAAGGCGCCGATCACCCCCAAGGCGATGCGCCAGGAGAAGTATTGAGTGACGGTTGCCGTGAAGATGCGGCCGGTCATCCCCCCGATGGCGTTGCCGCTGATGTAGAGGCCGATGGCGGAGCTAAGGGCTGAGGGCTCGATCTCCTCGCTCAAGTAGGCCATGGCGATGGCGGGGAGTCCCGCCAGCGCTATCCCCTGCAAGAGGCGCAGGGCCAGCAGTGACAGGAACGTGTGGGTGCAGGCGGTCATCAGCGCCAGCAGCGAGGTGATTACCAGCGAGCAGACCATGACCCGCTTGCGGCCGACGGTTTCGGAGATGCTGCCGGCAAAGAGCATGGCGACGGCGAGCGCGCAGGTCGCCACCGAGAGCGGCAGGCTGCCCAGGGCTGCGTGCAGCCGAAACTCCGCGGCGAAGACCGGCAGCAGCGGCTGCAGGTCGTACAGGGTGATGAAGGTGACGAAGCCGGCGGCAAAGAAGGCCAGGTTCACCTGCACATATCTTCGTGTTCCCCTTCTGATCGGACCCATCTTGTTCTCCCGAACATTGCCTCAGCGATGATGGAATCTTATCCCTTGTTTCACGATAATAAAAATATATAATTGTTATGTTATCGATAACATCAATTGATGGAGAGGCGGCATGGATGTACGACAATTGAGGTACTTCCTGGAAGTGGCCAGGGTGAGCAGTTTCACCAAGGCGGCGGAGGGTCTGCGCATCGCCCAGCCGGCGGTCAGCATGGCGGTCAAAAAGCTGGAGGAGGAACTGGACCTGGTTCTTTTCAACCGGCAGGACAAGAAGGTGTCGCTAACCGCGGAAGGTGAGATTTTCGTCTCCCATGCCCGCCGCATCATCGACGACGTGAAGGCTGCCGAGCTGGAGATGGGGGAGCTGAAGGGGCTCGCCAGCGGTGAGGTGAGGATCGGCATCCCCCCCATGATTTCCGCCTATTTCTTCCCGGATATCATCAGGGATTTTCACCTGAGGTACCCGCAGTTGCGTCTCACCGTGTTCGGCGAGGGGGCGGCGCATATCCAGCGGATGGTCGGGCTGGGGGAACTTGACATGGGGGTGGTGGCCGGGGAGAGCTTCCCCGACACCCTTGAGGTACGGCACCTGTTGCGGGAGGAGGTGGTGATCTGCGTGCCGCTCGATCATCCCTTCGCGAAGCGGGAAAGGGTGAGCGTGGCCGAGTTCGTCGAGCAGCCGCTGGTCTTTTACAAGGAGGGGTACTTCATCAGGGAGTTCTTCCTGGAGGCGGTCAAGGGATGTGGCGCCACCCCCAACATCATCTTCGAGACCAACCTCTTCTCGCTGGTGAAGTCGCTGGTGAGAAACGGCACCGGCATCTCGACCTTTCTCAGGATGGTGGTGGCGGCCGATAGCGACCTGGCGGCGATCTCCTTCGACCCTCCCCTCTACCTGGATCTGCTGATCGCCTGGAAGCGGCACGTCTACCTATCCCGCGCCAACCGCGCCTTCGTGGAGTTCCTGCTGGAGAGGGCGGAGGAGGGGAGGGGGTAGGCTAGGGGGCTGGGGCTAGCGGCTAGCGGCGCCGCTACCTCAGCAGCTCGACCAGCTTGTCGGCCATCCTGGCGGGCGGCAGCACGAAATCGATCGCACCGGTCTCCACCGCGGCCTTGGGCATGCCGTAGATAGTCGAGGACGCCTCATCCTGGGCAAAGGTCACACCGCCTATCTTCTTCATGTGCAGTATCCCTTCCGCACCATCCTTGCCCATGCCGGTCATGATAGCGCCGATCAGTTTGCCGCCATTGAACGACCTCCCCAGGGAGAGCATGGTGACGTCCACCGACGGCTGCACGTAGTTCACCCGCGGCCCATCGCACAGCTTTACCCGCTGGTTCCCCTCCAACTGCAGGTGAAGGCCTCCCGGTGCCAGATAGACGTGTCCACCCTTCAGCCGCTCTCCGTGCTGCGCCAGGGCCACCGGCATGTTGGCCGCCGCGTCCAGTCCCATCGCGATCCGGTAGTCCATCTCCGGAGTGATGTGGAGCACCACCAGGAAGGCCGCCGGCAGCCGGGGGAGACGGCTGAAGAGGTCCTTCAGCGTGAAGGGCCCCCCGGTCGAGATCCCTATGACCACCAGGTTCCTGCCGTTCATGCGCGAAGGGCGTCCAGCAGAAGCAGGTAGTACCTGAGCGATTCGATGAGCTGGTCGGGGCCGAAGGGCTTGCTCATGTAGTCGGTCACGTACTCCTGGATCCCCTCCATCTTCAGGTCGGGTTCTCCGATGCCGGTCAGCATCACGATGACGTTGCCGGGATAGAGGCCGCGCTCCACCATCTCGCGGATGGTGTCCCAGCCGTCCATCCCCGACATCATCACGTCCATCAGGATGACCCCCCTGAAGCCAGCTTCCAGCTGCCGGAGGCATGCCGCGCCCGACTCCGCCGGGACGATGGTGAAGGAGGTCGACTGGCAGGCGACTTCGACCGACTTGCGGATGAACTCGTTGTCGTCGACGATCATTATGCTGTTGTTCATTTTTTCCCTTCCTTTCCTGTCCAAAGCACCCCAGGGGCACTCGCCCGCATCTCCTCCACCGGCAGCTTGAGCAACCGTTTCACCAGGGCGCGTCCCTCGGCCGGATAGAAGACGACCTTGCGCGGCCAGCATCCCCCCAGGTCGGAGGCCGTGACTGGGATCCGCTGCCGGGCGAGCTGTTCGGTCGCGAAGACGGCGTTCTTTTCCCCGATGTCCGACATGCCGGCCATCACCCTGCCCCCCCCGAACAGCTTGGCCTTCAGCCTCACCCTGACCGCCCCCAACTCCTCCAGCTGCTGCAGCAGCCGACGAATCGCACAGCTGCCGTAACGGGTGCAGTTCGAGGTGCTGCAATCGCCGGTGCATTTTCCGGCCTTCATACCCTGCTGCAGTTCCGGCAGCATGAAGTGGTTCATGCCGCCGATGCCGCTGCCGGGATCGAACAGGCAGACCGCGACGCAGGAGCCCAGCACGGTGGCGATGGCGGTGCCGTCGGCGGTGGCGAAGAATTCCCCCGGCAGCAACTTCACCGAGACCTCGGTTATCTCCCGGTCCAGGCTGCGCTCCTTTTTGGCCGCGCTTTGCTTGTTGAGCATGGCGCTCACTTCCTCAGGGTGTAAGCCGTGTTGCCGCAGCTTTTGAAGAGCGTCTGGCTGCCGTGCAGGCTCTCGGAATGCCCCACGAAGAGCAGCCCCTCCGGCTTGAGGCGGGAGGCCAGCCGCTGTAGGATCCCGTGCTGGGTCTCCCGGTCGAAATAGATCATCACGTTGCGGCAGAAGATGTAGTCGAAGCGCTCCGGTATCGGCCAGGACTCGCTCTGCAGGTTGACCCGCTCGAAGCTCACCAGCCGCTTGAGTTCGTCCTTCACCCTCCCCAGTCCCTCCTGGCGCCCGGCTCCCTTCAGGAAGAACCGTCGGAGAAGCCCCGCCGGCACCTTCTGCAACTGGTCCAGCGGGTACACCCCCTGGCGGGCGCGCGCCAGCACGGTGGTGTCGATGTCGGTGGCCAGGATGCGCAGGGGAGTCTCCTCACCCAGCGCCTGCCGTGCCGCCATCGCGATGGAGTAGGGCTCCTGCCCGGTGGAGCAGCCGCAGCTCCAGATGGTCACCGCTCGCCCCGCTGGCTGGCGGGCCAGGCGCTCTCCCAGAAGCTTGAAGTGGTGCGGCTCCCGAAAGAAGGAGGTCAGGTTGGTGGTGAGCGCGTTGATGAAGGCTTCCAGCTCCGGCTCGCCGGCTGCTTCCACCAGCTTCAGGTACTCGGTGAAGCTGGAAAGTCCCAGCGCCCGCAACCGGCGCGCCAGGCGGCTGTACACCATGTCCTTTTTGTGGGGCGCGAGGGCTATCCCCGCCTTCCGGTAGATGAGCCCCCTGACCCGGGCGAACTCGGTGTCGCTGAAGGAAAAGCCTTGCCCGGGACTCCCGTCCCCGGTGTATGTCTGCGCTTCCCGGCTTAGAATTCTTTCCACTCGTCGAGGTCCAAGTCCACTGCCGCGGCGCTGCGGGTCACGGGACTAGCCGAGGCACCGTCGGCCACCGACGGCCTCGTTGCCGCCTTGCGGGGCGCTATCACGCTTTGGGTGAGCTTGCGTTTTTCGGCGCTCCGCCGTGGCGCCTGCTGCGGCCGGGAGCCCTGCTGGGGCTGTGCGGCCGCCTGCTCAAGGCGGAAACGGGCCACCACCTCGACGAGCTGCTGGGCCTGCTCTTCCAGCGACTCGGCGGCGGCCGCCGCCTCTTCCACCAGCGCCGCGTTCTGCTGGGTGACGTCGTCCATCTGGGTAATGGCGTTGTTGACCTGCTCGATGCCGGTGGACTGCTCCACGGAAGCGGCCGAGATCTCCGCCATGATGTCGGTGACCTGCCTGATGCTGGTCACGATCTCCTCGGTGGTGCGTCCGGCCTCCTCCACCAGCCGACTGCCGTCCTGCACCTTGCCGACCGAGTCCTCGATGAGAGACTTGATCTCCTTGGCCGCCGCGGCGCTCCGCTGAGCGAGGCTTCTCACCTCGGAGGCGACCACTGCGAAGCCTCTACCCTGCTCGCCGGCCCGGGCCGCCTCCACCGCCGCGTTGAGGGCGAGGATGTTGGTCTGGAAGGCGATGCCGTCGATGACGCCGATGATGTCGGAGATCTTGCGGGAGCTGTCGGTGATCGACTCCATGGTCCGCACCACCCGGCCGATCACCTCGCCCCCCCGGACCGCCACGCCGCTCGCCTTGATGGCCAGCTGGTTGGCGGCCTGCGCGTTGTCGGCATTCTGGCGGACCGTCGAGGTGAGCTCTTCCATGCTGGAGGCGGTCTCCTGCAGGGCGGTCGCCTGCTCCTCGGTCCGCTGCGAGAGGTCGGCGTTGCCCGCCGCGATCTGCTCGGTGGCGGTGGCGATCGATTCCGCCCCGTTTCTCACCTCCCCCACGATGCGGGCGAGCCCGTCATTCATCTCCTTGAGGGAGCCCAGCAGTTCACCGGTCTCGTCGGCGCTCGCCACCTCCAGTTGGGCGGTGAGGTCGCCGGAGGCGATGCGCTGAGAGGCGCCGATCGCCTGGTCGAGGGCCAGCTTGATCTTCCTCGCCACCAGCCAGGCGAAGGCGAAGATGACCAGCGACAGCAGGATGGTGCCGCCGATCACCTGCCACTTCATCTTGTTCATCTCGCTTTGCACGTCGTCCACGTAGATGCCGCTGCCGACCACCCAGCCCCACTCCTTCATCAGCTTCACGTAGGAGATCTTGGGTACCGGTTGATTGGAGCCGGGCTTGGCCCACTGGTACGCTACTTCCCCTTCACCCTTCTCCTTGCAGACGTTGACGCACTCTACGAAGATCCGCTTGCCGGCCGGGTCCTTGGTCTCAGACTGCGACTTGCCGACCATTTCCGGCTTCATCGGATGCATCAGCATCTTCGCGTCCAGGTCGTTGATCCAGAAGTACTCGCTGCCGTGGTACCTGAGGTCGCGGAGCTCTTCCAAGGCGCTCTTCTGCGCCTGCTCCACGGTCAGCTTGCCGTCTTTCACGTCGGAGAGCCTGTCCTGCAGGATGGAGTAGGCCACCTCCACCACCCCCCTGGTGGCCGCGATCTTCTCCCCCATCAGCTGCTTTTCCATGTAGGGGAGCACGTAGAACAGGACCCCCAGCACGATCAGTGTCACCGTGGTGATGGAGATGCTGAGTATCTTGGTGAGGATCTTCCAGTCTTTGAAGCCAGTGATTTTCATCGTTTGCACCTTTCTCTCGTAATGTCCGTCAGTGGCGGGTGGCGTCGGCTGCCTGCAGGTCGTCGCCCCCCACCAGTTTCTCCATGTCGATCAGGATCAGCATCTCCTCGTTGACCGTCGCGATGCCGGCCAGGTAGCAGGTATCGACCGCTCCCCCGAGTTCCGGCGCCGGCTGCACGCCATCGTCCGACAGCGCGACCACGTCCGAGACGCTGTCCACCACCACGCCGATCACCTTCCCCAACAGGTTCAGCACGATCACCACGGTGAATTCGTGGTAGGTCGCCTCGCCCACCCCCAGCTTCAGGCGCAGGTCCAGGATCGGGACGATCACCCCCCGCAGGTTGATCACCCCCTTCACGTGCTCGGGGGCGTGGGCGATGCGGGTCACGGCGTCGTATCCCCTGATCTCCTGCACCATCAGGATGTCTATGGCGTAGCTTTCGCTCCCCAGCCTGAAGGTCAGGTACTGGCAGGCGGCAGCGGTTTCCGTCTTGCTTGTGGCTTGGGCTTCCATCTTTATCTATCTCCGTTTGCTTCAGTTGCCTCTTTTGTGCATCACTAACAGCTCGGCCGCCTCCAGGATCAGGGCCACCCGCCCGTCCCCCAGGATGGTCGCGCCGGCGCTCCCCTCCACCTTCCTGAAGTTGGCCTCCAGGCTCTTCACCACCACCTGCTGCTCGTCCAAAAGCACGTCCGCCAGCAGCGCGACCCGCTCTTCCTCCACCTCGACCAGCACCAGGATCCCCCGCTGCGGGAGGGGTTGAGCCCCCTCTACCTCCAGGAGACGATGCAGCCGGAGGATGGGGAGGTACTCTCCCCGCACCTGGACCATTTCCCTGCCGTTCAGGCTCTTCAACTGCTCCGGTTTGGGCTGCAGCGACTCGACGATCACGTTAAGCGGCACGATGAACCTCTCCGCGCCCACCGCGACCGAAAGTCCTTCCACGATGGCCAGGGTGAGCGGCAGGCTGATGGAGACCCTGGTCCCGCGCCCCGCCCGGCTGGCAATCTGCACCCTCCCTCCCAGGGCCTGGACATTCTTCAGCACCACGTCCATCCCCACCCCGCGGCCGGAGAGGTCGGTGACCGACTCGGCGGTCGAGAAGCCCGGCATGAAGATGAGCTGCCAGACCTCCTCATCCCTCATATCGTCGCTGCAGGAGATGCCGCGCTCGACGGCCTTGGCCATGATGCGGTCACGGTCGAGTCCGGCGCCGTCATCGATCACCTCAATGACCACCCTTCCCCCCTGCTGGGAGGCGGCCAGTTCCAGGGTGCCTGAGGCAGGCTTGCCGCTGGCTAGCCGCTTCTCCGCCGTTTCCAGCCCGTGGTCCAGCGCGTTTCTCACCAGGTGCGAGAGCGGGTCTGCCACCTTCTCGATTAGCCCCTTGTCCAGTTCGGTGCTGTCTCCGCTGCTTTTGAACTGGACGCTTTTGCCGAGCTTCGCCGCTATCTCCCGTACCATGCGGGGGAAGCGGTTGAACACGATGCCGATCGGGACCAGCCGGATCGACATCACGCTTCCCTGCAGGTCGCGAGTGTTCTTCTCCAACAAGGCGACGCAGCGTTGCAGCGGTTCGTGCAGGACCGGGTCGAGGCAGGCGGAAAACTGGGTCAGCATGGCCTGGGTGATCAGCAACTCCCCAACCTGGTTAACCAACTGGTCGACCTTGGCGAGGTTGACCCGGATCGACCCCTCGCTCTCCCCCGAACGGGGAGCCGGTGCCGCGCTGACGGTTTGCGCTGTCGCGGCGGCTGAAGCGGCAGGCGTCGTCGCTTCGGGGGCAGGGGAGTGCAGCTCCCCGGTAGCAGAGATGTCCGGGGCGTCCTGCGGCGCTGCCGCTATGCTGATAGGAGCTTTGTGGACCGGTAACGCAGCGTCGCCGAGCCTCTCGATGGCGAGCTGGTCGGGGTCGGCGGCGAACATGAAGACGTCGTAGAAATCGTCGCGGCTAGCGGAAGATACCAGGGTGAAATGCCAGCGGGTGATGCAGCTCTCCGCCTGGAATCTCTCCAATTCCGGCAGCTCCACCAGCTCCGCGCGGCATTCGAACTCACCGCTCTCCGCCAACTCGGCGAGCTCCCGAATCAGGCAATCGACTCTGATCCCTCTGGAGAAGATGTCCGGGGGCGGCGTGAAGATGATGCGGTAACGGGAGAGCGGGGATTCCGCCGGGAGCGCAGCGGGAAGGTAGGAGGGTAACGTCTCTTCGGCAAAGGTGAAGCCGTCCTGCTCGATGGCCTGCTGCAGTCTCTTCCGCACCAGCTCGGCTGCTTCCGGACTGGCCGCCGTCCCTGCGCGGTGTGACGCGACCTGCATCGAGATTACGTCGCCCGCTTCAAGCAGCAGGTCGGTCAGGGAGGGGAAGAACGGGATCTCCCGGTTCCGAAGCCGGTCCAGCAAGGATTCCATGACGTGGGTAACGACCGTCATGTCGTCAAAGCCGAAGATGCCGGCGCCACCCTTGATGGAATGGGCGGCGCGGAAGATGGCATTGAGCTCCTCCTGATCCGGCTCCCTGTCCCGCAGTCCCACCAGGATCTCTTCCACCTGGGCAAGGTGTTCGGCGCACTCCTCGAAAAAGACCTGGTCAAAACGTCTGAGGTCGATGCTGTTTCCCGCCGGCGTCATCGCGCTTCATCTCCTGTCGGTTCCCCACCGGCGAGGACGTCGTCATAACCAAGGAGCACGAGTTTTTCCCTCAGCTCCCCGGGCATATCCTGGAGGCGGGGAGTGACGCCCTGGCGTCCCAGGCCCATCAGGAAAAGGGCCAGTAACTGGCAGCCGCAGGCGTCGATGTCTGTCATCCTCGCCAGATCCAGTTCGACCTGGCATTCCGGTTGCGGGCTTTGGAGAAGTTGCGCGAGTGCATCCGCCAGCTGCTTTCTATGGCGATCGACGTTTTCCAGCACCCAGTCCCCCTCCAGAAGGAAGCGGTGGCTGGTGCTCCCTGTAGCTGCTGGCATCTCTTTTCCTTTTCGGCGGGCACTTGCCTGCCTCGTCCAATATAAGCTAAACCCTTCATCGGAAAGGAGAGTCGGGACTTTAGTGATATTATTTCCCGCTGAGGAATAATGAATTTACCGACAAAAGCAGGGAGGGTGGCTGTGAAGGAACCGGCAAGGTTTTAGCGACATGCTTGGATGGAGAGACCCGGATCCCCCGGGCCAGATCGAACTTGGTAGGGTCGAATGATGGCGTGCCGTCTGTGAGCTACTGGTTGTACTCCTTCCACTGCATCCCGGTACGGGTGTTGAACTTGGTTGTGCTCTCGGCGTCCCTCACGATCGCGGTGAAAGCGGAGTCGTCCTCCCAGACGATGGCATCCGGCATGAGGATCCTGGTCAGCACGCTCCGCTCGTTGACGGTGCGGGTGCCGAGGGTGGCGGTTCTCCCCCTGGACCCTTTTTCGAAAAAGGTGACCGTGAAGGTCGCGCTGGCCGGTTCTCCGTTCTCAGCCTCTACCATGAAGAGGTAGATCCCTTCCCGCGCGGTCTCGATGACGGCCTCCCGCTTTCCTTCGCCCGTCTGGGCGATGAGGGGTACGACCTTTTCCTGGCGGCGGGCCTCCCCCCGGCTCTGCGCCTTGTTGCGCCGCGCCTTGGGATACTCCCTGAAGCTCACCGAGAGCTTGACGTTGCCGGCGCCGACCATGACCAGCTTCAGATCGCCGTGCAGGGAGGGAAGGGAGGTGCCCCTCGCTTCGGGGTAAGGAGCACTGCTGACGGGCGGGGCGGTTGTGCGGTGGTGAACGACATACTCCTGTGCGTTTGGACGCGGCACTGCCTGCTGAGGCATAGGAGCAGGCGTGCTGCTGGACACCGACGCCGCTTCCGTCTGCGAGGAGGCTGCCGTTTTCCGGAGAGTGGTTTCTGCCGCTTTGTGCGTGGACTTTTGCTGCGCCACGGAAGCGGGACGGGGTGCCGGCTGAGAAACCGGCGCAGTGGTATGGTTTTGGGCGATCGGACGGTGCTGCGTCGACGGGGTTGAGGACGAGGGGGTGGCGGCCGGTGGAACAGGAATGGCCACAGGCGGCTGCGGGACACCGATGGTCGGATTGGCTGCGTTCGCCGCCTTGCTGGGGATGGCTGCTGCGCCTTGGCTGGAAGCGGAGGTAATCTGAATGGCCTGCTGGACGTCTGCCGTCCCCGCTATCACTTTTGGTTGGATTTCGGTGATTTCGAACCGGCTCGGGCTTTCTGCGGCTGGCAGGGGCGTGATGGCCGCCGCCGGTCGTGAGGGTGCCGCGCCGGCCCGCTCCGTTGGTGGGAGGGGCTGGCTCGCTGTCGGAATCGGCTTGCCTGGCGGACCCGGCTTGGCTGGCGTAAGCGGTCTGCCTATCTGAACCTGCTTGCCTATCTGAACCGGCCTGTCTGTCCGAGCCGTCCTGGCGGTCGGAAGCGGCTTGGCTGGCGAAACCGGCATCGCTGGCGAGGATCCGGCAGCGGCGACAGCCTCCAACAGTAGCGCGTCATCTGGGGTGGATTCATCGGTCGGGGAGGGGGCGGCCTCGTCTTCATCGGCAGGCGCGGTTTCCGGACTCTGCTGTTGCCCCGCCGCCCGTGAAGCTGCCGGCCTGAAAGTCGGGGTAGGCGCCGAGGCGAGAGTCGGCGGCATGGAAATCCAAAATAGGTCGAAGCGCAGTTGGGGCCCGATGGCGAAAGGAAGTGGCGGCAACGAGGTCAAGACAAACCACAGCAGGAAATGTAGCAGCAAGGAGCAGCACAGCGCTATCCCGATGCGCGAACGGTTGCTGTCGATGTGGTAACTGCTGATTTCCATTCTTCACCGCCTGCCCATGGGGTGGTCAAAGCTCCCGCTGTGTCGGAGCCGGTTCGGTTTCTGTCCGGTAACTGGCCGGTCGCACCAAACGATACTTCCTGATCAGCTCCTGGTTCTGCAAAACGTCCTTCACGAATATGGAGGCCACGTTGTCCGAGTAGATCAGCGGCCACTCCTTGCTCTTGAGGAGGAACCGTGCGAAGTCGGAGTCGGTATCGAAGATGATCCAGGTGACCCGGTATTTGTCGAGGATCTTCTCCCATCCCGGCTGAAACTTGATGACCTGGTAGTACTCCTTCATGAAGGTGGAGCCGTACATGTCGGATCTGCCGTCGAAGAAGACCTTGTAGGTAGGATAGGTGCGATAAATCAGGTAGTCGCCGATCTCGTCATTGTCGAACATGTTGCCGCTGATCTTTTCTTTCAGGAGGAATTCGGCGGCGCGGACCGCCTTGGTCTTCTCATCAAAGCCATGCCGGACCATCCCGGAGCAGGTGGCGGCCACGACCAGGCAGAGCGCCATCATCGGCCACAGGTGCCCCCTGGCGCGGGCATCGATCCCCATTATGTTCTCGGACCGCTTGCGGAAGAAGGCGGCCATTCTCCCTTCCCTCAGCTCCCCGAGCTCCCCCGCCTGGCGGGTCATGATCGGGGCCGTCACCAGCGCGAAAAGCGCGATGTACCTGGCGGAGTAGAGCGCCATGTTGGTGAAGAGAAGGACCAGCACCAGTTCCGTCACCTCCATGCGTCGCCGCCCCATGGCAAAAAGGGCGATCAGCAGCAAAAGCAGGTACTTGAAGGGGGCGAACTGGTGGAAGTCGACCGACATGAACTCCGAGATGTGGTCCATGATGTAGGTGTCGCCCACCAGCCTGAACGGGAAGAGCAGTATCCGATACCCTTGCGGGTTCAGCAGGCAGGCGGCCAGCGAGACCGCGGTGGTGAATACCAGTTGGCCTACTTTTCCCCACTGTACGCGCCGCTCGGCACCCTTTGCCCACCACGTTTTGACCAAGGTTCCGACCAGATAGGCGCCCAGCAGCAGGAATCCGCCCAGGTAGCCTCCGTGCAGGTTGACCCACAACAGCATCAGCGGAGGAAGCAGCGCCAGGCGGGTGCCCTGCTCCCGCCGCCAGTATTCCAGCAGGTCGTGGTAGACCACCATGAACAGGAAGGAAAAGACGTGCGGCCTTGCCAGCCAATGGACCTTGAAGGCAGCCAAGGCGGATATCGTGATCAGGATGGTGAGCAGGATGTCGGCCCGGTAGCTCCTCTGGAGCCTGAACAAAAGGGCGATGGTCAGCGCCAGGAGCGCCGCGAAGAAGGCGTCCACCCCGGTCAGCCCGAACCGGCTGTGGATGGCCGCCATGAGCACCTCCGAGAGCCATTCGTGGGCGGTCCAAGGGATGGGCGGAGTGTGGTAGGAGAAGAGGTCGAAGGTGGGGACGGAGCGGGTCCTCAGGATGTACTCACCGGCCCTGATGTGGTACCCGGTGTCGCCGTCTCCCAGCAGCCTGGAGGTGTTGGTGAAGAAGAGCAGCAGGAACACGGTCGTGAAGAGGAGGTCAGCCAGCGAGGGGGTGAGGGTCACTTTGCGGGTTGGCTTCGTTGTCATGGCTCACCAGGGAACGTTCACACCGGGAAGCGGCAGAGGGAGCCGTCGGCCCGGCGGATGGCAGCATTGCAAGGTGGTCCTCAGCCGAGGAGGATCTGGTCCCCGGTTACCGTCCCCGATTGCGAGACGGCTCCGGCGGGAAGCTCGATGACCTTTTTGCAGGAGAACAGCAGCGCGCTGATGCGGTTTGGCTGGAGATGCTCACCGGTCCTGATGACCCGGTTCTCGCCGTTTAGAAAGAGCACGTCGATGGGAAACCTCATGAAGAAGGTGTGCACCCCGTTGCAGGGGGTGATCAGCAGCCCTTCCCCCGCCGACAGCCCCTGCCTCCCGAGCAGCCCCCTGCTTCTGGAAAGAAAGGTGGCCGCCACGAAGAGCTGGGTGGCCAGCGGTCGGCCCGATCTCCCATTGATCGCCTTCATCTCATGAGTCCCTCAAGGTGATTGATGATCGGGTCCTGGGTGATCCTTGCCGGCCGTTCTGCTGCCGGCAAGGATCGTGCGGTTACTTCTTCCCCTGCCTCACGTAGCTCAGTGCCAGCTGCACCGAAATGACCAGCAGAATGAACGTGTTGAAGTCGATTTTCATGCGATCACCTCCTTGAGTTGCAACGGTTGGGTTGACTGCTCGTGTACCTTCGGCCGATCACTTGAAGATCCTGCCGATCTGCAGCATGGCGGGGCCCAGGATCACCACCAGCAGGGCCGGGAAGATGAAGAGGATCAGCGGGAAGATCATCTTGATGGTTGTCTTGGCGGCGGCTTCTTCCGCCATCTGTCTCCTTTTGGTCCTCAGGCTGTCCGCGTGGGTCCTCAGCGCCTGGCTGAGGCTGGTGCCGAAGCGCTCGGTCTGCGCCATCATGCTGGTGAGCGACTTGACGTCCTCGACCATGGTCCTCTCCGCCATGTCCTTCAGGGCGTCGATGCGTGGCTTGCCCGCCCTGGTCTCCATGTTGGCAATGCGGATCTCCTGGGCCAGCGCGTTGCCGTTGAACTGCGGGGTCTCGGTCGACCTCATCAGGGCGGCGTCCACGCTGAGCCCCGCCTCCACGCAGACCGTGACCAGGTCGAGGATGTCCGGCAGGGTATGGAAGATCTGCACCTGGCGGCTTCTCTTCTTGCTGTACAGCCAGTAACTGGGGAGCAGATACCCCGCGATCAGGCAGATCACCGTCACCAGCAGCGACTGGCTCGTGAAGCAGATCTGCCTGGGAACGGCGTAGATGAGCAGGTAGCAGGCGGGGATAAGGCAGGTCAAAAGGATCTTGCAGCCGAAGAAGGCGTACACCGACTCCTTGCGATAGCCGGCTGCCACCATCATCTTCATGTACTTGGAATGCTCCCGCTCCGGCAGCTTGAGCTTCTCACCGATACGGCTCAGCTTGTACGACCAGGTGCCGGACTCCACCGGCTTCTTCTGCTTGGCCGTCCGTTCGGTGGCGAGCCCCTGCAGGCGTTGCGTCAGCACGCTCCTTTTCAGCACGAAATGGTGCAGCGCCGTCAGGGAGAGCAGCAAAATGGATACGAATACCAGCGCCGTGATGAGGTAGATCATGGCCGTGTCCTATATCTGGATCCTGATGATCTTGCGTATCACCATCAAGCCGAACAGCTGCAGGGAAACCGCCAGCACCACGATGTAGATCCCCTTGGGGTCCCGAAAGAGTTCCATCTCGTAGTCCGGGTGCAGGAAGAAGAAGAAGGCGAAGGTCACCAGCGGCAGCACGCCCAGCACGTAGCCGGACATGCGCCCTTGGGCGGTGTAGACCTGGACCTGCCGGCGGATCCTCAGCCTTTCCCTGATGGTCAGGGATAGCTTGTCGAGCACCTCGGAGAGGTTGCCGCCGATCTCGGAGTTAATGGAGACCACGGTGGTGAAGAACCTGAGGTCGAGGCTGTCGATGCGGTCGTTCATGCTGGAGAGGCCGTCGGTCATCCTAAGCCCCAGTAACTGCTGGTCATAGGCGGTCTTGAACAGCTCGCCCACCGGGGCGGGGACCTCCTGCCCCACGAGCTGGATGGCGCTCGTGAAGGAGTGGCCGGCCCTTAGCGAGCGGGCGATCATGGAGAGGGCGTCCGGGAACAGCTCGGTGAACTTCTCGCGTCGCAGCTGGGCCTTGATCTTGAGGAAGAAGTCGGCGAGCAAAAGCGACAGCACGGCAGACGCGCTGCAAAAGGCGAGCGACTTGGTGATCAGCATCACCAGCGCCGAGCAGAGGATGGCCGCCGCCACCACCACGCTGACGAAGAGGGAGACGGATACCGCAAGGCCTGCCTGGTCCAGCTTGCGATCCAGGTTCTTGGTCGGCGCGAACCCGGCGAAGAACTGGTCGGCCGGCCTGGTCTCCCGGGTGATCTCCGCCCGAAGATCTTCCGGGATCGCGCTGCCGCTGCTTCTGGCCATCCGCTGCAGGCGCCGTTTCAGTTCCGTCTTGGGAGAGTTCTGCCGTTCGGCGACCGCGACCGAGACGGCGACGCAGACGCAGAAGACGGCGAGGAATGTCAATGCCGCGACCGGAATGAGCACGAGGCGCCTCCTAGTTGTCGAAGATGCCCGGGGGCAACTCGTACCCGTACACCTTGAAGCGCTGGGCGAAGAGCGGCCTGACCCCGGTGGCGCGGAACTCTCCCACCACCTTGCCGTCCTTGTCGATCCCCTTCTGCTCGAAGACCATCACGTCGTGCATGACGATGGTGTTCCCTTCCATGCCGGTGATCTCGGAGAGCTTGACGATCTTCCTGGTGCCGTCGGAGAAGCGCACCAGCTGCACCACCAGGTTGAGCGCCGAGGCGATCTGCTCCTTGATCGCCTTTTCCGGCAGGTCCAGCCCGGCCATCAGCACCATGGTCTCCAGGCGGGCCAGCGCGTCCCTGGTCGTGTTGGCGTGCACGGTGGAGAGCGAGCCGTCATGGCCGGTGTTCATCGCCTGCAGCAGGTCGAGCGCCTCGCCTCCGCGCACCTCGCCGATGATGATGCGGTCCGGGCGCATCCTGAGGGCGTTTTTCAGGAGGTCCCGCTGGGTCACCTCGCCGCGCCCCTCGATGTTGGTCGGCCTGGTCTCCAGCCTCACCACGTGCTCCTGCTTGAGATGAAGCTCCGCCGAGTCCTCGATGGTCACCACCCTCTCGGAGTGGGGGATGTAGGCGGAGAGGGCGTTCAAAAGGGTGGTCTTGCCGGTGCCGGTGCCGCCGGAGACCAGGATGTTCAGCCGGGTCTGCACCGCCCCCTCCAATAGTTCCGCCATCCGCTGGTCCAGCGCGCCATGCTTGATCAGGTCGTGCACGCCGAGCGGGTCGCGCCCGAAGCGGCGGATGGAGAGGACCGGCCCGTCCAGCGCCAAGGGGGGGATGATCACGTTGACGCGGGAGCCGTCCGGGAGCCTCGCGTCCACGTAGGGGGAGGACTCGTCGATCCTCCTCCCCACCTTGGAGACGATCCGCTCGATGATCTGCATCAGGTGCGCGTTGTCGCGGAAGCAGACGGCGGTCTTGGAGAGCTTCCCTCCCTTTTCGATGTAGACCTTGGCGTGGTTGTTCACCAGGATGTCCGAGATCTGGTAGTCGGCCAGCAGCGGCTCCAGCGGGCCCAGTCCGAAGGTCTCGTGCTGGATCTCCACGATCAGCCGGTCCCGCTCCATCTGGTTGAGCGGGATGCCCTCACCGATGATGAGGTTTTCAATCACGGCGCTGATCTCCTTGAGGACCTCGCTGTTCCCCATCAGGTCCATCTTGGAGAGGTCGATCCGGTCGATCAGCCGCCGGTGGATCCTGATCTTCATGTCCTGGAAGTAGTCGCGCTCGCTTGCCGACTGCACGCTCGGTATCTGGAAAGGATCGTTGCTCAGCATCGCTTTCTCCCTCTCTGCTTTCTGCCTCCGGACGGCGTTGCTGTTGACCGGGCCTTGGCAAAAGCCGTTCACCCTGAGCCTGTCGAAGGGCGTCTCACTGCTTCAAACGATCCGCCAGCGCCTGGATCGCCTTGCTGATGGGGGAGCGGGGGGTAAGTTTCACCACCGGGGTGCCCTTGTTGATGGAGTTCACCGCGTCCAGGTACTCGTTGGGTATCGACTGGTACACCGAGCGTGCCAGCACCTTCTCGGCATCCTTCAACTGGATGTCCGACTTGGGGTGGTAGCGGTTGATGATCAGCTTGACGGTATCCTTGCCGAACCCCTTTCTCTCCATGGCACAGAGGTAGCGCTTGGTGTTCTTGAGGGCGGGAAGGCTCAGGGTGGTGGTGAAGAGGATCTGGTCGGAGCTCTCGAAGATCGCCATGTTGCACCCCGCGAGCTGCCCCACGCAGTCCACGATCACGTAGCTGAAGATGCCGCGCAACAGCTCCAGCACCCTGCGCACCTGTTCCGGCCTGATGGAGACCGCCTCGTCTACCTCCAAAGGCTCGGTGAGCACGAAGGGGCCTGAGGGGTGGCGGGTCATTACGCTCATCAGGAAGTTGGCGTCCAGCCGTTCGGTGTTGCTGGTCACGCTGGACAGCGTGTAGGTGGGGTTCACGTTCAGGAAGGTGTTGACGTCGCCCGCCTCCAGGTTCAGGTCCACCAGGGCCACCTTGGTCCCTTCCTCCGCTAAAGCCGCCGCCAGGTTGACCGCCACCGTGGTGGTCCCCATGCCGCCGATCGGGTTGTAGACCGAGATGATCTCGCCGGCCGGCATCTCCTCGACCGGGGTGGGGAGCAGCAAGCGCCCCACCTTCTGCAGCGACTGCTTGAGCTCTTCCTGTCCGATCGGCCTTAAAAGGTACTCAACGGCGCCTGCCCGCATGATCGAGAGAAACCACTCCACGTTCTTCTCGGAGGAGCAGGCGATCACCGAGACGCGGGGGTGCTTCAAGGTGATGAACTGGACGTCCTTGATCCCCTGTTCGATGTCGTCGATCCCCAGGATCACCACATTGGGGGCGGCTTTTTGGATGACCAGGGCGCCGTCGCTGAAATTGTCCACCGACCCCGCCAGCGTGATACTGTCGGTGTAGGGTTTCAGGGTGGAGGTGATGGCATCCCTGGACTGCTTGTCCCTGTCGATGATGACTATGGAGAATTGCGAAGGCATGACCTCTAACCCCCTTGCCTGATATTCCTCCGCCGTCAACCGGCCCGCCGTTCGCTCACTTCCCCAGCGGCAGCCAGTCCAGTTCCTTCACCTTGTCCGGGTCCGGCGTGCGCTCGGTCGGTAGTTGCACGGTGCTCCCCGGGGGATTGGCTGCGACCAGCCTGGGGGTGATGACGAAGATCAGCTCCGTGCTCTTGATCTGGTCCGAGGTGGAGCGAAACAGCGCCCCCAGGATCGGGATGTCACCCATGAGCGGGATCTTGGACATGGTCTTGATCTTCTCTTCCTGGAGCAGCCCCGCCAGCACCAGGCTTTCGCCGTCACGCAGTTCCACGGAGGTCCGGACGTCGCGGGTGTCGATGATGGGGTAGCCGTTCACCGCCAGGGTGCCGGCAATGCTGCTCACCTCGGCGGGGTCGATCTTCAGGTTGATCAGGCCGTTGTCCTGCACCTCGGGCTTGAATCTCAGCTTCACCCCCACCGTCTTGTAGATGATGGAGGGGGTGGACGACCCGCCGCTGTTGGTCAGCACGCTGTAGGGTATCTCGCTTCCCGCCAGGAAGTCCCCCTCCAGTCCGCTCTTCACCAGCAGGTTCGGTTCGGCCAAGAGCTTGGCGAGCCCCTTGGTGGTGAGGGCCTGCAGCACGGCGGCGATGCCGGCCGGGAAGTAGGAGACCCCGGCCTGGAAGGTGTCGAGCGGGTTGAACCCTCCCAGACCGGAGGGGCCCGTGCCGTTGATGCCGGGGGCACCGGTCACGCTGGAGCTGGTAGTCCCGGTAAGGGTGGAGAGGATACTGCTCTTGGTGGTGGTGGCGGAAAGGGGTGCACCTATCAGGTTGGAGAACCCCTCCGCGGTGTTTCCTTTCACAAAGAAGCTGATGCCCAGGTTCTTGAGGGCGGTCTTGTCGACTTGGGCGACCTTGACCTGGAGCAGCACCTGCAGCGGCTGGTTGACGGTAATGTGGTTGACCACCTTGGCGGAATAGGCCTTGGCGATCTCCTCGGCCTTCTTGGCGGTCACCTCATTGGCGACCGTGCCGGTCAACAGCACGGTGTCCCTGGCGTACTGCACCCTGATGGCGTCGTTGGGCGAGAGTTCCCTCACCTGGGTCTCTATCAGGTCTTCGTCGCCGACCACGTTCACGGTGTAGAAGGTCGGCTCCTTGGCGTTGTCCTCCCACACCAGCAGGTTAGTGGACCCTATCTTCTTGCCGTTGATCTGCAGATAGGTGGGCTCGTAGGACTTGGGGATCTCGATGATATCGGGGTCGCTGATGGTGACGTAACGGTAGCGGACGTTTTTGTCGCCGGGGCGGAGGATGACGCTCTTGCCGACCTTCACGGTCATGGTCATGGACGCCTCGGCAAGGGCGGTTGCCGCGTTCACCAACAGCAGCAGGGAGATCAGCACGGCCAGCAGGCACACGGTCGAATGACGAAGATTCATTGGCTACCTCGGTCCAGGTAAAGGTCTGCTCGTTGTCAGTAGGGATATTGCCAGGTCACCTTTTCCGCCCCCTTGACGATCTCCAGGGTGTACAGGATCACCGGGGCGGCAGCCTTGACGATCACCCCACCCTTCACTACCCCCTTCACCCCCCCCTTCGCCGGCGCCGGCCTGGGCTGCGCTGCCTTGGCCTCCGGGGCCTTGGAGACCAGCGGCCGCTCGACCCCGGTCAGCACCTTGGAGATGGTTGCGCCCTGGGAGCCGACCTGGCCGCTATCGGCGATGTTCCTCAGCAGCATCTGCAGCGATCCCTTGCTGGCGGACAGCACGAGCTTTTCGGCATCGGTGGGGAGGAGGTCGAGGGTTACGGTGGGAACCACCACCGGTTTCCCCTCCTTCTGGTCGGTGATCTGCCCCGTCGCCAGGATGGGAACGTTCTCCAGGATGATCTTGCTGACACTCTCCTTCTCGTTGTCCGGCAGCTGCATGGTGACGATCACGTCGACCCGGTCGTTGGGGGTCAAAAAGCCCGCCACCCCGGCCACCTCGTTAACCGCCACCGTCACCGCCCGGTGCCCCTGCGGCACCACGTAGGTCATGAACCCCGCTCCCGGCGTACCGGCCTTAGGTTTCAGCTTCTGGTCGGTCACCGCGTCACCCCTGGTGATGGGGCGGATGACCACGCGCCCGACCAGCTGCTCAGGCGCATCGGCGCTGCCGGGAGGGATGCTGTCCTTGGGCCAGGAGGTGACCTTGAGCTGGCTGGCGGCGAGGGTGGTGCCGATCGGGATGTCGGCGCGGGCGACCACCAGCTTTTGAGGCTGGACCGCCTTCACGCTGCTGACCTCCTGCTGCAGGTAGCTGTAGGTGAGCCAGGCCGCGGCTCCGGCGAAAAGGAAGGCGAAGATCGAGACCAGGATGACGGTGTTGGGGCGCTTCATGTCGGGACCTCCCATCGGCTGACGTCGCTTCGCGTGCCTCGCGCCTGGCGTTGTTTGGGGGGACGGGTGCATCAGAATTGAGGCGGCAAGGCCGAAGCACCTGCTATCTTCAACCCGATGGCATTGCCGGCCATCGGCAAAGTTTTCAAGAGGAGGTGAAGAGTTCCGTCAGATTGCCGCCACGGGCGGCTTCGGTGCCCTGCCAAGAAGAGGGTCACTTCCCGGCAGGGCATGCCTTGCTGGCAGTCGCAGTTGTTGCTACTTCATGGTGTTGCTTATGGTGGTGAATGTGCTGTTCGCCGAGCTGCCGATCCCCTTGACCGCTGCAATGACCACTATCGCGATCAACACCAGAATCAACGCGTACTCCACCAGCCCCTGTCCGCTCTCATCCCTCAAGAACTCCTGCGCCTTTTCAGACATCTTCCTTAGCTGAGTTAGCATAGTCGTTTCTCCTTATTGTGGGGATTATCGAAGGATTGAAAGCTGTCCTTCGTGATTAACCTGCGCATCCACCTCGGCTAAACCACTGCTGCAGCCTCTCTCATTGGGTATTCCGTCAGGGGTTCATGGCGTTACTTATCCCGGTGAAGGTGCTGTTCGCTGAGCTGCCGACCCCCTTGATCGCGGTAATTACCACTATGGCGACCAGCACCAGTATCAACGCGTACTCAACCAGCCCTTGTCCGCGGTCATCCCGGAGTGCCTGGAGGACACCCGCTGAATCTTTTGTCTTAGTCATCTTCGCGCCCCTTGTCATAGCTTTGGATTTAACGGCCAACCGTCCCGGTGGAGAGAGAGAGCTCTCAGCCACCCCTTGCATTAGAGGGGAGTCACCTTGTCAGTCATTTCTTCAGGCTGTCATAGAGCCGTCGAGGCCATTGCCCTTCCGGTATCGCGGTCGAGGCCTCTACTCATTGGGTTCGGCAATAAGATTAAAAATCCAAAATTAATAAAAACAAATACTACGGCGGCGCTGCAAATGTGCAAGCAAAAATTTTTTGGTGTCAGCAGGTTTGAAAGAGGGAAGTATTAGTATAATCTTATACTGTTTTGCTTCCGCTGGGCGTGTCTTGCGCTGCTAATCGTTTGGTATTGCTGGGTTATTTGCTGCAGGGGGGCGTTCCGCATGTTGTGGCGGGTGCCTCGCTCAAGGGAGGAGTGGCAATGCGCACCTTTTCAGCGCCGGCGGCGCCGAGGAGCCTGGACGAGGCGGGACTGGAACGGGCCTTCGTTGAAGACCTGCTGCTCAAGCATCTCTTCTTCCTGGGCGAGTTCAAGATGAGTGACGTCTCGGAACGGGTGAAGCTCCCGGTCTCTTTGGTGGAGATCATGCTGGAGGACCTGCACAAGGAGAAGCTTCTGGAAATCAGGGGGGCGGCCAGCTACACCAAGACATCCTACGTGTTCAGGCTGACCGAAGCGGGGCGCAGGAAGGGGCAGGAGATCCTCGAGCTCTGCCGCTACGCAGGGCCTGCTCCGGTCTCCATGAAGGCGTACCGACAGAGGGTGCAGGCCCAGACGGTGAAGGGAGCCATCGACGACGAGCAGATCGTGAAAGCTGCCCTTTCCCATCTGGTGCTCAGGGAGGCGGTGGTGAGGCGGCTGGGGCCGGCGATGGTCTCGGGGCAGGCGGTCTTCATGTACGGCCCCTCCGGCAACGGGAAGACCTCCATCGCCGAGGCGATCGGGCGCGCCCTGCCGGAGCACGTCTACATCCCGTACGGCGTCGCCGTGGGGGGGCAGGTGATCAGCGTCTACGATCCCGCCTGTCACGAGGCGGTCGAAGCCCCACCGGAGGATGGCGAGCGGGACACGCGCTGGGTGCTGATCAAGCGACCGGTGATCAACGCCGGCGGGGAGCTGACCCTCAAGATGCTGGACCTGAACTTCGACGCCGTCTCCAAGTACTACGAGGCGCCGCTGCAGATGAAGGCCAACAACGGCGTCTTCATCCTGGACGACTTCGGCAGGCAGCAGGTCGAGCCGCTCAACATCCTCAACCGTTGGCTGGTGCCGCTTGAGCGCCAGGTCGATCACATGACGCTGCAGACCGGGATGAAGGTGGTGATCCCCTTCGACGTGCTGGTCATCATCTCCACCGACCTGGAACCCAAGGACCTGGTGCACGAGGCCTACCTGAGGAGGCTGCGCTACAAGATCAAGGTGGACCGGCCCAACGAGGAGGAGTACCTGACCATCTTCAAGGCCGCCTGCCAGGAGAACGGCATCGCCTTCTGCGAGGAGGTCTACAACTACTTGAACGAGCAGTGGTACGGCGCCTACGGCGTGGCGAGGAGCGCCTGCCACCCCAGGGACCTGATCAACCTGATCGTCAACGACTCCTCCTTCTACGACAAGCCTCCCCAGTTGACCGTTGAGAGCGTGAGCGAGGCGTGCGCGGATTATTTCGCGTGATCCGGCTAAGGAGTGGCTGCCGAGGTGCCACTCCGTTTTGCCGGTGATGGTAACGTGGACTGGTCGTCGCTGACCGCACAAGTAAAGGTTCGAGCCATGACACCCATAATGAAAAACCAGACAGGTCAGGTACTGGTTGAATTGGCGCTGGTACTCCCCTTCTTGGCCATGTTCGTCTTCGGCATCTTCGACTTTGGACGCTGGATGTACGGTGCAAACACGTTGAATCATGCAGCTGGCGCAGGGGCTCGGGCGGCAGCTGTCATGACCACCCCTCTTCCTACTCCGGTCACCTCTGGGCGTGTCGATGCACCGACCAACGACATGGAGCGGGCCATAAACCTAAATCTCCTCAGCAGCAAACTGACCGGCTCCGTCACCTATGACGTCCAAATCATCTACTCTGGTGGCCGTACGGTTGGACCGACCCAGGCGGGGGATCTCGTTCACGTCACGGTGCGTTGGCCGACCTTCCAACTGGTAAATCCGATGCTGAAGTCCCTGTACTCACCGACCGTGTTGGGCGAGGCTACCGTGAGGTATGAATAGATCGGCTGCTAGGCTCGGAAGGAGGTAGGTATGGGCACCAGGGGCTGTACACGACAGGACGGCGGATTTGTAATAATCGTGCTGCTGGTTTTTATGCTGGTGGCCATCTGCGCGTTCGGAGGATTGGCGATAGATGTCGGCAAGCTGTACGTGGTGAAAAGCCAGCTTAGGAACGCTGCCGATTCAGCTGCCCTGGCTGGGGCGGGTAATCTCTATCCCAGCAGCAGTGTGACCTCCCCCAACTGGGGTAACTACACCTCGGCCCTCAACGTGTTGAGGCAGAATAAGGCCGCCGGAGAGCTGCTACAAAGCGGAGATGTCCAATACGGTTGGTGGAACCTGGCCACCAACAGCTGGGAGGTTGGCAGCCCGGTCTCCGGCGGGGTAGTTCCGCTGCTGAACAGGCAGGGGTACTGCTCGGAGCCCCCTCAAGGACCATGTACCCCCACGAGCGCCTGTCCGGCGGGGGCGGTCTGCATATTCACCAACCTCGCTGCGGGCGTAACGGCGACGGTTAGCAAATCGGCTGGCATCAATGGTGGGCCTGTGCCCGCTCCTTTTGCCGGCGTGCTCGGCAGCAAGGCTTTCGAGGTGGGAATGGCGAATACTCCTTCAACCGCAGTGATCGGTCCCACCGGGGGGGTTCCCTCGGGAGTCTACCCCTTCGCCATCACCAAGGATACGGCTGACTACTGGGCCGGTCGGCTTAATCAGCCAGCGTACCTCGATCTCATCAATCATGGTGCGGACCCCTACAGAGGTCAGTGGGCCACCTTCGACGGGACCAACAACGTCCCGGTGATCGACAAGCTGTTGGCCGCCAGCAAGACTGCGTTGTCCATTGGAGTTGATAAAGTGCATATCGCTTCAGGGGAGAAGGCGGCGCTTTTCGACGATGTGAAGATTAACGCCGACGTCTTGCTGCCGGTGGTGGCTACCGACCACTTCAACTATAACGGTGATCCAGTTCTGACCGGCTTCATCGGGTTTCATATCGACTCCGTCGACACCCCCAACTTCCGCATGCGCGGCTCGTTCATCCGACTTAAAGCCCCTCCAGGCAGTCACGCTGGAGGCCCCAGTTATGGTGTGATCAGCTATCCGTACCTGGTACAGTAGCTCACGCTAAAGACCAAGAGGACAGGGGGCGGCCGTGTACTCATGACAGCTGTCGGCGCAACTCCGCCGGGTCGCTGGTCGGCATCCCGCAGCTCCGGTTCTCACAGAGATAGGCGACCGCCTGGTCGCCGTTCGCTTTCTTCTCCCTCAAAAGCGGGATCAGCCTGGCAGCCCTATCGAGTTGTTCTCCCTCGCAGAGCACCACCAAAGTCCGGTTGGGGATGAAGTGGCGCTGGAATTCCCGCAGCAGCCCCTCTGCCGCCTGCCGATCGCCGCGGGGAGCCACCACGACCACCTGCCTCGGGACATCGTTCAGGAAATCGAGCGCCAGCAGCATCTCGCTGAGCGCGGCCGGCGATGAGGAGAGACGGGAGGAAAAGGCGGCCACGGTCCGGTTCGCTTCCTCCAGATAGCGCGCCTGCTCGGTCAAGGCGTGCAGCCTCAAGAGGTTCATGATCATCACGGAGTTCCCTGACGGGACCACTCCGTCATAGGCCGGCTTTTCCCGGGCGATCAATTCTTCGTGGCGGGAGCCGGTCATGAAGTAGCCTCCCCCTTCTTGATCCTGGAATTCCCCCTCCACAATCGCGGTCAGTGACAGTGCCTGCTCGAGCCAATGGGCCTCGCCGCTCGCCTCGAAAAGGTCGATCAGTCCCCCGATCAGGAAGGCGTAGTCGTCCAGGAAGCCCTCCCCCTTGGGCTGCCCCCCCTGGTGGCTGTGGGCGAGCCTCCCCTCCGGCATCATCTTCACCAGGATAAAAGTCGCCGTCCGGCGCGCCTGATTTACCAGCTCTACATCGTCGAGCACCATACCGCCCCGGGCGAAGGCGGAGATGGCCAGCCCGTTCCAGGCGGAAAGTATCTTCTCGTCCCTGAGCGGAGGCGGCCGGCGGCTGCGCGCCTGGTACAGCATCTCGCGTGACTCTTCCAAAAGTGAGCGGACCCGCTCCTCGGGCAGGCCTGCCCCCCGGGCAAGCTCCGGTATGCTCTTCACCTTGTGCAGAATGCTGCGTCCCTCGAAATTGCCTTCTTCCGTCATCCCGTACAGCCCCGCCACCAGTTGGCCTCGCTCCCTTCCCAGGACGTCGGTGAGCTCCTCCGGGGTCCAGGTGAAGAAGTAACCCTCCTCCATCTTGCCGTTTGCGGCCCTGCTGTCGGCGTCGGTGGCGGCGTAGAAGGCCCCTTCCGGCGCTGCCATGTCCCGCATCAGGTAGCGCAGCGTCTCCTTGGCCACCGCTGCCAGGTCGGGTCCTCCCAGCTGCTGATATCCCTCCAGGTAGCTGATGGTCAGAAGGGCGTTGTCGTAGAGCATCTTCTCGAAGTGCGGGATCAGCCACTGCTGATCGGTCGCGTAGCGGTGGAAGCCGCCCCCCACTTGGTCGTAGATGCCGCCTGCCGCCATCTGCCGCAGGGTGAGCGCCGCCATGGCGGTCAACTCGCGGTCCTTGTTGCGGCGTGCCGACCTGAACAGCAAGCGAAGCGGCAGCGAAGAGGGGAACTTGGGCGCTCCCTGCAGGCCGCCGTTCACCATGTCGAACGCCGGGCGCAGGCTGCGGACCGCCTGGTCCGGCAAGCTGCCGGAGAGCGACGCCTCGCCACTTTCCGGCGCCAGCATCGAGCGCACCGCCTCGCTCAGCTGCTCCCCCGCCCGGGCGATCCGCTGCCGGTCCGCACGATACGCCTCCAGGAGTCTCTGCAGCAGGGTGAGAAAACCCATCCCCCGGCTGTGGTCGAAGGGAGGGAAGTAGGTGCCGCCGTAAAAGGGAAGCCGGTCCGGGGTCAAGAAGACGTTGAGCGGCCAGCCCCCCTGCGAGCCCATGGCGTGCAGGGAGGTCATGTAGACGGAGTCCACGTCGGGACGTTCCTCCCGGTCGACCTTCACGGCGATGAAGTTCTCATTCAGGAAGCGGGCGATCTCCTCGTCCTCGAAGCTCTCCTCCTCCATCACGTGGCACCAGTGGCAGGTGGCGTAGCCGATGCTCACCAGCAGCGGCCTGTCCAGCCTGCGGGCGAGATCGAAAGGCTCGTCGCCCCAGGCGAACCAGTTCACCGGGTTGTGGGCGTGCTGCAGAAGGTAGGGGCTCGTCTCCAGGAAGAGCCGGTTGGTGTATCTGGCGAAGCCGTCCGGCAGCAGGTGCCGGGTGCGGGGGTGGTAGCTGCTTCCACGCCGGAGCCGGGCCTCCTCGAACCGCTCCCGAGGGGGAGCCGGCAGGTCGGCGCAGCCGGGAAGCTCTAGGTACCTGTCCTCAACAGATCTGTCCATAGCTTAATTCTCCAAGTCGGCCGTCTCCCCTGCTCGCAGCCCTGCGACGGACCTGCCGGGGCGTTGGCTGACTTGATTATAGCAGAGCCCGCCCTTGGCCAGCGATCCCTTCTGTCCAGCTCCGAGAGCCCCCGCTCCGGAAGGGGGCCCGCCAGGAGCTGGGCTGATGCAAAAGGTGCGGACGAAGCCAGCGTGGGGGGGTGGAGAGGTACGGTGGCGTTGGGGCGTGAGCGTTGGGCGTGCGGAAGAAAATAGCGACCGCAAGCGGTGCTTGGACAAAATAATCTGTTAAATTTTATTAATCATTTATCTCTGCAGTTCGTGAAGGAGCGTCAGTGGCCACACCCAACCATCAAAAAGGAAACCTTGAGCACGTGCATGGAAGGCTGTTGCGCTCGATTCCCCTTTTCTCCAGTCTCGACGACGCCGAGTTCAAAGAGGTGCAAAGCAGGATTGTGGACAGGCGCTTCCACAAGAACCGGGTCGTCCTGATGGAGGAAGATACCGCCAACTATATCTACATCGTTTACAGCGGAAAGGTGCGGGTGGTTCACCTGGGGACCGACGGCAGCGAGCGGATCCTGGCTGTCCACAAGAGAGGGGACATCTTCGGCGAGATGGCGGTGCTGGACGCCAAGACCGCGCCGGCGACCGTGATAGCCATGGAAGAGAGCGAGATAGGGCTCCTCTCCAAGGAGAATTTCCAGAATTACCTGCTCAAAAACGAGAAGGTACTCCTGCAACTGGTCGACATCCTCTGCCGGCGCCTGCGCGAGGCCCAACTGGTCCTGAAGGCGATCGCGCTGCCGGACGCCGAGCTCAGGCTCCGCTCGATCCTCAATCACCTGAGCCTTCTGCACGGCGTAAGGGACGACCGGGGGGTGGTGATCACCTTGCGACTCACCCACAAGGAGCTGGCGGGCTACACCTCGGTCTCACGGGAGACGGTGACCAGGCTCCTGCACAGGTTGGCCGATGAAGGGGACCTGGAGATGCTGGAAAACAAGACCATCCTCCTCAAGCGGGGGTTCAGTGACAAGTTGCAGATGCTGTGACCACCCGGTGAGCAGGCGCAGGTGATCCGGTACCAGTTGCCGGAAAAGGAGCGTGAGCCATGTATCTGAATTTTTACAATCTCAACAAGGAACCGTTTCAGATCACTCCCGATCCCTCCTTTCTCTTTCTGAGCCCGGGACACAAGGGGGCGCTTGCCTCCATCATCTACGGGGTCGAGAAGAAGAAAGGGTTCATCCTGATCCTGGGCGCGGTCGGCGTCGGCAAGACCACCATCCTCAGGGCGTACCTGGAGAAGGTCGACCGGGAAAAACTGACCACCATCTACCTGTTCAACTCCAATATCTCCTATGCCAACCTCTTGAAGTACCTGCTGAGGGAGGTGGGTCTGGTTCCTGAGTCGGACGAGGTTCCCGACATGGTGCACCAGTTCCACCAGGCGCTGATGAAAGAGTACGAGAAGGGAAAAACCATACTCCTCTTGATCGACGAGGCGCAGAACATGCCGGTCGACACCCTGGAGAACCTCCGCATGCTCTCCAACCTGGAGACCGACAGCGAGAAACTGATCCAGGTGATCTTCAGCGCCCAGACCGAATTCGAGAAGACCCTGAACCTCGAGGAGCTGCAGCAGCTGAAGCAGAGGATAGCCGTGAAGGCGGTAATCAACCCGCTGACCCACGAGGAAGGGCTCAGTTACATCCAGCACAGGCTGAAAACGGCGGCCAACGACGACGGAGCGATCTTCACCCCGGCCGCCCTCAGGGAGCTGGTCCGGAGCGCGAAGGGGATCCCCAGGGTCATCAACGTCCTGTGCGACAACAGCCTGATCACCGCCTTCGGCTACGGCAAGAGACCGGTCGATGTCAGGGTGGTGAGGGAAATAACCGGCAACTTCGGGATCCGCGGGCAAAGCTACCTCCCCTGGGTGGTAGGCGTCCTGGCGATGTTCGCGGTCGCCTTGGGGGGGGTGGGGATCAAGCACCGGCACCTCCTGAGCACCCCCAA
Source organism: Geomonas sp. (assembly GCF_035254065.1). GTDB lineage: Bacteria > Desulfobacterota > Desulfuromonadia > Geobacterales > Geobacteraceae > Geomonas. Next base: position 43,323 of record NZ_DATFBA010000167.1, read on the forward strand.
GGCCACTGCCGTCGCACTTCCGCAGGCGAAGAGGACGGTGCAGGTCAAGCCCGCCAGCCAGGTCGTAAAGCCGGGGCAGCCGCTGCCGGCGGCCGGCACCGCCTACGCCCAGCGGGTGGTGACCAAGGGGGACACCCTGGCCAAGCTGATCGTTGATGTCTACGGCCACGTGAACCCCAAGATGATCAAGATGGTGAAGAAAGCGAACTACATGGAGAACGAAGACCTCATCATAGAGGGGACCAGGATCGTTTTCCCGGACCTGAGCAAGCAGTGAGCTAAAGGGGAACAGAGGGATCCCTTTCGCAGGGCGCCGGCAGCTCCGGATCATCACGGATGGTCCTGGATCTGCCGGTTTTTTCGTTGGTGTTAACTATTGACACCGGGGCCTTGGCCGGTGTATGAAAAGTTACTTTTTTTTCCCCAATCCAAGGCGCGCAAGGACTGAGAGACTATGATCAAGATCGATTTCGAAAAGATGGGTGGACTGATCCCGGCCGTTATCCAGGACAACGAGAGCGGAGAGGTCCTGATGGTGGCCTTCATGGACGAGAAGACCCTGAACCTCACCCTGGAGAGCGGCAAGACCTGGTTCTTCAGCCGTACCCGCAACAAGTACTGGATGAAGGGTGAGGAGTCCGGCAACACGCAGGAAGTGGTGGAGGTGTTGACCGACTGCGATGCCGACACCGTGGTGATCAAGGTGAAGCAGAACGGTCCGGCCGCCTGCCACACGGGCAACCGGAGCTGCTTCTACGTGAGATACGAGAACGGCAGCTGGGTGGAGCACTCCAACCCGCTGTTCGACCCTTCGCAGGTCTACAAAAAATAACGGCTATTTACCCCATCCTCACCCCAACCCTCCCCTTGAAGGGGAGGGGGAAAATCCAGAGCGGGATCAAACAGAGAAAGAGGGCATGCAATGGAAAATGTACTGAAGCTGGGGGTCCCCAAGGGGAGCCTGGAACAGGCCACCGTGGAGCTGTTCAAGAAGGCGGGTTGGCAGATATCGATCTCGTCCAGGAGCTATTTCCCGGGGATCGACGACGAGGAGCTCAAGTGCTCCCTGATACGCCCGCAGGAGATGGGGAAGTACGTGGAGCGCGGCACCATCGACGTCGGCATCGCCGGCCGCGACTGGGTGCGCGAGAACGACTCCGACGTGGTGGAAGTCTGCGACATGGTCTACTCCAAGGTCTCCCGTCGCCCCGCCCGCTGGGTGCTGGTGGTGAACGGCGACTCCAAGGTGCAGGGGCCGGAGGATCTGCACGGCGCCACCATCTCCACCGAGCTGGTCGGCTTCACCAAGCGCTACTTCGCCGAGAGAGGCATCCCGGTGAACGTCGAGTTCTCCTGGGGCGCCACCGAGGCCAAGGTGGTCGAGGGTCTGTGCGACGCCATCGTCGAGGTGACCGAGACCGGTTCCACCATCAAGGCCAACGGGCTGAGGATCGTCTGCGAGCTGATGGAGTCGGTGCCGGTGATGATCGCCAACAAGGCCGCTTGGGCCGATCCCTGGAAGCGCGCGAAGATCCAGCAGATCGCGACGCTGTTGCAGTCCGCCCTGCGGGCCGAGGGGATGGTCGGCCTGAAGATGAACGCTCCGGGGTCCAAGGTCGCGGCCATCACCGAGATCCTCCCCAGCCTGAACAACCCGACCGTCTCCAACCTCTACAACTCCGACTGGGTCTCCATCGAGAGCATCATGCACGAGAAGGAAGTCCGCCGCATCGTCCCCGAGCTGATCAAGCAGGGGGCCGAGGGGATCGTGGAGTACTCGCTCAACAAGATCATCTAGAAATAGCGTAGAAGCTTTGCAGCGCACAGGCGCCGAGAGCGCAGAGGTGAACCGTATGGTCCCTCTGCGGGCTCGGCGCCTTCCTTTTTCTCCCTCAGACCATCCCCAAGATCACTTTCCCCCCTCAAAATGGCAGAGCTCCCTGCCCAAACCGGCCCTTCTCCGAGAGGTGCCGGTTTTTTGTATTCGGCTGTCCGAATCCTGACACCGAAGCCACGAGTAAAACATTAACAAAAACAAATAATTGGTAGCTTTCCAAAAAGGTTGCCCACAACTGGTGTCAAGAACGGACGAAAAACGGATTCAGCAATGGATCTGCCGGTTCAGTTAATCTATTTGAAAACAGGTAGATAGCGTTCAGTGGGTGCCTTTG
>NZ_DATFBA010000168.1:0-3022 GCF_035254065.1 Geomonas sp.
TTTCGTGTCTTTCGTGCTTTTCGTGGTCTGTTTTCTCAGGTTCTCGCATGGCGCCTCCGGTTAAGAAAAAGATAATGCGCCTATGATATCGCAAATGTCATCGAGAGCCAGTCCGGCCAAGTTAAACAGTCAAAAGAATCCCCCCTGTCCCCCCTTTATCAAGGGGGGGACGTGGGGCGAGGGGGAGACCGCAGAGGGGCGCCTGCCGCTTCGTTACAGCGTGCGGTCGGCGGCTTCGGCGAACAGCTTCAGCTTCTCCACCAGGGTGGTGAATTTCTTGGGCTTGAGCGACTGCGGACCGTCGGAGGAGGCACGCTCGGGGTCGGGATGAACTTCAATGATCAGGCCGTCGACTCCCGCCGCCACCGCAGCGTAGGACATCGGCGCGATGTAGTGGTAGTTGCCGGTCGCGTGGGAGGGGTCGATCACCACCGGCAGGTGGGTCTTCGCTTTCAAGACGGGGACGGCGGAGATGTCCAGGGTGTTGCGGGTGGCGGTCTCGAAGGTCCGGATGCCGCGCTCGCACAGGATGACGGACTGGTTCCCTTCGCTCATGATGTACTCGGCGCTCATCAGGAATTCCTGGATGGTCATCGACATGCCGCGCTTCAACAGGATCGGCTTTTTGATCTGGCCGACCTTCTTGAGCAGGGCGAAGTTCTGCGCGTTGCGGGCGCCGATCTGCAGCATGTCGGCATAGGAGGCGACCAGGTCGACGGTGTCGGGATCGATGACCTCGGTGACGAAGGGCAGCCCGGTCATCTCACGCGCCTTGGCGAGAAGTTTCAGCCCTTCTTCCTCAAGCCCTTGGAACGAGTAGGGAGAGGTGCGGGGTTTGAAGGCGCCCCCCCTGAGCATCTGGGCACCGGCCGCCTTGACGGCCAGCGCGGAGTCGATGATCTGGGCTTCGTTTTCCACCGAACACGGGCCCGCCATCACGATCAGCTCCTTGCCGCCGATGGCGAGGGTGTCGGTGATGGGGACCACACTGGCCTCTTTTTTCACCTCGCGGGAGGCGAGCTTGTACGGCTGCAGGATGGGCACCACGCTCTCTACCCCCTGCATCGACTCGATCGACTGCAGGACACTCTTTCCCCGCTCATCTCCTACCGCCCCGATGACGTCACGGGTGGTGCCGTGGATGATGTGCGGCTTGTAGCCCAGTTCCTTGATCCTCTTGGTGACTTCGTCCCTGTCCTTCTTTGCAGCTCCCGCTTTCATGACGACGATCATATCCGCTCTCCTTTGGTTTCCGAAAAGCGAAGGGCCGGAAGGATTTCCCCCCGGCCCTGTGTCGTCTCATCTATGGTTCGAAACCGCAAAGGGGGGAGGATCCTATCCCACCCCGGCTTTCGGTTCGTTAATTTAGTCTTCCAGCTTTCCTAAATTAAACCTCTACCCGGGGTGTCGGCCTAAAATAAAAGCCGCACCAAAAGTAAAAGTTAAAAAAGGAAAAATAGCTGGTCTTGATCATGGCACCCTTGTGACAGTTTATGTCAGGCATGTCAAGTAAAAAACAAGACAGCATTGGATCAGATTGTTTGACATCGCTCGGTCTTTCCGCTAATTTTACGCGAACACGCGACAGCCGCTCAATTATGGCCCAAACCGATATTTTAGTGTGTTTGCCATCGCGCTTGTCGATGACCCAGCTCGGCTCATAGTGGCTGCTGAAAGGATAAAGTTTGACCATCAGCTGCACCAAAAAGGTACTCCCGAACGGGCTACGCCTGGTTTCGGTTGAGATGCCGCACCTGCATAGCGCCGAGATAGCTATTTACGTAAAGGCCGGAGGCCGCAACGATACTCCCGGTAAAGCCGGCATCTCCCACTTCCTGGAACACATGCTGTTTCGCGGTTCGCGGGAGTTCGCCAGCAGCCTGGAACTGGAGATCGCCTTCGAGGCCATCGGCGGCAGCGTGAACGCCGCGACCGACGAGGAGACCACCTGCTACTTCTCGCGGGTCCATCCGGACCAGATCGCCGAGGGGATCCGGCTGTTCTCCTCCATGCTCCTGCGCCCGACCCTGGAAGGGATAGAGGTCGAGAAGCGGATCATCACCGAGGAGGCGCTGGAGGACATCAACGAGCGCGGTGACGAGACCAATCCCAGCAACCTCTGCAGCAAACTGCTCTGGCCGGAGCATCCGCTGGGGATGCCGACCATCGGGTACCTGGAAACCATCAAGGGCTTGACCGAGGAAGACCTGAGAGCCTACCTGGCCGAGTTCTACGTTCCCAGCAACGGTCTGATCGTCGCCGCCGGCCGTCACGACGCCAAAAGCTTCTTCGCCGCCTGCGAGGAGCACTTTGCCGGCTGGAGCGGACCGGTGGCGCCGGCCCCGGTCCCGGTCAGCGAACTGCAGGAGGAGCCCCGTTCGCTGTTCGTGAAGGACAGCGACAGCCAGGTCAACCTGCAGATCGCCTTTCGCGGTTTCTCGAGGAACGACCGTCGCATTATGGCGGTGAGGCTGATCAGGCGGATCCTGTGCGGAGGCGGGAGTTCCCGGCTGCACCTGGCCCTCAGGGAGAAGCTCGGCATCGTCTATTCGGTGGACGCCTCCATTTCCGCCTACGAGGAGACCGGCGCCTTCGCCATCGAGCTCGCCACCGCGCCGGAGAACCTGGTGCTGGCGGTCTCCGAGGTGCTCAGGGAGGTCAAGTCGCTGGCACATGAGGAGATGGATCTCGGCGAGCTGGACCGGGTGAAGGAAGGCTACTTCTTCGACCTCGAATACAGCAGCGACTCCACCTACGAGATGCAGGTCCGCTACGGCTGGGGAGAGCTGATGCAGATCGTGCGCTCCATCGAGGAGGACCGCGCCGAGGTGTCGGCCATCGCTGCCGCAGACATCAGTCGCACTGCCCGCAATCTGTTCGCCCCCGCCAACCTGAACCTGGTCGCCGTCGGCCCCTGGAAGGCGGGGAGCAAGAAGGTGGTGGAAAAGCTGATCAAGGAGTATAGGAAAGGGTGGTAACCCAAAAGCAATCCCCCCTGTCCCCCCTTTATCAAGGGGGGGAC
>NZ_DATFBA010000169.1:0-5238 GCF_035254065.1 Geomonas sp.
TCCCTTGCCGACATCGTGCATGAGCACGGCCAGAAGAAGCAGGTAGCGCTTGTCGATCTCCAGGGAGAGCTGGGTCAAGAGCACCAGGTCCTCACGGTGGTCGCCGCGCCAGAGCTTGGTGATCTCCTCGACGGCGAACAGCGTATGGGTGTCCACCGTGTAGATGTGGTAGACATCGTGCTGGACCTTGCAGTAGATGCGCTCGAACTCGGGAATGAAGCGGTTCAGGAAACCGAGGTGGTGCATCAGCTGCAGCGTCTCGGCCACCCCCTTGTCGGAGGAGAGGATGTTGACGAAGGAGGCGTTGGCCTCCTTGGAGCGGCGAAACTTGTCGTTGACCAGGTCGAGGTTGTCGCGGATCAGCTTCTTGGTGCCGATGCTGACCACCACCCCCTGCTTCTGGGCGTACTCGAAGACCTTCATGAGCCGGACCGGGTTCTTCTCGATCACCGACTCGTCCGGGACCACCAGTTCCCCCTTCATCACGTAGAAACCTTCGCCCACCGGGCGGCGGGTGAAGTAGCCCAAGATCTTGCGTGCCCCTTCCTCGCGGCGGCTGCACTTGGTGATGAGCAGCGAGCAGAAGTGTTCCACCCGGGTGGCGTGCAGGTAGAAGTCCTGCATGAACTGCTCGACGGCCAGGGTCTTGCCGCGGTCGTCGTAGCCGAAGAAGCGGGCGATGGCGGTCTGGGCGTCGAAGGTCAGCTGGTCGTTCTTGCGGCCGGCCAGGTAGTGCAGTTCGTTCCTGATCCGCCACAGGTAGCTCAAGGACTGGTAGTAGACCTCCAGCTCCTCCTCGGAGAGCACCCCCTTGGTGATCAGCTCGTGGGGGAGGTCCACCTTGTACTTGATCTTGGCGACCCACATGGCGGTGTGCAGGTCGCGCAGGCACCCCTCCCCCTCCTTCAGGTTGGGCTCCAGGATGTAGACGCTGGAGCCGTACTTCTCGCGCCTCTTTTTCAGCTCTTCGAGCTTCTCGGCGATGAAGGCGTCGCTTCGCTTGGCCAGCACCTGGCTCACCATCAGCTTCTTCAGTTCGTTGAAGAGCGGTTCGCTGCCGGTCAAAAGGCGGGCGTCCAACAGCGCGGTCTTGACGGTGACGTCGTTGTTGGCCATCTCGACGCAGTCGGCGAGGGTCCTCACCGAGTAGCCGACGTCCAGCTTGAGGTCCCACAGGAAGTAGAGGAGCCGGTTGGCGACCTCCTCCACCAGCTTGGAATCCTTGCCGCTGTAGAGGAACATCAGGTCGAGGTCGGAGTAGGGGTTGAGCTCGCCGCGCCCGTAGCCGCCGATGGCGACCAGGGCCAGCTGTCCGGTCTTGGGAAGGTGGAGGTCGTCGGAAAGCGCGGTGAACAGGGTGGTGACCAGGTCGTCGGTCATGGAGGTAATGGAGTCGACCACCTCCTTGCCCCCTCCCCCTTCACGATGCTCCCGCTTGGACTCCTCGCGGAAATGCTCCAGGAACTCGCGCGTCGCCGCCAGGTAGGCGCCGCGTTTCTCTTCAAACGTTGTACTCTCTCCCTTGAGCGACTCCGGGAGGTAGCCTTTTATGTTTAAGTACATCACCCTTCCTTGGCGATCCTGACTACCTGTAAAACACCCGGGAACGCCTCAATATCAGCTTCGGGGAGGTTGTCGGTGTCGCCGATGACTCCGATGATGACCCGGTTGGCACCGGTAGACTGGTGAATATCGTAACCTTTATCGATGAGATACGCCTTTATCTTTTCCTGGGCCTCGCTGTCGGCCCCCTTACGCATAACGATCAGCACGTGGATGCTCCTCTCGATGTTGCCATCAGTGTTCGCCGGCGGTCATGATCCGCTCCAGCCTGCGCGACTCGTCAACCACCCTTTCGAACAGCCGGACGATCGCCTCGTCGTCCAGGGGGCCCGGGTTCTCGACCGTCATGCGGCTGAAGATCCGCTTCTCGCGGGCCGGGTCGTAGACGGGGAGTCCCAGCCCCTTTTTGATCTCGCCGATCTTCAGGGCCAGCGCTGCGCGCTCGTTGAAGATCCGCAAAAGCTCGCTGTCCAGCCGGTCGATGTTCTCCCTGATCTCGTCAATGGTCATGGGCGCCTCAGAACTGCTTCTTGATAAAGGTGTCGCGCTTCCAGTTCACGTCGTCCACCCCGGGGTGGTCGATGTTGTAGTTGAGCCCGCGCGACTCCTTCCTCATCTGCGCGCAGGAGACGATCAGTTTGGCGACCGTGGTGATGTTGCGCAGCTCGATGAGGTCGGAGGTGACGATGAAGTTCCAGTAGTACTCCTCGATCTCCTCCTGGATCAGGTCGATCCGGCGCATGGCGCGCTCCAGCCGCTTGTCGGAGCGGACGATGCCAACGTAGTTCCACATGAAGCGCCTGACCTCGTCCCAGTTCTGGGAGACCACCACCATCTCGTCGGAGTTGGTGGCGGTGCCGCAGTCCCACTCGGGGAAGGTCGGCTCGGAGAACTCGCTCTCCTTGAGCGTCTTCACCGCATGCTCATAGGCGCGCCCCGCGTACACCCCCGCCTCCAGAAGGGAATTGCTGGCCAGCCGGTTGCCGCCGTGCAGGCCGGTGAAGGCGACCTCGCCGATGGCGTAGAGATGCTTGATGTCGGTCTCGGCGTTACCGTCCACCGCCACCCCGCCGCACAGGTAGTGGGCCGCCGGCACGACCGGGATCATGTCGCGGGTCATGTCGATGCCGTACTCGAGGCAGGTCTGGTAGATGTTGGGGAAACGGCCGGTGATGTAATCGGCGTCGCGGTGGGTGATGTCGAGGTAGACGCAGTCGTCGCCGTGGGTCTTCATCTCGTTGTCGATGGCTCGGGCCACGATGTCGCGGGGAGCCAGGTCCTTCAGGGGATGGTAGTTCTCCATGAAGGCCGTGCCGTCGCGCCGCCTGAGGATCGCCCCCTCGCCGCGCACCGCCTCGGAGATCAGGAAGGAGCGGGCGTGCGGGTGGTAGAGGGTGGTTGGGTGGAACTGCATGAACTCCATGTTGCAGATGGTGGCACCGGCGCGGTAGGCCATGGCGACACCGTCGCCGGTGGCGACGTCGGGGTTGCAGGTGTAGAGATAGACCTTGCCGGCGCCCCCGGAAGCAAGCAGCGTGATGCGGGAGGCGAAGGTCCTCACCGCCCCGGTCTGGATATCCAGCACGTGGGCGCCCAGGCAGCGGTTCACCTCCAGCTTCTTCTTGAGCACCTTCGATTCGGTGACCAGGTCGATGGCGATGTGGTTTTCGTAGATGGTGATGTCCTCATGGGCCCGCACCGCTGCCACCAGGGCGCGCTCGATCTCGCGGCCGGTGATGTCTTCCGCGTGCAGGATGCGGCGTGCGCTGTGCCCCCCCTCGCGGGTCAGGTCGTAGACCTCGCCGCTCTTGGTGAACTGCACCCCCCACTCGATCAGGTTGGCGATCACCTGGGGACCTTCCTCGACCACCATGCGCACCACGTCCTCGTGGCAGATGCCGGCGCCGGCCACCAGGGTGTCCTGCACGTGGGCGTCGAAGGTATCCTCCTCGGAGGAAACGGTGGCGATGCCCCCCTGGGCGTAGTTGGTGGCGGACTCCGTTATATCTCTTTTAGTGACCAAGGCGACCGAGCCATGGGCGGCTGCCTGCAGGGCAAACGAGAGCCCGGCAATGCCGCTGCCGATCACCAGGAAATCACTTGAAACCTTCATAACTCCCCCGATTAACTCCAATAATTCAGGAGTTTCATTGGAAAACTCGCAAATTATTGACCCCACAGCCATTTTTGTCAAGACTTTTGACAGGTTATCGGCGGGCGCCCCACATTAGGCCTTGAATTATCGGTGGTATTGTTCTATATGTTTTTGGTGCCGAAATTGCTCTTGTCGACTCACCAAAAGAGAAGGTCACGATTGAAGCTAGCCACATTTCTACTGATTGCCGGACTGGCCATGGCACCAGCGGTCATCTCCTGGCCCGCTGCCGCCAGCGCCGACATCTACCGCTACGAAGATCCGGAAGGAACCCTCCACTTCACAGACGCGCCGACCGACAAGCGCTTCAAGATCTTCATGCGGGATATCAAGAAGGACCGCAAGCTGCGGACCGTCTTCAAGCTCCCCGGCTACGCCAGGAATCCCGCCGAGTTCGAGCCGATCATCGCCGCCTACGCCAAGGAATACGGCGTGGACAGCTCGCTGATCAAGGCGGTGATCCACGCGGAATCCGGCTACAACCCCAATGCGGTCTCCCGCAAGGGGGCGCAGGGGCTCATGCAGCTGATGCCCAAGACGGCGCAGGGGCTGAAGGTCAACAACTCGCTGGATCCATCGGACAACATCCGCGGCGGGGTGCGCTACCTGAGGTTCCTTCTGGACACCTTCAAAGGGAACGAGTCGCTGGCGCTGGCCGCCTACAACTCGGGGATGGGGAGCGTTGCCAAGTACGGCGGCATCCCTCCCTACCAGGAAACGCAGGACTACGTGGCGAAGGTTTTAAGCTACAGAAACAATTACCGTTAAGTAAAGGCTTTAGCACATGGAGAGATCCACCCGCGGCCAGATCCTGAACCTGCCGAACATCCTGACCATGGTGAGGATTGCCACCATCCCGATCATCTGCCTGCTGCTGCTCTCGCCCGAGCGCCAGCCCTGCTTCTGGGCGGCGGCACTCTTCGCGGCGGCCTCGTTCACCGACTGGCTGGACGGCTACCTGGCCAGGCGGATGGAGATCGTCACCGTCTTCGGCAAGTTCCTCGACCCGATCGCCGACAAGCTGATCGTGATGGCGGCCCTGATCATGATCCTCCCCTACGACCGCGTGCCGGCCTGGATGGTGCTGGTCATCCTCGGGCGCGAGATCATCATCACCGGGCTGCGCGGCATCGCGTCCACCGAGGGGATCGTGATCGCGGCCAGCACGCTGGGGAAGTTCAAAACCATCTTCCAACTGGTCGCCATCATCGGCTTACTGCTTCATTACGATTACCGCTGGTTCTTCGCAGTCGATCATCCGCTCTTGATCGTCAACATGCATAATGTCGGCATGTTTTATCTGTGGATAGCGACGATCATCACCATCTGGTCGGGCGTCGATTACCTGAGCAAGTTCGTCAACGTCATCGCCAAGTAGCAAAATTTCCCATTGACAAAAGAAAGGGTTCACGGTATAAAGTCACCTCCTTACGCGAATTAGGGCGGCGTGGCCAAGTGGTAAGGCAAAGGACTGCAAATCCTTCATTCCCCGGTTCAAATCCGGGCGCCGCCTCCAGAAA
>NZ_DATFBA010000170.1:0-2773 GCF_035254065.1 Geomonas sp.
TGGCGAGGGGGGGATCGGCTTCGCCACCGACCTAGGTGTCGCCACCCGGTTGGTGCACGACAAGCTCAGGGGGTGCCGGGCGCTGGTCCTGGAGTTCAACCACGACGAGCAGATGCTCCTGGACGGCCCCTATCCCTGGCACCTCAAGCAGCGGATCCGCTCACGCCACGGGCACCTCTCCAACGCCCAGGGGGCGGCGCTGCTGGAGGAACTCTTGCACCCTGGGCTGGAGGGGGTCTTCCTCTCCCACCTCTCCGAGGTGAACAACGATCCCTCGCTGGCGCTGGCCAGCGCCCAGGGGCTTCTCAACTGCCAGCAGCTCTGCGCCCCGGCGGTCTTCGTCGGGTGCCAGCACCAGGTCGCCGGAATGCTCGACATTTGATGCCGCCCAAGGTAGTATCTATAGTTTAATGATAACCGTCGCCGGGGCAACTTCATTGAAGTTGCTCCGGTTCAGTTTAGAGAATAAATCCACAGCACAAGCTCGTAAGGGGGAAAACAGTGATTGAACGTTACAGCAGGCCGGAGATGGCCCGCATCTGGGAACCGGAGAACCGTTACCGCAAGTGGCTGGAAATCGAGATCTACGCCTGTGAGGCGCACGCCGAGATGGGGAGGATCCCCAAGGAGGCGGTCGAGCGCATCAAGGCCAAGGCCAACTTCGACGTGCCGCGCATCGACGAGATCGAGCGCACCGTAAAGCACGACGTGATCGCCTTCCTGACCTCGGTGGCCGACTACATCGGCGAGGATTCCCGCTTCGTGCACCTGGGGCTCACCTCCTCCGACGTCCTGGACACCTCCTTCGCCATGCTGCTGAAAGAGTCGGGCGAGCTGATCGTCGCCGACATCAAGAAGCTGATGGAGGTGATCAAGAAGCGCGCCTACGAGCACAAGATGACCCCGCAGATGGGGCGCTCGCACGGCATCCACGCCGAGCCGGTCACCTTCGGCCTCAAGATGGCCCTCTGGTACGACGAGATGGCCAGGAACCTGAAGAGGATGCAGGCCGCACTGGACACCATCGCCTACGGCAAGCTCTCCGGCGCGGTGGGCACCTTCGCCAACATCGACCCGCAGGTCGAAGAGTACGTCTGCAAGAAGGCGGGACTCAAACCCGCTCCCTGCTCCACCCAGGTGCTGCAGCGCGACCGCCACGCCGAGTACTTCTCCGCCCTGGCCATCGTGGCCTCCTCCATCGAGAAGTTCGCCGTGGAGATCAGGCACCTGCAGCGTACCGAGGTGCTGGAAGCCGAGGAGTTCTTCTCCAAGGGGCAGAAGGGCTCCTCCGCCATGCCGCACAAGCGTAACCCGGTGCTCTCCGAGAACCTGACCGGCCTGGCCCGCCTGATCCGCGGCTACGCCGTCTCCGCCATGGAAAACGTGGCCCTCTGGCACGAGCGCGACATCTCCCACTCCTCGGTGGAACGCATCATCGGCCCGGACGCCACCATCCTGATGGACTTCATGCTCAACCGCGCCATCGGCCTGATCGAGAACCTGGTGGTCTACCCGGAAAACATGATGCGCAACCTGAACCAGATGCGCGGCCTGATCTTCTCCCAGCGCGTGCTTCTGAAGCTGGCCGAGGCGGGCGCCTCCCGCGAGAAGGCCTACGCCCTGGTGCAGAGAAACGCCATGAAGGTATGGGAAGAAGGTAAGGACTTCCAGACCGAGCTGTTGAACGACGCCGAAGTGACCGGCTTCCTCCCCGCCGAGGAGATCAAGGAAGCGTTCGACCTCGGCTATCACATGAAACACGTGGACACCATCTTCACGAGGGTCTTTGGTGGATAACTTCCTTTCCAACTTCCTCTCCTATCTGGCGCCGGACGAGGGGGACGTCTTCTTCCTCTTCTGGGCCAAGCAGGCGCTCATCTCGGTAGCGATCCTGGTCGTCTTCTACCTGCTCTCCAAGCTGCTCCGGCTCGTGCTGGCGCGGCTTGGCGTCAGGTACACCGCGGTCTCCGGCCACGACCTCGTCGAACGGATGCTGCAGCGGATCTCCGAGCCCGCCGCGCTTTTGACCAACTGCGCGGGCCTCTACCTGATGATCAGGCGGCTGCCGCTCCCCGAGCGTCTGCCGGCCATCGCCGCCGGCGTGGTCTTCATCGTCAACGTCGGCATCGTCACCAACATCATCAACCGGGTGCTGGACGAACTGCTTACCCGTTACAGCGGCCGGCTGAGCCCGGACATGAGCCGCCAGCTGATCCCGCTGGTGCAGAAGCTCTGCGCCATCTTCCTGTTCGGCACCGCGCTGGTCATCACCCTCAAACATTTCAACTACGACATCCTCTCGCTGGTCACTGCGCTGGGTGTCGGCTCGCTGGCCATAGGTCTGGCCGCCAAGGACACCCTCGCCAACATGATCTCCGGCTTCACGCTGATGATCGATCGCCCCTTCAGGATCGGCGACCGGATCTCCTTGGGCGGGCAGATCGGGGACGTGATCGACGTCGGCCTTAGAAGCACCAAGATCAAGAGCGGCGACAACACCTTCATGGTGGTTCCCAACTCAGAGCTGTGCAACTCCACCGTGGTCAACATGGCCTTCCCGGACAGCCGGGTGACCGGCCGGATCAACGTTCAGGTCTCCTACGGGACCGACGTGGAGAACGCCAAGCTGGTGCTGACCGGTGCCGCGGCAGCGGTTCCCGGCGTGCTCACCGACCCCGCACCCCAGGCCTACTTTACCAATTTCGGCGAGAACGGGCTGAACCTCGCCCTCATCTTCTGGGTCCCCGACTACACCCAGCTTTTCTCCATCACC
>NZ_DATFBA010000171.1:0-13525 GCF_035254065.1 Geomonas sp.
GCCGGCCGCGGCGAGGCGAGACCCGCGGGGGTGGCAGCCGCTCCCTTTCGCTGCCTGTACGCTCCCTTCCTCTACCTGTGCGTGGTCGCCTTCAACCTCTCGGTCACCCTCTACATCGGGGAGAAGCTGATGGCGCAGACCGGCCTCTTCATATTCACGCTACCGGTGGTGATGTCGCTGGTGCTGCTGCTGAAGAAGGTCAACCGTTACCACAAGGAGGAGCTCGCCGAGCACCTGCGGGACTATCCGTGGTCGACGGCCGCCTCCGCAGGGAGCGGTCACTAAAGAGATGCTTCGCAAGCCATTGGTACTGCTGGAGGCACCATGGAATCCCAGGACATACGTTGGCAGCAACGGTTAGCGCACTTTGAGAAGGCACTTGCTCAACTTCGAAAAGGTGTGGAACTGAGCAGACAGAGAGCGCTGTCGGAGATCGAACAGCAAGGGCTCATCAAGGCTTTCGAGTTCACTCACGAACTGGCTTGGAATGTGTTGAAGGACTTCTTCGAGTACCAGGGTAATGTCTCTATCATGGGGTCCAGAGATGCAACCCGTGAAGCGTTTCAGCGTGGCCTGATCACCGCCGGTGAGGAATGGATGGAGATGATCAAGAGCCGGAACATGACTTCTCACACCTACAACCAGGAGGTGGCTGACGAGATATCGGAGAAGATCCTGGATTCGTACTTTCTGCTTCTGGAGGGGCTCTGTTCCACCATGCAGGAGCTGAAAAATGGTGGCTGACGGAAAGTTCGGGCTCAGCTGCGCTACCATCAACAAGATTAATGCCGTCTTTGCCGGCCATCCGCTGGTCGACCAGGTGATCATCTATGGGTCGCGCGCCAAAGGTAACTACCGGTTAGGTTCCGATATCGATCTCACCATCAAAGGCCAGTCCGTCACCTTGTCTGAGCTGATGAAGATCGAGACGGAGTTGGACGACCTGTTGCTACCTTACAAGATAGATCTCTCTTTGCTGCACAAGATCAACGATTCCGAGGTGCTGGAGCACATTCGAAGGGTCGGGGCGATCTTGTACCAGAGGGCGCCGGGCAGCTAACCACCCTGAAGATTATCTTGATATAACTAAAAAGTCCTATCAATGCCACATTCGCTGTGGTATTTTTTTCGATGTGCCGCGTCGGAGCTTGATGCGGGAATACGAGACTGACAAGGAGGAATCATCATGAAAAAGCTGGCTGTTCTTTTTGCCTTTGGGGCTCTCCTCGGCGTTGCCGGAGCCGCTACGGCCGCCGATAAAGTCGCTCTTCCCAAGGGGTACGAGAAGTGGGAAAAAAGCAAGGCCAGGGTGGAGCCTGACAAGAAGTCGATGTTCTACGGGATCCATTACATCTACGTCGACAAGAAGGCAATGAAAGCCTACCAGTCGGGCGGAAGCTATCCTGAAGGGGCCACCTTCGTTGCCGTCAATTACTCGATCAAGCAGGAAGGGGGCAAGCAGGTCCCGGGCAAGAAGACCATGATCGTAGTGATGAAGAGGGATAAGAAACAGCAGGCGACCGGCGGCTGGCAGTTTGCCGGTTTCACCCCGGAAGGGAAGCCCTCCGGCCTCGACCCGGCCCGCGACTGCTTCGGCTGCCACGAGAAGGACGCCAAGGATCGCAACTACGTGATCTCCAAGTACGCCGACTTCAAATAGATAGCCGAGTGGAGGTTGTCTCCCGCTATAATGTTCCCCCCTTGACAAAGGGGGGACAGGGGGATTGCTTCTGGCCGTTCATTGGGCTCACTCTGCACCCCATCCTCACCCCGGCCCTCCCCTTGAAGGGGAGGGAGAGTTTAAGAACCTCTTGCTGTTGAATCACCTGCCTCACGTCAAATCTCAGATGGTCGCGTCACACTCACTGAAGCTAACAAAGTACCTGGTATCCTGACACCCGACCAAGCTGGTTGCAGTCAACCAGAGTTGCTTGTGGCATAAGCGCAGGAGATGGCTGAAGCTGATTTGTTTCGGGAAAGTTGCTATAATGTGAGTCGCTTGGACTACTACAGTTGCCAGGAGAACTGATGTCACCAACCCATACCTTGCCCGAAGTCGAAATGTCCACCATCTCCAATGGCATTCGCGTCGTCACGCAGAGAACACCCAACATGCAGAGCGCGGCGATCGGGATCCGGATCGACAGCAGCACCCGCAATGAGGAGTCCGATTGCGGCGGCGCCTCCCATTTCATCGAGCATCTTCTCTTCAAGGGGACGCCGAGCAGGACCGCCGACGGCATCATGGACGATTTCAACCGGATCGGCGCCCGTGCCAACGCCTTCACCAGCCAGGAAGAGGTCTTCTTCTACGCCATCTCGCTCGCCTCGGTCATCCCGCCCACCTTCGAAATACTGGCCGACATGTACCTCAACTCGTCCTTTCCCGGCGAGGAGGTCGAAAAGGAGCGCGGGGTGGTGTTGCAGGAGATCTCGATGAACTCCGACACCCCTGGGCGCTTCATCTACAACCAGTTCCACCAAGGCTTCTGGCGCAACCACCCGCTCGGATCACCGATCCTGGGCACCACGGAAAGCATCAGTGCCATCCCCCGTGACCGCCTGTTGGAACACAAATACGCCAACTACCTGGCCGACGCCACCATCGTCTCGGTGGCAGGCAATGTCGAGCACGACCGGATCGCCGACCAGGTGGACAAGCTGCTGCGGACCCTGCCCACCGGGCAACCGGCGGTGAAAAAGGCCGCACCCGGCTGGCTCCCCGGTGTAGCGGAAAGCGCCCACTACCAACGTCCGATGGAGCAGGCCTTGATCTACATGGGCTACCCGCTTCCCCCCGCCGGCAACGAGCACCGGCACAAGCTGGCGGTCTTCAACCAGATTCTGGGCAGCGGCATGAATTCCAGGCTGTTCAGGGAGGTACGGGAGCGCCGCAGCCTTGCCTACACCGTCTATTCGATGTTGTCTTCCTACAGCGATTCGGCCGGCTTGCTCATCCATTGCGGCACCAGTTCAGAGCGTGCCCAGGAAGCGGTGGATGTCTGTCATGCTGAGGTGATGCGGTTTTGCCACGAAAGGGTGACCGATGAGGTACTGGAGGCAGCGAAGGAGCAGATCCGCAGCAGCCGGTTGATGGCGCTGGACGATTGCGAAACGCAGGTGCGTCGCATCTCCAACACCACCTCCATGCTGGGAGCCCCGGAGCCGATCGCGGAGTCGCTGAAAGCGGTGGCAACGGTCACCGCGGACGACGTCATGTCGATGGCGCAACTTCTCTTCTCCAACGTGCAGCCGCGGGTGGAGTCGGTGGGGCCGGGTGAAGGCCCGGCGGTGCCGAGGTAGGCTAGGACTAGGGGGCTAGGGACTGGGGACTAGGCCTACAGAAGGAGAAGCTGTTCGCCCTGAGCCTGTCGAAGGGTGCGTGAAACAAATACGGCTCAAATAGCCGGACGAAGTTGGGTTTCGCACTTCGACAGGCTCAGCACGAACGGTTCCCATCTCTCCAACGATTCTCCGACTCTTTTTAGACAACTTTTACTTGTTGTTGAGTTTCGTCTCCCGAAGCGCCTTCAGTTCCAGCATTTCCCGTTCATAGCAGTCGGGGCAGAGCCCGTGGCTGAAAAGCGCCTGCGAATGCTCCGAGATGTACTGCTCCAACTGCTGCCAGCTTTCCTTGTCATCCCGGATCTTCTTGCAAATCCCGCAGATTGGGATGACCCCTTCCAGCTTCTTCACCAGGGCTAGCGCCGACTCCAGCTCGTGGACCTTCTGCTCCAGCTGCCGGGTGCGCTCGGAAACCTGCAGCTCCAGGCTGCTCGCGTACACTTCCAGCCGGTCCCGTGCTGTCTGGACCTCGCTCAGAAGGCTGAGGGTGTAGGTATCGAAGACCAGGGTGACGTCGAAGTACAGCAGCCGGTCCAGCGCCCGGCAGGTCTTGGCCACCGCTTCTCCCTCTGGCAGCCTCCGCTCCAGCGTCTTAAACAGTATCTCCTTGAGCACATTCACCGCAGCCAGGTAAAGCTTGGGCTCCACTCCGATCCGCTTGTGCACCAGGCCTATACGGAGCCGATTGGTGACATAATCGACGCCGGTCACCCCATTGAAGAGGTCGAGCACGTATTGACGCTGAGTGCCATGCAACCTCTGCAGGGTGTCAGGGTCGCCGATCAACTTGGCCACCTCCTCGTCGGCCATCTGCACCCGGTAGAACTCCTCGACGATGTTGTCTATCTCTTCCTCAATGAACGGTTTACAACTGGAGAGTAGGGCCGCTTCCTCCTCATCCAGCCGAACCAGTTCCCTACGCCGCTTGATCTCGTCATCGCCGATCTTCATCTGCTCCAACAATGTCTGGTCTGTGACTTTCATGGATGGGCTTCAGTTCCTATTTCTGTTAGACGGCTCTAGTGAGGATATCATCGAGAACAACAAGTATTATACCGGATGAATGAACTAAAACCATTCTGTGCCTGCAGCTTCCTTCCCACAGACAAAAAAAGAATACACGTACACAACTAAGTTCAGTTCTAGTGTTTATTTTACAGCACCTTAGCTTTGCTGCTCAAGCCAAATCCTTATGCTGGCTGTTTGTGAATCTGTAACTTCATCGGTTGGAACCTGCCAATGAGTGTTCTGCTCCACCAGATACTTTCTCTGCGCCGCTGATGATAGTCGGAGAAGTTGTAGCGGTAGACGGTGACCCTGATGTAGGTGGGCGGGGTGTCGGGGAAAGGATTTACCGCGAGGAGTGAGGTGACCTCCCGATGGCCCTGCAGCAAGCGGACGATGAAGTTTTTCAGCCATGGCTCCAGCCGATTCGGGTCGAGCGCCGCGAACCACATCTGCCAGTCCAGGCGCGGCATGTGGGGGGCCGCCTGGCGAGGCGGGCGCTGCGGGTCGCCCGGTTTCCAGCGGAACTCATACTCCTGCCACTGGTTGCCGTCCAGGCTCCCCTCGATGACGAACTCGTACCGTTCGGTGGTCATCACCGCGAAGAGCCCGTAATGGTTGGTGATCATGAACTGGGAGATGCGCATGAGCGGGCGGATGAGCCAGCGGCCCCGGTGCACGAGCAGGACCAGCTGGCAGAGGTTCAGGATGATGAAGATGCCGAATACCACGCTAACGGCGATGACGGCCGGTTCGTAGGGGAGTGCCTGCGGCAGGTCGAGGAAGCGCCCTGCCAGTCCGTCGTCCAGCAGCGGCAGGCACATCACGATGGTGAGCAGGTTGAAGAAGCCGTAGTTGCCGGTGCCGGCGATCAAAAGCTGCAGGAGGATCATAAGGGCGAGGCAGGCAAGGCGCGCCGGCTCGGGACCGAGCGCGAGTATGGGCGCGCCCACCTCCAGCAGCAAGGTGAGCAGGGTGCTCAGCTTCTGGATGGAAAGCGGCATCTGGTGGGCATACCAGGCCGGCCGGTTCGGGATGGGCTGGGTCTGGTAGTGGTAGCAAAGAGCGGTCAGGCTGCGCCAGATCGGGTCCCCACTGAGGAGCTTGACCGCGCCGGCTGAGATCATGAACCGGAACAGGAAAAAGCGGTAGGCGAACACCACCAGCGGCGGCGCGGGCGAAGCCAGCGGCAGGAAGATGGTCATGAAGCCCACCTCCAGGAGCAGCGTGTCCCACTGGTAAGCGAGGAACTCCTGCCCGACCGAGACGTAGGAGAGGTACAGGAGCCAGAGCAGGATGAGAAGCGGCACCGGCGGCGCCCCCGCGATCAGCAGGATGGAGAGGAGCAGCCCGGCGAGGCACCCTCCCACCAGCGCCCGGTCTCCGCTGTTCAGCCAGAAGATGGTGGGAAAATCGAGATAGTCGGGCTTTCTAACCCCTTCACGGATGGCAGCCAGGTAGCTTGCGATCGGGAGGATACCGTGGGAGCCGAACAGACCACGCACTTGCACCAGCAGCGACCAGAAGGCGGCGAAGTAAACGACGCCCAGCAAGCGGGGGAACAGCCAGGGAAGGAATTGCTGGGAAAGGAGCGGCATCGTCGGAACCTCCGTTCCTACTTTATTACCTGATCAGTATCTGGCCCTGTCGGTGGGAGACGGCGAAAGGACTGGCATCAATCAGATTATGAGCCAGAGAGCTGGAAAGGTTCAAGGGAGAGACGCTGCTTCCTTGCCGCGTCAGGTTCCCCCGTACTAAAATCAGGAGAGGGGGAATTAGGCAGGGAGGTGGCTACATGGGGAGCGCACCTGAATACTGGCTGACCCGATTGATGTTGCAGCGGGGACTGGCCCTTATCTACCTGATCGGTTTCCTGGTGGCAGTCAACCAGTTCCGCCCCCTGTGCGGCGAGCGGGGGCTTTTGCCTGCGCCGCAGTTCATGCGCGAGACCCCTTTCCGGGAAGCTCCCAGCATCTTCTACCTTTTCCCCAACGACCATGCTTTTGCCATCTTCGGCTGGATCGGAGTGCTGCTGGCGGTGGTGGCGCTGAGCGGCTTTTCCGAGCGCTTCGGCCAATGGGTGTCGGTCGCGGTCTGGGCGCTCATGTGGGTTATCTACCTTTGCTTCGTGAATATCGGCCAGACCTTCTACGGCTTCGGCTGGGAATCGATGATGTTGGAGAGCGGCTTCCTCGCCATCTTCCTGGGATCCGCCGACGTTCCCCCGCAGGCCATCGTGATCTGGCTGTTCCGCTGGGTCCTGTTCAGGGTCATGTTCGGCGCCGGCCTTATCAAGCTGCGCGGCGACCCGTGCTGGCGGGACTTCACCTGTCTCAACTACCACTTCGAAACTCAGCCCATGCCCAACCCGCTCAGCTGGTACTTCCACTGGCTTCCCGAGTGGGTGCACAAGGCAGGAATCGGCTTCAACCACCTGGCCGAGCTGGTGGCGCCGTTTTTGAGCTTCGCTCCCCAGCCGGTGGCGGCCATCGCCGGGGCCACCATGATCCTTTTCCAGGCGAGCATCATGGTGAGCGGCAACTTCTCCTGGCTTAGCCTACTCACCATCATCCTCGGTTTCAGCACCTTCAGCGACGCGCAACTCTCCAGGGTGCTGCCGATCACCCTGCCACAGATGGTCTCTCCGCCCCAGATCCATGTCGCTGCAATCTACGTTCTGGCGGTGCTGGTCATCATCCTCAGCATAAAGCCGGTCCTCAACCTGATCTCCAGCCGGCAGATAATGAACACCAGCTACTCGCCGCTGCAGTTGGTGAACACCTACGGAGCCTTCGGCAGCATCACCAGGGAGCGCTTCGAGATCGTGATCGAGGGGACCGAGGATGCGGTGCCGACCGCCGGCACCAAATGGAAAGAGTACGAGTTCAAGGGGAAGCCGGGTGATCCTGCCAAGATGCCGCCGCAGATCGCGCCGTATCATCTGCGGATCGACTGGCTTATGTGGTTCGCGGCCATGCCATCACTCTACTACGACCCGTGGTTCATCCACCTCCTGGAGCGACTGCTGCAAGGGGACCAGCCGACCCTTGGGCTGCTGAAGGGAAATCCCTTCCCCACGGCGCCTCCCCGGCTGGTGCGGGCCCTCCATTACCGTTATCGGTTCACCACCCCGGAGGAGCGGCAAAGGACCGGCCTCTGGTGGCATCGGGAGCTTGCCGGCATCTACTTCCCGCCGGTTTCCCTCAACAGCGCCGACTTTCAAAAGCTCCTTCGACAGTTGGGCTATGACTAGAATGAAAGAAAGGCCCGCCAAGCTTCCGTTCCTGATGCTCCACCAGGAACCGGCTGCCATGCAGGCCTTAGAGGTCTCACCCGGGGTGAGGGGCGATCTCAGTACAGGTTGTCTTTGTCGCCGGAGAGGTGAGGGAAGTGTTCGTGATGAATTTCATGGTCGAGGTCGGCGATCTTCCCGCAGGCACTGCACAAGTATTTGTCCCCTTGGGTGATGTATTCTCCTTTTTCGCAAGACGGGCACCACGCTTTTATGTCACATGATCTGTCACCAGGTTCCGTGATTGGATTCCTCCTGTCTTCATCCATAGCCGTGTCCTCCCCCTCTGTAGAGTTTAGTTTATTATACCATGGCTTAGGGTTGTCACTGACAGTGATCCTGACAGCAGCCCCATCCTCACCCTGCCTCCCCATTGAAGGTGACCAGACCTTTTGTAGTGAGTTAGCTCCTCTCAAATTCCGATGATCAGCTTACTGAGTTTCAGTATCCCCTTCGCGAAGACTGCTGTCTCGTACTTGGAGAGTATCTCGAACACGAACTCGCTGTCGACCGGGTGATCGGGGTCCACGATCTTGCCCACCGGTTCCAGCGTCTCCGGCCAGTCGCTGTTAACCAGCGCCGGATCGGCGGTATACCTGCAGAGGCGCGCGCGATGGTCGTCGGCCAGGGTGTCCAAGCGGGTGGTGAGATCGTCCACTGTCTCGAAACGATCCTCCTCCGAGCTCCCCAGCAGTCCCGCATGCTCGGCCAGCAGCGAGCAGCGCAGGGTGCGGATAGCGTTGACCAGCTCCGGCTGCGAGTCATCAGCTTCCCAGCTCACGTTGAGCTCGGTGTCCAGCCCCATGCTGCGGTTGGTGGCGTTGGCGGAGCCCACCGTCAGGAAGCGGTCGTCGACCAGCAGCAGCTTGGAGTGGATGAAGGTCATCTTGCGGGTACCGTCGTCGATCAGGGCGGTGGATGAGTAGACGCTGAAGACATGCCCGGTCTTTTCCGCCACCTGCTGCAGCGAGCGAACCATCTTGACCTGGGGAAGCCCCAGGAAGACCTCTTCGCTGGGCGGTAGCCGGTCCGGCAGCATCATCACGATCTGCAGGCGTGGACGGTTGGGGAGGGCCATCCTCGAGATGAGCGACCAGTAGATGGCCTGCGAGCTGAAATACTGGTTCTCCAGGTAGATGAGCTTGTCCGCCGCCATGATGGCGTCGATGAAAAGCCGCCTTATCTCGAAAACCTCTCTGCGGTCGGTCTTCGGAACGACTGCCCGGGTCCGGCTCACCGCCACCCGGCTGACCGGCATGGGAAAGGCGTTGCTTAGGTCGAGCGAGATCGGCAGGTCGGCGGTGGGGAGCGTCAATCCCGGCGCGCCGGAATCGATCCAGCGCTCCACGAAGATATCGAGCAGTACCTTGACCACCGGGCCGGTCTGATAGCTCTGGATGTCATGATAGGAGCCGTACGGCGAGCCGTTCACGTCGATCCGGTCGGGGTTGGTCTCCAGGTGAGCGCGGTCGTCCCAGCGCGACGAGCAGATGTCCATTCCACCCACGAAGGCGACCTGGCCGTCAATGATGGCGAACTTCTGGTGGTGGGTGGCGCCGGCGGCATGGACGTTGTCAAAGCGGAAGTGGATTCGCTCGTGGGAAGACCAGTTGAAGATAAGGTCCTGGAACCATTCCCTCTCCAGGGCGAAGAAGGCGCTGAAGTCCCAGGCCAGCAGGTAGATCTCCAGCTCCGGGGTCTTCTCGCACAACTCCTCCAGGAACCTGATGAAGCGGACCTCGCCGGTTCCCTCTGGATTGTCCGCTCCCCGCAACAATCGGACGTCGGAATCGAACTGCCAGCCGGCCAACAGGATGTAGTGCCGGGCCTGTGAGGCGGCTTGGTGGAAGGCGCGGTAGTAGTCGGCGGCATCGACCAGCACACCGGTCTCCGTCGCCTCGTAGATCCCCATGCAGTTGGCACCCGGCACCAGTATGGTCATGGCAGTTCCAGGGTGGCCACCAGCGGCAGGTGGTCGGAGGCGAGCCTGGTGAGCGCGGTTTTGGGTACGCTGATGCTTTTCACCTTGATATCCGGGGTGACAAAAAGGTGATCGATCCGCATGAACGGGAACTGGACCGGGAAGGTACCCTTGGGGCGTCTCCCTTTCAGCCTGCGCTGGACATCATCGATGCTGCCGGCGAGGACGCGATAGGCGAAGGAGACCGGTAGCGCGTTGAAGTCGCCGCACAGGATGGCGGGAGGGCGGCATTCGGAATGGGTCAGCCATTCCGGGCCGGTAAGGGCCTGCGCCTGGCAGACCCGCTCCCGTTTGTTGAGCCCGAAGTGGGTGGCGATGATCTGGATCCTGCTCCCGGCCAGTTCCACCTCGGCCCAGATGGCGCCGCGGCGCTCGTAATTGGGATGGACCGGCTCGGCAGGCACCGCCCCCGCCTTGATCAGGCGCACGGGGGAGCGGCTGAGGATGGCGTTGCCGTAGCCACCCTCCTGCACCTGGATGGAGGAGTGGAAGTGAAAGGACATCTCCAGCGTCTGGGCGATCAGGTGGGCCTGATCGATCCGCTGCGTCCGCTCCAGCCCGGCATCCAGCTCCTGAAGAGCGACCACGTCGGGGTTGTAGTGGTCGATCACCTCCGCAATCCGCAAAGGGGAGAGTTGGCCGTCGGTGCCGATGCAGCTGTGGACGTTGTAGGTCATGATGGAGAAGGTTTTTGACATGTCTGTCGCATGTATTATCGTTGCACTGGACCAAGTATGGCGGTGAGTAATTTAGTAAGGGTACCTATGGCAGGGGGGATGTCAATTGAGCAGCGGGCCGGGAGGCAGGGGATAGCTGCAGCGGCAGAGGTGCCACTCCATGAAGAGAAAGTTGGTGAAGGTGATAGTCGTCCTGCTCTTGATGTCGGCTGCCGGCACCGCGGCCTACTTCCTACACGACGACATCTTCGACGTCCACCATATCGGTGAGCACAGGGCGCAGCTCCTTGCGTTCGTCGATGCCCACTACGTAGAGGCGGTGGCCGCTTTTATCGGGCTCTTTTTCGCCACGGCCCTCTTCCTGCCGGGGGCGCTCCCCCTTTCCATCGCTGGAGGGATGCTGTTCGGGACCTGGCCCACCGTCGCCTATATCAACATAGGGGCGACGGTGGGGGCGGTGCTTGCCTTCGTCACCGGCCGCTTCCTTTTTGGGCACTGGTTCCAGCAGCGCTTCCGCGAGCCGCTCAGGAAGTTCAACGAAGAACTTTCCCGCCATAGTTCCAGCTATCTGCTGGTGCTGCGCCTGGTCCCCATAGCCCCCTTTTGCGTCATCAACTACTGCGCCGGTATTGCCGGCATTTCGCTCAGGACCTTCGTCTGGACCACCTCGGTCGGGATCATCCCGGGTTCCATCATCCATGCCTTCGTCGGCTACCAGTTTCGTCACGTCAACGCGCCGGCCGACCTCTTCTCGTGGAAGATCGTGCTGGCCTTGGCGCTTCTCGCGCTGTTCGCCTTGTTCCCGGTAATCCTGCATCATCTCCCGTCAAGGAGATAGTTGACTTCGCAGGGTGAGGCTCGCTAAGCTATTGTAGGGTCGTTTCCGGCGTGGCCGGCTAACACAGCGGCCTCCTCAGCAGTCATGTCACCAAAAAGGCTTTACCAGACCATTCACACGACGGTGAACCCGTCAGGCAGAAGTCCCGCAGATCATCAGCAAGGAATCTCCCTCTATCTGACCTGTGCCTTCGCCATGGTTGCCATCCTGGCAGTGGACCTGAAGATCCCGCTGGGTGTGGCGATGGCCGTCCTGTACAGCGCGGTGGTGCTGTTGTCGCTTAGGTCAGAGGAGAAGAGATTCATCCTCTTCGTGGCCATCGTCAGCTCCTTGTTCACCATCGGCCCCCTCCTGCACAAAGAACCGATCGACGAGATGTGGAAGGCGGTTGTCAACCGGTTGCTGGCGCTTACTTCCATCTGGGTTACCTGCTACCTGGGAATGCAGAGAAGGGCGTTGGAAAAGAAGAGGGAGAAAGCACTGGTGGAGCGGGAGAAGGCCTTTCAGGAGGTGAGGGTGCTGCGGGGATTTTTGCCGATCTGCGCGTCGTGCAAGAAGATCCGGAGCCTGGAGGGATCGTGGACCCTGCTGGAGAAGTACATCAGCGAGCACTCGGAGGCCGAGTTCAGCCACGGACTCTGCCCCGAATGCACAAGGAAGCTCTTTCCCCAGTTCTTCGATGAAGGGCCCGACCACACCCCTCGCCCCCCGGGAGAGGGGAAGGGGTGAGGGAACTGGGCTTCGCCGACACCGCCCGCGGATTTCAAGCAAGGTCAAAAGCTTAGCCCACGGATGACGCGGATGCAGCGGATTTACGCGGATCAACGGCAAATACACACAGATTTAACATCTAAACTAATTCTTTCCGTGAAAATCCGCACCATCCGCGACATCCGTGGTCCGCAGTTGACTTGCCGTGATCCGCGAAATCCTGATCCGCTTAGATGTACTCCTCGAAGTAATCCAAATCCTTGTGGAAGGTCTCTTCCAGCCGGTAAAGCGAGATGAAGGCGACCAGCATGCAGAGGGTGCCGACTGCCACCGCACCTCCTTCCAGCCCCAGCAGCCCACGGGCCCACTGGAAAAGGAGCGTGATGGGAACCACCATGCCGCGTACGAAGTTGGGGACCGTGGTTGCCACCGTGGCGCGCAGGTTGGTGCCGAACTGCTCCGCCGCCACCGTTACGAAGATGGCCCAGTAGCCGCTGGCGAAACCCAGGAAGGTGCAGATGCCGTAGAAGAGGGCGGGGGTGACGCCGGCCGCCAGGAAGTACCAGAAAATGCCTGCGCAGGTGAGGGCGAGGAAGATCAGGATCACCTGCTTCCTGCTCTTGAGGAGCTGGCTCAGCAACCCGCTGGCGAAATCGCCGAAGACCAGGCCGAGGTAGCAGTACATGACGGCGTTGCCGGCCGATATCGGACCCGATACCTTGAGCGCCTTGGCGAACTCGGGGGAGAAGGTGATGAGAATGCCGACCACGAACCAGGTGGGAACGCCGATCAGGATGGAGTCGAGGTAGCGGCCGAACCGCCGGCGGTCGGTGAAGAGGGCGAGGAAATTACCCTTGGAGACCTCTCTGCTCTCCATCTCCCGGAACATGCCGGACTCCGCCACGCTGATCCGGAGGATGAGAAGGGCAAGCCCCAGCCCGCCCCCGATGAAAAAGGCGTTACGCCACTCGAAGTGGGCGGCGATGGCGTTGGCGAGAATGGCCCCGGAGACGCCGACCGAGGCGACGATCATGGTGCCGAAGCCGCGGGTGCTCTTGTGGAGGACTTCCGAGACCAGCGTGATCCCCGCTCCCAGTTCACCGGCCAGGCCGATGCCGGCGATGAAACGGAGGGCAGCGTAGGCGGGTAGGGTGGTGACCATGCCGTTGGCGAGGTTGGCCAGCGAATAGAGCAGGATGGAGCCGAACATGATCTTGAGGCGCCCCTTGCGGTCGCCGAGCACCCCCCAGATGATGCCCCCCACCAGCATCCCCACCATCTGCATGTTGAGGACGAAGACCCCGCGGTTGATCAGCTCCTGGCCCTGGAGCCCCAGCGACTTCAGGCTCGGCACCCTCACGATCGAGAAGAGGACCAGGTCGTAGATATCGACGAAGTAGCCAAGGGCGGCCACGATGACCGGCAGACTCAGAATCTTCTTCCACCCGGCGTTTTCAGCTGCAACCATTTCCAGTGCCTCCCTCCTGCCCAACTCTGCAATACATGACAAACACCAGCTGCGTTTTCTGCACCAGCTTACCCGGCTCTTGGAACTCTCCCTCGCCCTCCGGGAGAGGGCCGGGGTGAGGGAAGTCCCGCATCGCCGATGATGGAGCCATAACCGGTTTAGCCGACAGCGTTCCCCCTCCCTAACCCTCCCCCTTCGGGAGAGGGGA
>NZ_DATFBA010000172.1:0-5297 GCF_035254065.1 Geomonas sp.
GAAGCCTATTCCATAAACCATCATCCGGATCCGGACATCAGCAGATTGATGAGGAGCCTGGCTGTTCAACGCGTCATCCACTCCCTCCGGGCTGAAAAGCTTTTGCGTAAGTCCCCCCCCAGGTCCCTTGATGAAGGTGCGGGATTAGGCATACTGGTTCGTCTTTTGCGGGATGATGGCTATGATGCGTGGGGACATGATCCTTACGCCGCCCCCGTTTTTGCTGAACAATATATCTCACGTGATTTGCCGACTGGGTCCTTTGACCTGATCACTGCGATAGAAGTTATAGAACACACTGTCGAAACGATCGATTTTGTTAAAGAACTGGCAGGAAGGCTTAGTTCTGAAGGTACCCTCCTATTAACTACCGAACTGCATGATTCAAGGCGTTTCCCTGATCCATTGCAGTGGAGCTATTTAGCTCAAGAGTACGGTCAGCATGTATCCTTCCTTTCGTCGAAAGGCCTTCAAGCCATTGCTGATAAGACGAACCTGTACTGGTGGGCAAGTTTGGAATTCGCCGGCAGTAAGTGCATCCATCTTTTGTCGAAAAAAGCTCCTTCGCGTTGGAGCCAAATGCGTTTCCTCCGCCGTCATGCACGCTGCGAAAAAGTTTTCAAAAAAGGATAAAGCAGAATAGGCCAGTGTTTGGTGAGAGATGTGGGCTAAATGGAGAACGCCACAGGCAGAAACATCCTCCGCAGAAACACAATGGAGGACAGAAGATAACGGAAAGGGGGCCCTCTTGCGAGAGCCCCCTTTTGTTCTGTCAGGTCTGGCTGATTTTCTTGAGCCGCTTCAAGCGGCGTAAGGTCCTAATGCTGCCCCTGCCTGCCGGCTGCAGCGAGCCTTCTGGCGGGGACCCCGACGTAGGTGGCGTCCCCCCCAGTGATATCCTTGACCACCACCGCCCCCGCGCCGATCATCACCCGGTCGCAGACCTTGACCTTGTCGATGACGGTGGCGTTCACCCCCAAAAAGACCTGGCTGCCGAGATGGGAGCGCCCCGAGATCACCGAGAGCGGCGCCAGGTGGCAGAAGTCGTCCAGGGTCGATTCGTGCTCCAGCACCGAGCCGGTGTTGAGGATGTTGCCGTTGCCGATGCGGGAGACGGGGCCCAAGTGGCAGCGGTGGCAAATCAGGTTGGCGTCGCCGATGGTGGCTGAAGCGGCGAGGTAGGCGCCCGGCGCGATCAGGTTGGGGAGCTCGAAGCCGAGTTCCTTGGCGAGATGATAGTGGCGGGCACGCTCGGCGTTGTCGCCCAGCGCGAGGAAGAGGGCGGTGACACCACTCTCCTTGAAATGTGGCAGGTCGGCAACGGTGCCGACCACCTCCACACCGAGGATGGTCTCCTTACCCCGCAACGGCTGCAGATCGACGATGCCGACGATGTCGTAGGCATCTCCCTGCTCCTGAAGGATGGACAACAGCGCCCGGCAGTGTCCGCCGGCCCCAACAACCAGACATTTCTTCATAATGACCTCAGCTCCAGGTTAGCTCCCCCGCGCGCCAGCTCAGGCGAAGAACTCCTTGATGCTCCGGCAGACCTTATCGACCTTCTCGCGCCCCAATTCCGGCCAGCTTGGGAGATTGATGCCGCGCCACCCCAGGTTTTCCGCCACCGGGTGCCGCTGGAACTTGCCGGCGTACATCGGCATGGTGTGCACCGGGTAGAAGAGCGGCCTGGTCTCGATGCCGGCCTCGGCCAGGTGCTGCATCAGGGGATCGCGCTGGCCCGACTCGGGGACCAGCAGGGAGACCATCCAGTAGGAATGGCGGACGTCCGGCGACTCCTGGTGGATCTCCACCGGGATTCCGGCGAGCCCCTCGCGGTACCAGCCCGCGATCTCCCTCTTCTTGGCCAGGAAGACATCGGCCTGCTCCAGTTGGGCAAGGCCAATGGCGGCGCAGATGTTGGTCATCCGGTAGTTGTAGCCGACCACGTCGTGCCAGTACTGGCGGTGCTTGGCCAGCCCCTGCCCCTTGAAGTGGACACTTCTGTCGAAAAGGGTCTCGTCGTTGGTGACCACCATGCCACCCTCGCCGGTGGTGATGGTCTTGTTGCCGAAGAAGCTGTAGGTGGCGATGTCGCCGAAGCTTCCCACGTGGCGCCCCTTGTACAAGGAGCCGAAGGCCTCGGCGCAGTCCTCGATCAGGAAGATGCTGCGCTCGCGGCAAAGCTCCACGATGGGGTCCATGTCGCAGGGGTGCCCGTAGAGGTGCACCACCATCACCCCCTTGGTCTTCGGGGTGAGCTTCCTCTTCACGTCCTCAGGATCCATCTGCCAGCTGTCCGGAAGCGAATCCACGAAGACCGGGGTGGCCCCGGTGTAGACGATGGCGTTCACCGAGGAGATGTAGGTCAGGGTGGGAACGATGACCTCGTCGCCGGGACCGATCCCCAGGGCGACCAGCGCCAGGTGCAGGGCGACGGTGCCGTTGGAGACGCTGGTGCCGTGCTCGACGCCGGTGTACTCGCAGAACTTCTGCTCGAAGGTGGTGACGAAGGCCCCCTTGGAGGAGATCCAGGTGGAATCAAGGCACTCGTTGACGTAGGCCTTCTCATTGCCGCTCAGAGACGGCTGATAAACAGGAATGCTGTACATGCTCTCCCTCGCTGGTTGATGACTGGTTACGGTCGCCGCTGTGCGGCCGGCGGAAAAGCTATTCCATCTCGATGGTCAGAGGACTCTGCAGATCTCGGCGCAGCAACTTTTTAAAGAGCCGTTCAGGAAGCAGCCCGCGCAGTAACGGCTGCCCCAGGATCGCCGGTTGCGGTTTATCCACGGTTATCTTCATCTGGTACCGCTTGTGGGGGTAGGTGCGGGCAAGCACCTCGATCCTGAACCGGTTGCTGCGGTGAAGCAGGGACAGCTCCCGCAGGAAGGAGCGCTGGGCCGAAAGCAGGATTCCCGCGTCAAGGGCTGCGATGTGCATGACAAAACGCTTCCTCCTCGCCTCCGCAAGGGGTAGCTCGCGGCAGTTCCCCTCGCCGTCGACTATCTCGACGCGTGAGGGTGCCCACATCTGGGACTCCCAGTTGTCCACCGGGTGCAAAATGGCGGTCAAGGTATCGGCGAAGACCCGGTATCCTTGAGCGCGGGCGTCGTGGCACATGCCGACCAAGAGCCCCGTCTCGTACGGCCCCCGGAAACGGATGCCCGCATCGAGGATGGCGCGCCTGAACAGCACACAGCTGCCGACCGAACTCATCTCCATCAGTCCCATCGGCTGATACGCGGAGTGATAGGGGGTGTTGTTGGTCCAGGCGACGCCGTCCAGGCCCCGGAAGCCCCAGGTATCGTAGAAAAGCCCTCCCAGGTAAATGATGGGGGCCACCACGTCCACCCGGTGCTGAAGAAGCCTGCGCAGCAGTTCCGGAGGGAAGCAGAGGTCCGCCTCCAGCCAGAGCATGTGCGAATACTCAAGCGAGTCCGGAATGAGGGCGAGGCAGGCGTTGCAAACCCTCGCCCAGCGCTCGGCGCGG
Source organism: Geomonas sp. (assembly GCF_035254065.1). Classification (GTDB taxonomy): domain Bacteria; phylum Desulfobacterota; class Desulfuromonadia; order Geobacterales; family Geobacteraceae; genus Geomonas. The sequence goes on from NZ_DATFBA010000172.1 coordinate 3,491, forward strand.
TCCTGGATCTCGGCGGTGTCCCCGACGTCCTCCCTGCCGATGATGATCCGAGGGTCATCCGCGGCCCACTGCACAAGGTACTCCCAGCTGCCGTCGCTGCTGTCCCCTTCCAGGATGCAGAGGCGCCAGTCCAGATCCCCCTCAAGGGACAGCGACTCCAGCTGGCGCCGGTAGGATGGCAGGTAGGACATCCCATCCCGTACTAAGGAACAGATGACGACCAGTGGCAATTGGCCTCCTGTGATACTCCGCGGCAGGGCGCATCGTCGATGAAGGCCCCGCTGCTTGCGAACGGTGGTTACGGTGACATCAGCCGCTTACGAACGGCGTCAGTAGAGCCGGGCGGGCCCTACGCCAGCGCATTATCTTCTGAAAACTGGGATTCCAGCTCCAGGATGCGCTTTGATCTTCTCTTCAGGCGCTTGGCGGGAGTTCCGAAAAAGACGCCCCAGGGTTGAAGGGGCTTGGTGACGAGGGAGAGTGCCCCGACTGCGGACCCCTCGCCGATGGTCACCCTGGGCAGCACCACTGCTCCAGAGCCGATGATCACATGCCTTTGCAGCAGGACCCGCCCCTCGATGACGGAGGTGAATTTCTCCGGCACCGTCGGGTTGGTCATAGAGTTGCCGGAGTAGTCGTCGGTCTTGCTGTAGATTCTCACCCCCTGGGAAAGCCCGCAGAAATCCTCGAGGGTGATCCCGGCACCGGCGGAAAGGTAGCAGTAACCGCCAATATGCACAAAGGAGCCGATACTGAGCGCACCCCCGGCTGCAAGGATGGTGCAGAAATCGTCGATGCGGACATTGTTCCCGATGGAGATGTTGGGAAGGCCGACTATGGTGCAGGTCTTGGCAATCTGGACGTTACTGCCGACGGACTTGAAGCCAAAGCCGGCCAGTTCTTCCTCGTGGTAGTAGCCATGGTCAAACGGGTTGCTCATAATGAATCCTTTCCTCCTCCTGGGTCTCGGGGCGATGGCACCTTAAGCACCCGAACCTAGCCCACTTCCGCGGACTCTTCGATCTCGATCGTGAGGGAGGTACGCAGCTCCTTCTGTAGCTTCTTCCTGAGGATTCCCCTGGGTATCAGCCTGGTCACCGGATTTTTGAAAAACACAGGCTCCGGGTCGCCGATGTGGACCTGCATCCGGTACAGCTTGCGGGGATAGGGCCTTGCCTGCACCTCAACGCTAATCCGGTTGCTGCGGTAGCGCCAACAGAGGTTGCGCAGGAAGGCGCCGTTCGCCTGGAGCATCATGTTGGGATCCAAGGCGGCGATGTGCATCTCCAGCCCGAGCCCTCTCGCCTCCGCCAGCGGCATGTCGGCGGCATTCCCCGAGCTGTCGATGATCACCAACTGCGACGGGCGCCACATCTGAGCTTCCCAGTTGTCCACCGGGTGCAGGATGGCGGTCGAGGTATCGACAAAAACCCGGTAACCGAGTGCTCGCGCGTCGTGGCACATCCCGACCAGCAGGCCGTTCTGGTAGGTTCCCTGGTAGCGGACGCCGGCGTCCAGGATGGCGCGCCGGAAAAGCACGCAGCTTCCTACTGAGCCCATCTCCATCAGGCTCATGGGTACATAGTCGGGGTGGTAGGGGGCATGGTTGGTCCAGGGATTGCCGTCAATATCCCGGTACCCCCAGGTGTCGTAGAACAACCCTCCGAGCCAGATCATAGGGGCTACCACGTCAACGTCATGAGCGAGCAGGCGCCTGAGAAGCTCGGGGGGGAAGCAGAGATCCGACTCAATCCAGAGCAGGTGGGAGTAATCAAGGTCCTCGGGCACTAACGCGAGGCAACTGTTT